>NZ_VZPV01000002.1:600000-900000 GCF_008801405.1 Ralstonia insidiosa | reverse complement strand
CGCTCACCGCCTGGCACGCCATGCTTGAGAGCGGCAACATGGACGCGCTCGACGACCTGTTCGCCGAGGACGTCGTCTTCCGCTCGCCCGTGGCGCACACGGCGTACCCAGGCCGCACCGCCACCACGCTGGTGCTGCGCACCGTCAACACGGTCTTTGAAGACTTCCAATACCACCGCAGCTTCGCCACGGATGATGGCGCGAGCGTGGTGCTGGAATTCAGCGCCAACGTGAGCGGTAAATCGCTCAAGGGCATCGACATGATCCGCTTCAATGCCAGCGGCAAGATTGTCGAGTTCGAGGTGATGGTCCGCCCGGCAACCGGCCTGCAGGCGCTCGGCGCGGCCATGGGTGCCAAGCTGGCCGACAAGCTCGCAGTGCTCAAGTCCGAGGCCTGAGCACACTGCTTACCGCTTTCCTCATTCCATAACGATTCGATTCCAACGGAGACTGCCATGTCGCTGCCACCGATCCTGCAAAACCGCTTGTCCGTGCCCGTGGTGGGCTCACCGCTATTCATCATCTCCAACCCCGACCTCGTGATCGCGCAGTGCAAGGCGGGCGTGGTTGGCTCGTTCCCGGCGCTCAATGCACGCCCGGCCGAGCTGCTGGAAACCTGGCTGCAGCGCATCACCACGGAGCTGGCCGAATACGACGCGCAGCATCCGGACAAGCCATCGGCACCGTTTGCCGTCAACCAGATCGTGCACAAGTCGAACGACCGCCTCGAGCACGACCTGGAACTCTGCGTGAAGTACAAGGTGCCCATCGTCATCACCTCGCTGGGCGCGCGTGAAGACGTGAACCAGGCCGTGCACAGCTACGGCGGCATCGTGCTGCACGACGTCATCAACAACAAGTTTGCCAAGAAGGCGATCGAGAAAGGCGCGGATGGCCTGATCGCCGTGGCGGCCGGCGCGGGCGGCCATGCGGGCACGACCTCGCCGTTTGCGCTGATCCACGAGATTCGTGAATGGTTCGATGGCCCGCTACTGCTGTCGGGCGCGATTGCCAACGGCAACGCCATCCTGGCAGCGCTGGCGGCCGGTGCAGACCTGGCCTATGTGGGCTCGGCCTTCATCGCCACCGAAGAAGCCAACGCGATCGAGGGCTACAAGCAAGCGATTGTGGAGTCCACCGCCAGCGACATCGTCTACACGAACCTGTTCACCGGCGTGCACGGCAACTACCTACGCAAGAGCATCGAGAGCGCGGGCCTGGACCCGGAAGCCCTGCCGGAATCGGACCCGAGCAAGATGAACTTCGGCTCGGGCGGTGGCGCGAAGGCCAAGGCGTGGAAAGACATCTGGGGCGCCGGCCAGGGCGTGGGCGCGGTCAAGCGCGTAGTGCCGGCGGCAGAACTCGTCAAGCGCTTTGCCGAGGAGTTTGAGGTGGCACGCCGCCGCCTGAACAACATCGAGGCGCTGCGCGCCCCGGCGGGTGACAAGGCAACGGTTTAACCCGAGCGTTTAAGCCGTCACCGAGGCTGGCTCCAGCAACGGCAGCACATCGTCTGCCCACGCGAGCCAGCCTTCTTCGTAAACGATGCCGCGCTGGAGCACCGCATGCTGCAGCCGCTGTGCGCGCGTGAGATCAGCGCGCATGAAATCGCGCTGCTCGATCTCGCGGAACGTATTCAGGCGTGTGCGGTGCTGCTCGATCAGGCGCTGCATCTCGTCGATAAAGCCGAGCGGGCCGATTACGGCCTCGGCGCGCAACTTCACCAGCACCTCTTCACGGTTGTCCGACGACACGGTCGGCTCCAGTACCCAGCGCGCGAGCTCTTCGCGCCCCGGTTGCAAGACCGTGTATGTCTTCTTGCGGCCGTCTTCCTCCTCTTCCACACTGACCCAACCGGCCTCGGCCATGCGGCCAAGCTCGCGGTAGATCTGCTGATGAGTGGCACTCCAGAAATAGCCCATCGACTTGTCAAAGCGGCGGGCGAGTTCGTAGCCGGACGAGGGCTTTTCGAGCAGGGAAGTGAGCAGCGCGTGTTGGATAGACATGAGCGAAAAGTAGCGTCGGCCTTGTGTTTCAGCGATCGGGAATGGCACACCGTTGCCCGATGCGATCTGCGAACTTTACAGAACAGTCATCGACACGTCATGCAGTGTTTGCCACTGTTGCATATCACTCGGCAGCCTGTGCCTGCGTGAAGTCCTGTGCCGCTTGCACGAGCCATGTTCGCAACGCCTGCAGCGGCGGATAGTCGGTCCGACCCGTGGGCCAGGCCAGATAGTAGCGCTCGGCACTTTCCATCTCCGGCACATGGGGCAAGGCCAGCACAAGATCGCCCTGCCGCAACTCGTGAGAGATCAGAAAGCGCGGCAGCAATGCCACGCCCAGGCCTGCTACAGCCGCCTGGGCGGCGGTCGCAAACTGGTCGAACACCATGCCTTGCGTATCTCCCCCGTCCACCTGATGGGTGGCCAGCCAGCGCGACCAGGCATCGGGGCGCGAGGCCAGGTGCAATAACGGCGCACCCAGCAGATCGCGCGGCTGCGCAAAGGCGTACCGGGCCAAAAGCGCCGGGCTGCACGCGGGCACGACGGTCTCGCTCATCAACAAGGCGAGTTCGGCCCCCGGCCAGTGCGGCGGGCCGAAATGGATGGCCGCATCCACCGTCTCCAACTGGAAGTCGAACTGCGACAGCCGCGTCGTCAGGTTGATCGTGATGCCGGGGTGCTGGTCGAAAAACTGCGGCAGGCGCGGTGCCAGCCAACGGGTACCGAAGGTGGGGAGGATGGCCAGGTTCAGGCTGCCCCCTTGCGGATTCGCACGCAAGCCAACCGTGGCGCTGGAAATGCGCATCAACGCACCGCGGATCTCCTCCGCATACGCCTGGCCCGCCGGGCTCAGACGCACGGTCTGGCGCTCACGCACAAACAGCTCGGCCCCCAGGCGATCTTCCAGCGCACGAATCTGCCGACTGACCGCGCTTTGCGTCAGGTGCAATTCAGCGGCAGCCGCCGTGAAGCTCTGGTGACGCGCAGCCGCCTCAAATGCGCAAAGCAGGGACATGGGCGGCAGAAAGCGGCGTGGCGGGAACATGCAAGGCCCTGGCGATGGGGTTGGGTGATCAAGCTGGAGTCTGGCAGGTCATTCTATTCTGGAATGAACTCTGTCCGAATTATCGTTTGACCGGCTTTCAGTGCCCCACCTAGCATCGATCCACTCCTCGCCAACCCCGACCCAGTCATGAGCACGTCGCATCAACCCACGGCCGATTCCTTCGTCTCCGCAGACGACATCCGCACGCGCTTTTCACGTGCCATGTCCGCCATGTACCGCCAGGAAGTGCCGCAGTACGGCACCCTGATCGACCTGGTAGCCGACATCAACGCGCGCACGCTGCATGCCCAACCCACGTTGCGCGCCCAGATGGCGCATGCGGGTGAGCTGGAGCGACTGGATGTGGAGCGCCACGGCGCCATCCGCGTTGGCACAGCAGCCGAGCTGGCGACGCTGCGGCGGCTGTTTGCCGTCATGGGCATGGAGCCCGTGGGCTACTACGACTTGTCGGTGGCCGGTGTGCCCGTGCACTCCACGGCGTTTCGTCCGGTGGCCGATGCTGCATTGGCGGCGAATCCGTTCCGCGTGTTCACGTCGTTGCTGCGGCTTGAACTGATTGCCGATCCAGCCCTGCGCGAGAAGGCGGCAACCATCCTGGCACGCCGCCAGATCTTCACGCCGCGCGTGCTGGAATTGATCGCGCAGTGCGAGACCGATGGCGGCCTCGCCGACGCAGATGCCGATGCCTTCGTGCGCGAGGCGCTGGAGACCTTCCGCTGGCACAGCACCGCCACCGTCGACGCCGAAAACTACCGCGCCCTGCAGGCGGCACACCGCCTGGTGGCCGACGTGGTCTGCTTCCGCGGGCCGCACATCAACCACCTGACGCCGCGTACGCTCGACATCGACGCAGCGCAGGCCGCCATGCCCGCGCGCGGCATGGACGCCAAGGATGTGGTGGAAGGCCCGCCGCGTCGCAACTGCCCGATCCTGCTGCGCCAGACCAGCTTCAAGGCGCTGCAGGAAGCCGTCCGCTTTACCGACGATGCAGGTGCACATACGGCGCGCTTTGGCGAGATCGAGCAACGCGGCGTCGCCCTGACGCGCAAGGGCCGTGCGCTGTACGACCAACTGCTGGCCGAGGTGCGTGACATGGGCAATGCCGGCAGTGCCGCGCCAGACTACGAGAGTCGGCTGGCACTGGTGTTCCGCGCCTTTCCGGACACCCATGAGGCACTGCGCGCCCAAGGGCTGGCCTACTATCGCTACAGCCTGACGGCATCGGGCGAAGCCGCGCAGATCGACGCTGAGACATCGTTGAAAGTGCTCCTGGCCAAAGGCTGGGCGCAAGCCGATCCCATCACGTATGAAGACTTTCTGCCGGTGAGCGCGGCGGGCATCTTCCAGTCCAACCTGGGCGGCGAAGAACAGAAGCAGTATCAGGCCCATGCTGCACAGCAGGCGTTTGAGGCCGCGCTGGGTGGGCGCGTGCATGACGAAATCGCCCTCTACGAAGCGGCACAGCAGCGCTCGGTCGACCAGTTGCGCGCTGTGCTGCGCGGTATGCCCGTCGTGGATGCCACAGCATGAGCGACATGCCGGCCTTTGCCGCCCCGTTTGCGCAGCCTGCGGGCTCGCCCATTCGCGAGCTGTTCCCGTACCTCAGTCAGCCGGGGATGATCTCGCTGGCCGGCGGCTATCCGTCGCCCAGCCTGTTCGATGCCGAAGGGCTGGCACACGCTGCCGCCCAGGCCATGACGGGCGATGCGCAAACGCTGCAGTACGGCGCAACGGAGGGGCTGCCGATCCTCCGCACATCGCTGGCAGCCCTGATGCGCGAACGCGGTATTCAGTCCGGCGCTGAACAGGTGATGGTGACCACAGGCTCGCAGCAGGCATTCGACCTGCTGGTGCGCGTGCTGATCGAACCGGGGGATACGGTTCTGGTTGAGGTGCCCGCCTATCCCGCCACGCTGCAAGCCTTGCGTCTTGCGCAGGCGCACATCGTGCCTGTGCCGATGGACGAGCACGGCCTGCAAGCCGACGCGCTGGCTGAACTGCTGCAACAGTTACCCGACACGCAGCGTCCGAAGCTGCTCTACACCGTACCGAATTTCTCCAACCCGCGGGGCACGCTGCTGGCCGCCGAGCGCCGTGAGGCCCTGGTGCAACTGGCCTGCACCCATGGCTTCTGGGTGGTGGAAGACGACCCCTACGGCGAGCTGCGCTTCGACACCGATGGCCCGATGCCGCCCACGCTACGCACCATCGGTGACCGACTGGCCGATGGCGGCGTGAACCCGGTGGTGTATCTGTCCAGCCTGTCCAAAACCGTTGCCCCGGCACTGCGCGTGGGCTGGATGCTGGCCGACAACAGCTTGCTGCGCCGTTGCACGATCGCCAAGCAGACGGTGGACCTGTGCACCTCGCCACTGGCGCAGATGGTGGCCGCCCGCTACCTGGAAAGCGGACGCTACCCGGCCACGGTGCAGCGTGCCCGCATCGAATACCAGCGGCGCATGCAGGCCTTGGTGCAAGGCATCACCACGCAGTTGGATGGCCGCGTGCATTGCGCGCCGCCAGCGGGCGGCATGTTCGTCTGGGCCACGTTTGCACAGTCGATCGCCCCACAGGCGCTGTTCGATGCCGCTGTCGCCCAGCAGGTGCTGTATGTACCCGGCAAGGCGTTCTACCCCGACAGCGCGCCACACCACACCATGCGCCTGTCTTTCGCCGCGCCCGACGTGCCGCAGATCGAGCAGGCCGTGCAGCGGCTCGCTTCGGCCGTGACTGAAGTCCTGCGCTGACAACCCTCATCACCGTTGCCATGACACCCGACAACCTGATCCCTGCCTTGCGCGACATCGTGGGGGCCGCGCATGTTCTGACCGGCGATGCGTGCACCGAATACGAAACCGATTGGCGCCAGCGCGTGCGCGGCAAGGCGCTCTGCGTAGTACGACCTGGCTCTACCGCAGAAGTGGCCGAGGTGATGCGTGCATGCGCCCAGGCCGGCGTCTCGATCGTGCCGCAGGGTGGCAATACAGGCCTCGTAGAAGGCTCTGTGCCCGATGCCGACGGCAAGCAGGTCATCCTGAGCCTGCGCCGCATGCAAGCCGTGCGCGCCATCGACCTCGCCAACATGACGGTTACGGTGGAAGCGGGCTGCGTGCTCCAGTCGCTGCAGGAGGCGGTGCAGGAGGCGGGGATGCTGTTTCCGCTGAGCCTGGGTGCCGAGGGCAGTTGCACCATTGGCGGCAACCTGGCGACCAACGCGGGCGGCACGCAGGTGGTGCGCTACGGCAATGCGCGCGAGCTATGCCTGGGGCTGGAAGTGGTACTGGCCGACGGGCAAGTCTGGGAAGGCCTGCAGGGCCTGCGCAAGGACAACACCGGCTACGACCTGCGCAACCTGTTCATCGGCAGCGAAGGCACGCTGGGCATCATCACGGCGGCCACGCTGCGGCTGTATCCGCAACCCGCAGCGCAATTGACGGCGTGGGCAGCGGTGCCCTCGCTGGAGGCGGCAACGGCGTTGCTGGCCTTGTCGCACCGGCATCTGTCTTCTGCGCTCACGGGCTTTGAAGTGATGAACCAGGAGGGGCTCAGGCTCGTTGACGCGCACTACCCCCATCTGCGCGTGCCGATGTGGCGCGAAACGTCATGGTGCGTCTTGCTGGAAGCGTCCGACAGCGAATCCGAAGCCCACGCCAGGGCGCAGTTCGAACACCTGCTAGAGACCGCGATGGAAGACGACATCGTGACCGACGCCATCATCGCGGAGAACATCCGCCAGGCGCATGACCTGTGGCACATCCGCGAGAGCATCACGCTGGCGCAGGCCGCCGAGGGCCTCAACATCAAGCACGATGTGTCTGTGCCGATCTCACGCATTCCCGAATTCGTGGCGCAGACCGATGCGCAGCTCCAGGCGCTGGCGCCGGGCGTGCGGCTGATCAACTTCGGGCACCTGGGCGATGGGAACCTGCACTACAACATGCAGGCGCCCGCGGGTGCAGATGCAGCTGCGTTCATCGCAGCGCATGAGGCGGCGATCAGCGATGCGGTCTATCAGGCCGTCCACCGGTTTGGCGGCTCGATCTCGGCAGAGCACGGCATTGGTACGCTCAAGCGCGACAAGCTCCCGCACTACAAGACGCCTGTGGCGCTGCAATTGATGCGCACCATCAAGCAGGCGCTGGACCCGCAGTGTTTGCTGAACCCTGGCCGGGTGCTGGCGGCAGAAGCCACGACACCGTGAGATTGCGCAGACGGATCCGATGGCGCCTCAGATCGCACGATAAGCGTCGCTCACTGCCATGGAATGCATGGGGCGACGCAGCGTCGGATCAAACGGGTTGATCTGCGTGGTCAGCCGGTTGGCTTCGCGCAGCAGCATGTCGACCACGATGGGCAGGCGGTCGGCGCTCAGGCGGTTGACCAGCGTGCCGACCGATAGCGCGGCAACCACGTTGCCGTTGCGATCGAACACCGGCACGGCAATACCGGCCATGCCTTCGAGCAACCCATCCGTCTTGGCGCTGTAGCCCTGTTCGCGGGCTTTTCTGACTTCGGAGCGTAGGTAGACCTCGTCGTACACGCTGTAGTGCCGGATGCGCGGCAGATTGTAGCGCAGCACCTCCTCCTGTTCTGCCTCGGGCAGGTGCGCCAGGATCACCATCGCCCCCTGGCCCACGCCCAGTTCGATCCGGCCGCCCACATCGCCCGTAAAGGTGCGAATGGGGTACTGGCCTTCCACGCGGTCAAGGCACACCGCATCGAAGCCCGAACGCACCAACAGCAGCACCGTGTCGCCCAGGCTGGCATTCAGGCGTAGCAAGGCCGGCCGTGCTACCGCGCGCAGATCGTTCACCGTGCCCGCCTGGGCTGCCAGGCAGAACAAGTCCAGGCTCAGCCGGTACAGCTTGTTCTGCTGATCCTGCTCGACCATGCCCTCCTGCGTCAGGCCCTGCAACAGCCGGTGCGTCGTGGCGGGGGTCATGCCCAGCGTCTTGGCCAGGTAGGTGACACGCACACCTTGGTGCTGCTGCTCCGCCATGGTGCGCAGGATCTGGAAGGTACGGTGCATGGCGCTGCGCTGATGCGCATCGTCTTCGAAATCAGAAGCCATGAAGCTGGAATGGAGCGAATTGGGTTGATCAATTGTATTCCGTTAAACGGAATAAATTAGAGAAATATTCCATTTGCAGCGTATACACCTACGCAAACCCAATGTCTTGGCACGTGCATTGCAATAGCATATCCATATTCTTCAGACAAAGAATGCGGCCTCAGGACCCAGAACTAAGGCCCCGTCGCAAAGGATGACCGATGAGTTTTCTGCGCCTCAACCATGTCTCCAAGCAGTACGGCGACCTCCGCGTGGTTCAAGACTTCAACCTGGAGGTGCACAAGGGTGAGTTCGTCTCGCTGCTCGGCCCCTCGGGTTGCGGCAAGACCACGACCCTGCAGATGATTGCGGGCTTTACGGAGGTGTCTGCCGGCACGATCGAGCTGGACGGCAAGAACATCACCCGTGCCAAGGCCAACGCACGCGGCCTGGGGATCGTGTTCCAGACCTACGCGCTATTCCCGCACATGACGGTGCGCGAGAACGTGGAATTCGGCCTGGAGATGCGCAAGTGCCCGCCGGCCGAACGCCGCGAGCGCGCCATGCAGACGCTGGCGCTCGTACATCTGGACAAGCACGTCGACCGCTATCCGCGCGAGCTCTCCGGCGGCCAGCGCCAGCGCGTTGCGCTGGCACGGGCGCTGGTCATCAAACCGCCGGTGCTGCTGCTGGACGAGCCGTTGTCCAACCTGGACGCCAAGCTGCGCGAAGAGATGCAGTTCGAGTTGCGCGAGATCCAGCGCAAGGTGGGCACGACCACCATCATGGTCACGCACGATCAGGCCGAGGCCATGTCGATCAGCGACCGCGTGGTCGTCATGGAAGCCGGGCGCATCACGCAGGTCGATACGCCGCTGGCGGTGTACGAGCACCCGCGCAATGCGTTCATCTCCACCTTTGTCGGCAAGGCCAATCTGCTGCATGCCGCGGTGGTGTCGGGCAGTGATGGCGAGATCCGCGCGACCGTCGGGTCGGTTCAGGTGGCGTTGCCGCCGGGCACCCCTGCCAGCAACTCCGTCGTACTGGCGCTGCGCCCTGAAAAGATGACTTGTACCGCTGACGGCACTGGCCGCTGCGAAGGCCGCGTGACCGAACGCTTCTTCCTCGGCAATCAGTGGATGTACACCGTCGATACCCCGCTGGGCGCGTTGCTCGTGTCGGCCGTCAACGACGGCGGCGCGCCGTGCGATGTCGGCCAGACCGTGGGCGTGGATTGGCAGGACCGTTATGTGCGAGTCATCGGCGCCGGGGAGGCCGCATGATCCGCCGATTCAACTGGGTGCCGCTGAGCATGACAGGCCCCGCGTTGGCCCTGTTCACGGTGATGCTGCTCGTGCCGCTGGCGTTGAGCGCGGTGCTGTCCTTCAACGCCTTCGATGCCGATAAGGGGCCCATCGCGGGCACCTTTACGTTTGCGCACTACCTGCATGTGGTGCAGGACCCGTACTACTACGAGATCTTCTGGCGCACGCTGCGGATCTCCGCACTGGTGACGGTGGTGTGCATTCTGGTCGGCGCGCCGGAAGCCTACATCCTGAGCCGGATGGGCAAACCCTGGCGCTCGATCTTTCTGCTGGTCATCCTGGCGCCGCTGCTGATCTCGGTGGTGGTGCGCGCGTTCGGCTGGAGCATGCTGCTTGGGCCCGAAGGCCTGATCAACAGCGTGTTTAAGGCCATCGGTATCGGCCCGGTCAAGCTGCTGTACAACGAGACAGCCATCGTGATTGCGCTGGTGCACGTGATGCTGCCGTTCATGGTGATCCCGGTGTGGACGTCGCTGCAGAAGCTCGACCCGTGGGTGGAGAACGCCGCGCTCTCACTGTCCGCATCGCACTTCACCACCTTGCGCCGCGTGGTGCTGCCGCAGGTCATGCCGGGCATTCTGTCGGGCAGCCTGATCGTGTTTGGTCTGTCGGCCAGTTCATTCGCCATTCCGGGCCTGCTGGGCGGGCGCCGCGTAAAGATGGTGGCCACGCTCATCTACGACGAGTACCTGAACGAGCTCAACTGGCCGCTCGGTGCGGCCATCGCGCTGATTTTGCTGGCGGCCAATCTGGTCATCATGCTGGGCTGGAACCGCATGATCGAAAGCCGCTACAAGAAGACGCTGGGCTGAGGGGGCGCGCATGCAAAAGAACGGACCCCTCGCGCTCGCCTTCAACGCGCTCGTCATCACCTTCATGCTGGCGCCGCTGGTGATCGTGTGCATCGTCGCCTTCACCCCGGAAGAAACGCTCACGCTGCCGACCCGCCATCTCTCGCTGCGCTGGTTTGACCAGGTGCTGCATCACCCAGATTTTGTGCAGTCGTTCTGGAACAGCCTGTGGCTGGGTGTGGCGGCTGCCACCATCTCCACTGCACTGGCGGTGCCGGCAGCCATGGCCATCGTCCGCTCGCGGGCGCCGGGCCTGCAGTTTCTGCAGGGGCTGTTTCTGTCGCCGCTGATCATTCCGCACCTCGTGCTGGGTGTGGCGCTGCTGCGCATGTTTTCGCTGGTGGGTGGGCAAGGCAGTTTCGGCTGGCTGATCTTCGCGCACGCGCTCATCGTCACGCCCTACACCATGCGGCTGGTGATGGCCGCGCTCGTGGGCTTCGATCACTCGGTGGAGCACGCGGCCTACTCACTGGGCGCCAGCGGCTTCACCGTGTTCCGCCGCATGACGCTGCCAATGATCTTGCCGGGCATCACCGGTGGGTGGCTGCTGGCCTTCATCAACAGCTTTGATGAACTGACGATGTCCATCTTTGTGGTGTCGCCCGCCACCGTCACGCTGCCCGTGCGCATGTACATGTACGCCACCGAATCGCTCGACCCGATGATGGCCGCCGTCTCGGCGCTGATCGTCTTCCTCACGCTGGCGCTGATGCTGCTGCTGGACAGGGTCTACGGCCTGGACCGCATCCTGATCGGCAAGCATTGAGACAGAGACCACGATGAATGCTCCTGCAAAACCGGTAGCAGTTGCGCAACTCCAGCGCCTCAAGGAACGCAACCGCCCCACAGTGGCTTTCGTGCTGGATGGTCAGCCCGCCGAAGCACTGACCGGCGACACCGTATTGACGGCGGTGCTCACACAAGCACGCCAATTGCGCATCAACGAATTCAGCCAGCAACCGCGTGCCGGCTTCTGCCTGATGGGTGCTTGCCAGGACTGCTGGGTGCGCCTGGCCGATGGCCGATCACTGCGCGCCTGCCAGACCATGATCGAACCGGGCATGCATATCTGCACGCAGTTGGCCGCCACCGAGGGAGCCGCGTAATGGTGACGATGACTGCGCCCGCCGCGCCCACGTTGCAGCGTCAGAGCCAGCACGATTTGCCGCCCGTCATCATCGGCGCCGGGCCCGCAGGCGTGCGCGCGGCCGAAACCTTGCTGGCGCACGGCCTCAAACCCATCGTGCTGGACGAAGCGCCACGCGCAGGCGGCCAGATCTACCGTCGGCAACCCGATAGCTTTGGCCGCCCCGCCGCAGAGCTGTACGGCACCGAGGCCGCGCGGGCGCAGGCTGTGCATGCCACCTTCGACCGACTTCTGCCACAGCTCGACTATCACCCGCAAACGCTGGTGTGGAATGCACAGCCCGATCTGCTCGACCTGCTGCACGTGCCCACGCGCGGCATCAGCAGCCTTGCCTGGCGCGACGTGATCGTGGCCACCGGCGCCACCGACCGCGTACTGCCCATGCCGGGTTGGACGCTGCCGGGGGTCTACACGCTGGGCGGCGCGCAGGTCGCGCTCAAGTACCAAGGCTGCGCGATCGGCGATGCCGTGGTGTTTGCCGGCACCGGCCCCCTGCTGTATCTGGTGGCCAGCCAATACGCCAAGGCCGGGGCGAACGTGGTGGCGGTGCTCGACACGGCACCGGCTGCCGCGCGCTACAAGGCAGCGCCGGCCATGCTGGGCCAGCCCGCCGTCATGGCCAAGGGCATGGCGCTGGTCGCCTGGCTCAAGCTGCATGGCATTCCCATGCACCACGGTGTGCGGCTGCTGCGTGCCGAGGGCGATGCGGCGGTGAAGCAACTCGTGTGGCAAGACAGCGCCGGCCGCGATCAGCACACCGCGTGCTCCGCCGTGGGCATGGGCTACGCCTTGCGGCCCGAAACCCAACTGGCCGATCTGCTGGGCTGCGCGTTCGAGTTCTCCACGCTGCACCGCTGTCATGTGCCGCGCATCGACGTGATGCGGCGCAGTTCCGTCGCAGGCGTGTATCTGGCGGGCGATGGCGCGGGCATCATGGGCGCCGATGCTGCCGAATCTTCGGGCGCGCTGGCGGCGATGGCACTGCTGCAGGATCGGCAAGTCGCTATCGACACTGACCGCGTACGCCGTCTGCAAACGCGTTTGCAAAAGATCGAGCGATTCCGCCATGCGCTGGAAACGGCGTTTCCGTTTCCCGAAGATTGGGCTGCGCACGCCAGCGACGATCTGGTCGTGTGCCGCTGCGAGAACGTCACCGCCGGCACGCTGCGCCAGACGGCCAACGAATGCGGTGCGCATGAACTGAACCGCCTCAAGGCGCTGTGCCGGGTGGGCATGGGCCGTTGCCAAGGCCGTATGTGTGGTGCCGCGGCAGCGGAAATCCTGGCGCACGTACGCTCCGTACCGCTGGCCCAGGTGGGCCGCCTGCGCGGTCAGGCGCCGATCAAACCGCTACCGCTGGATGTGACCGCCGGGGAGGACGAGCATGCGTGAGCAACTGGCGTGCGACGTCGCCATCATCGGTGGCGGCATCATGGGCAGCGCCACTGCCCTGTTCCTGCGCCAGCGTGGGCTGACGGTCACGCTGCTGGAGCGCGACCTGTGTGGCTCACGCTCCAGCGGCGTCAACTTCGGCGGCGTGCGGCGCCAGGGTCGCGCCATCGAGCAATTGCCGCTAGCGCAACGCGCGCACCAGATCTGGGGGCGCCTTACCGAGCTGATCGGCACCGAGGCGGAATACGAACGCAGCGGACACTTCAAGATCGCCCGCAGCATCGCTGATATGGAATCGCTGGCCGACTATGCCGAGCGCAGTCAGAGCTTCGGCCTTGGGTTGCAGTTGATCGAAGGCCGGGCCGCGCTGCAGAAGTATTTCCCGATGGGAGGCGATCAGATTGTCGGCGGCTCGCTGTGCCCGGAGGACGGGCAGGCCAATCCGCGTCTGCTGTCTCCCGCGTTTGCCCGCGCCGCGCAGGCTGCCGGCGCCGATGTGCGCGAGCACGCGCCGGTGCTGTCGGTCGAGCACGACGGCGCACGCTTCGTCGTACACGCGCGGCAGCATGATCAGGACCTCGAGATCAAGGCCCCCGCCCTGGTCAACTGCGCCGGTGCCTGGGCAGCGCATTTTGCTGCGCAGTGGGGCGAACCCGTGCCCATGTTCACCATCCCGCCCACGATGGGCGTGACCGAACCCTTGCCCTTCTTCCTGCCCTGGAGCCTGGGCGTGGAAGGTGGCGGCATCTACTGCCGCCAGGTGCGGCGCGGCAACGTGGTGTTCGGCGGCGGGCGCGGCTACCTGCTTGACGATCAACGCGCGCGGTCATCGCACGTGGCCATCCTGCGCCAGTTGCCGCAACTGGCTGCGCTCCTGCCGCAACTCAAGGGCGCGCACATCATCCGCACCTGGAGCGGCACGGAAGGCAACCTGCCCGATGACCAACCCGTGATCGGTGCCAGTGCCCGTCGCCCCGGCCTGTTCCATGCCTTTGGCTTTGCCGGTGCTGGCTTCCAGCTCGGCCCCGGTGTGGGCGATGTCATGGCCGAGCTGATTGCCGAAGGCCGCACCAGTACGCCGATCGAACCCTTTTCCATCCAACGTTTTCTGCATCCCGACGCTTGATGCAGCTTGATGCACTTGATGCCCCAGGAGATCACCATGCTTGTGAAACACGCGAAAACATCGTTCGTTGCAGCGGCTGCCGGTGCTGCGCTACTTGCCGCTGGCATCACCCACGCCGAGACCAAGACGCTGTACATCGGCATGAACGGCGGCAACATGGAACGCACCTACACGCAGTTCGTGTTCCCGCCGTTCGAGAAGGCCAACAACGTCAAGGTGGTCGTCGTGCCCGGCACCTCGACCGACATCCTCGCCAAGGCGCAGGCCACCAAGGGCAAAGCGCAGATGCACGTGATGACGCTGGACGACGGCGTCATGTTCCGCGCCATCGGCATGGGGCTGTGCGAGAAGCTCAAGCCCTCGGCCAACCTGTCGGCCGTGCCCGCCATTGCCCACCTCAAGGGCGACTACGCCGTGGGCCTCTCGATGGGGCTGACGGGTCTCGCCTACAGCACCAAGATCTTTGCCGACAAGGGCTGGACACCGCCGACCTCGTGGGGCGACCTGGCTGACCCGAAATACAAGGGCAAGGTGGTGGTGCAGTCCATGCCGGCGTCGTCGTTTGGGCTGGACGCGTTCCTGATGTTCAACCGGCTCAAGGGCGGCACGGAAAAGAACGTCGACCCGGCATTCAAGGCATGGCCCACCACCATCGGCCCGAACGTGATCGAGTACATCCCCAACTCGTCGAAGGTGGTGGAGATGATGCAGGCCGGCGATGCGGCGCTGTTCCCCTACACGCTCACGCAGGTTGAGCTGATGAAGTCCAAGGGCATTCCGATGGAGTTTGTCGCGCCCAAGGAAGGCGCCGTCGTTCTGCTGACCGCGCAGTGCGTGCTGGCCAACAACCCGGATGCCGACCTCGCACAGAAGCTGGCGGACTACCTGATCAGCCCTGAGGCACAGGCGCTCGCCATGGAAAACGGCTCCTACAATCCAGTCAATCCGAAAGCACCGCTCAAGGGCAAGGCTGCGGAAGAGCAGAACAAGATGAACGGCATTCTCAAGACGGCCGTCGCGCTGGACTGGGATGTCATCAACGCCGAGCGCCCGGAGTGGAGCAAGCGCTGGAACCGCGTGGTCGAGCGTTGATCGCCCGGCAAGCGCACACTGATCAGTTGAACACGAAAGAACAGTAAGGATGGATGTATGGCAGATTCCCGCACACGATTGCAAACGGTACTGAACGCCCTGGGCCTGGACTTGAAGGCCTACGAAGGCACGGACTGGACGAGCCGCGCCCCACGTGACGGTTCCGTATTGGCCCGCGTCAAATCGCACACCGCCGAGCAAGCGCAGGCCGCCATTCAGAACGCGCACACGGCGTATCTGACATGGCGTGCCGTGCCCGCGCCGGTGCGTGGTGAGCTGGTGCGCCGACTGGGCGAGGTACTGCGCACGCACAAGGCAGCATTGGGCGAACTCGTATCGCTGGAGGCAGGCAAGATCGCCTCTGAAGGCCTGGGCGAAGTGCAGGAGATGATCGACATCTGCGATTTCGCGGTCGGCCTGTCGCGGCAACTGCACGGCCTGACCATCGCCAGCGAGCGGCCCGGGCACCGCATGATGGAGACCTGGCACCCAATGGGGGTGGTGGGCATCATCTCGGCGTTCAACTTTCCGGTGGCGGTGTGGTCGTGGAACGCGGCGCTCGCCCTGGTGTGCGGCAATGCCATCGTCTGGAAGCCGTCAGAGAAGACACCGCTGACCGCCATTGCGTGCCAGCACCTGATGCAACAGGTGGTGGATGCATTCAATGCGGAGAAGCCGGACGCCATCCCTGCGGGACTGAGCCAACTGCTGATCGGCGGGCGCGACGTGGGCGAGGCGCTGGTGGCCAGCCACCTTGTGCCGGTGGTCAGCGCCACGGGCTCGACCCGCATGGGCCGTCAGGTTGGTGTGAAGGTGGCGGAGCGCTTTGGCCGTTCGATTCTGGAGCTGGGCGGCAACAACGCGATGATCGTCACACCCTCGGCCGATCTGGAACTGGCGGCCCGCGCGATCACCTTTGCGGCCGTGGGCACGGCAGGCCAGCGCTGCACCTCATTGCGCCGCCTGATCGTGCACCGCTCGGTGGCCGACACACTGCTGGCACGCCTGGAAAAGATCTACCAGAGCATTGCCATTGGCGACCCGCTGGCCGACGGCACCCTGGTTGGTCCGCTGATCGACCAGGCCGCTTTCCATGCCATGCAACAGGCGCTGGCACAGGCACGCGCTGAAGGCGGCACGGTGCTCGGCGGTGAACGCGTGCATGAAGAACTCGGTGCCGATGCCTGGTACGTGCGCCCCGCGCTGGTCAAGATGCCCAAGCCGACCCACGTGATGCAAAGCGAGACCTTCGCGCCCATCCTGTACGTGGTGGTGTACGACGGCGACACCGACGAGGCGATCGCGATCCAGAACGGTGTGCCGCAAGGGCTGTCATCGGCCATCTTCACGGGCAGCCTGACCGATGCCGAGCGCTTCATGTCGTCAGCAGGCAGCGACTGCGGCATTGCCAACGTCAACATCGGCACATCGGGCGCCGAGATCGGCGGTGCGTTTGGCGGCGAGAAGGAAACCGGCGGCGGCCGGGAATCCGGCTCGGACGCGTGGAAGGGCTACATGCGCCGCGCCACCAACACCATCAACTACAGCGGCGCGCTGCCGCTGGCGCAGGGCGTGCGGTTCGACGTGTGACGACCAGACGGCGACGAGGTCGGCTGCCGAACCTCGTCGCCTCCTGCCGCTCAGCGCGTGGGGGCACGTCTGAAAGCGTTCCATGAAACCGCTGGCATGCTCTCCAGGTGTCGGTGCTAGATCGCGCCTTCGGCCCCGTAACAGGGTGGATCGCACTGACTGCGCAGGCAATATGCCCGCAACCCGCACGCCGGTGACTGGCCGTTCGCCATCGCTTTCCTGTGCTTCAATGCAGGTCGACTGCAACACCGCACTCACATGAAGCGCTTCGACGACCTGTACCTCTTCACACGCGTGGTGGAAGCCGGTGGCTTTTCCGCCGCCGAGCGCGCCACGGGCATCCCCAAGTCACGCCTCAGCCGCCGCATTGCCGAACTGGAAACGCAGCTCGGCACGCGCCTGCTGCAGCGGTCGAGCCATCGCGTGTCCGTCACGCCGGTGGGCGAAGCGGTGTATCGGCATGCGCGCGACATGGCTGATGCGTCGGCGGCCATCGAAGCACTGGCGGGTGCAGCGCGCAGCGAGCCTGCGGGGGTGCTGCGCGTGGGCACGTCACCGCTGCTGGCCGAGACCTTGCTCGCCGGCTGGCTGGCCGAGTTTGCCGATGCCCACCCAAAGCTGCGTATCGAGCTGGAGCTCTCCAACACCTATGTCGACCTGATCGAGCAACGCATTGACGTTGCCATTCGCGCGGCGACCGGGCCGTTGCCGTCACGCGACGTGGTGGCGCGCCATCTGGCGGTCTCACCGCGTGTGCTGGTGGGCAGTCCCACGCTGCTTGCGCGTGTGGAAGCGCCGAGCACGCCGGCCGATCTCGACAACCAGCCGTGCCTTGGCCAAGGCACGCTTGCGCGCAGCCGTGACTGGGTTCTGCTGGATGCGCGTGGCCATCGGCTGGCGCTGCCCGTCCGGCCACGCTTTGCCGCCGACAACATCATCGCGCTGCGCGAAGCGGCCATCGCCGGGTTGGGCCTCGCCATCCTGCCGCAGCACTGCTGCCACGAAGCGCTTGTTGATGGCCGCTTGCAGACGGTGTTGCCGAACTGGACGCCTGAGCCGGCTGACCTGCATGCGCTGTACCCATCGCGCGCGGGCGTACCGCCGTCGGTGAAGGCGCTGGTGGCATTCCTGCGGGAGCGTTTTGCCAAGGAAGCCACCATGCAGCCGATCAGCTGAGACCGGCCACTTACCTCACCACCCTGCTGAAAAAGTCGAGCATGCGCGCACCGATTTCCTCGTGGTGCGTCTCCAGCGCAAAGTGGCCGCTGTCGACAAAGTGCACTTCGGCATCCGGCAGATCACGCTTGAACGCCTCCGCACCGGGCGGAATGAAGATGGCGTCATTGCGGCCCCACACGGCCAGCAGCGGCGGTCGGTGCGCGCGAAAGTACGCGTGCAGCGCTGGATACAACGCCACGTTGCTCGCGTAGTCCAGGAACAAGTCCATCTGGATGTCGAGCTGGCCCGCGCGGCCCAGGAAGTACTGGTCAAGCAGATAACCATCCGGTGCCACACGCGTTGGATCGGGCACGCCGTTCAGGTATTGCCATTGCGTCATCTCGTCAGAGACTAGCCCGTGCAGCTCCCGGCGATGCGCTTCGTCCGGGTTGGCCCAGTAGGCCTTGATTGGCGCCCACGGGCCCTCACCAAAGCCGTCCTCATAGCCATTGCCGTTTTGCGTGACGATGGCCGTGATGCGTTCCGGATGTGCCATTGCCAGGCGCCAGCCGGTCGGCGCACCGTAGTCGAACACGTAGATCGCATAGCGCGACAAGCCAATCGCTTGCGTGAAGCCATCCACCACGTGCGCAAGGTTGTCGAAGGTGTAGCGAAAACCCTCCGGCGCCTGCGTCAAACCAAAGCCCGGCAGATCCGGCGCAACCACGTGATAGCGCCCAGCCAACTGCGGAATCAGGTCTCGGAACATGTGCGAGGCACTCGGGAAGCCATGCAACAGCAGCACGGTGGGCGCGTCGGCCGGGCCGGCCTCGCGGTAGAACACGCGCACACCCTCAACGTCTGCCGTGCGATGGCGGACGGCGGTGGGGGCATAGGCATCGGCAACAAGATCGGCCGGGTGGGCTGGGGCGTTCATGACAGGGCTCCTGGTGAGATTTTGGGGAACAGCACCGCAGCCACTGTAACCAGTGAAATTATATTTTTCAAGTTACATGAAATTTTCCCATTGGTCGCATTCCGATCTGTGATGCAAAACAAAACGGGCACGCCGTGTGGCGTGCCCGCGTGGGGAGTCCTGCAGCAGGAAAACTCAGGTGAGCCGCTCAAGCGCCTGGGTGGCGATACGGCGTGTGATGACCTCGGCGGAGTCTTCGGTGGCCAGTTGGGCGCCCTGACCCGACCACAGGTTGATGAAATCGCCCGAGCCGGTCGGCTCGGTTTTGGCGCGCAGCGGTGCCAGCGAACCACCGGCCTTCGGGAAGGCCGGCGCAAACGTGCTCATCGGGCCAATCTCACGCATCAACCGGTTGACGATGCCGCGCGCCGGGCGACCGGTGAACACGTTGGTGAGTGCGGTATCCGCATCCGTGGCCCGCTTGAGTGCGGCGCGATGGATGGCCGACGTCTTCGCTTCGGGCGAGAGCATGTAAGCCGTGCCGATCTGTACCGCCGATGCGCCCAGGGCGAACGCCGCCACCACGCCCCGTGCATCGCCAATACCGCCCGCCGCAATCACCGGCACGCGCACCGCATCCACCACCTGTGGCACCAGCGCAAACGTACCGACCTGAGACTCGATAGACGTGGTGAGAAACATGCCGCGGTGCCCGCCAGCCTCGTTGCCCATGGCGATGATGGCGTCCACGCCGCGGGCTTCCAGCCAGCGCGCTTCTTCCACCGTCGTGGCGGCAGCGATGACCTTCGCGCCGGTGGCCTTCACGCGCGCCTGCAGTTCGGGCGCCGGCAGGCCGAAGTGGAAACTCACGACTTCAGGCTTGATCTCTTCAACCAGCGCACAGGTTGCTTCGTCAAACGGTGCGCGGTTGACGGCCGGCGCCTGCGTGTTCAGGTCAATGCCGAACTCCGCGTAGTACGGCGCCAGATGCGCACGCCACTTGGCCTCACGCTCCGGATCAGGCTGCGGCGGCGTGTGGCAGAAGAAATTCAGATTGATCGGGCCGCGTACCGCCGCACGAAACTGCTCGACGTGCTGACGGATCTGGTCTGCACTCAGCATCGCGCAGGGGATTGAACCCAAGCCGCCCGCACGCGCCACGGCAATCGCCAACTCGGCGCCACCCACGCCAGCCATGGGCCCCAGCACGATCGGCACATCAATATTGAACAACGCCAGCACGCGGGCATCAGGCCATGCGCTCATGATCTTCTCCAGCAAGGGTCTTGGATGGAGACATGGTAATGCGGCTGACTTTGCGTGCGATTCCGGTCGTGGTGGCCCATCCCTCGATGTAACTGGGATAATTTCTCTATATGGTTACAATTACGGTAATAACGCCGAAGCCCATCCCATGTCCCAGCCCGCCGCCGCATCGCCTGACGCACCCATGCTGATCGCCGACCACCCGGTGCTCGACATGCTCAACACCATCGCCAATGTCGACGGCCAGCCACACGACTTCTGGCAGACCGATGAAGATGTCTCCGACTGGCTTGTGCGTGCTGGCTGGTTGACAGAACCGCTGGCCGGCGGCTACCCGCCCGGCGTGCTGCTGGCCGTGGCGCGGCATCTGCGTGAGGTGATTCGCACGCTGGTGGAGGCGCGCAAGGCTGGCCGCCCTGCAAGCGCGGATGCGCTCAACGTCTTCCTGCGGCAAGCGCCCAGCCACCCCGTGCTGGTATGGGATGGTGACACCCCGCGCGTGGATCGCCTGCGCCCCACCGATTCCGTCGAACAGCGCCTCGCCCCGCTGGCCGAAGCCGCCGCCCACCTGCTGGCGGAAGGTGATTTCCAGCTCGTGCGCGTGTGCGAACACCCGGAATGCACGCTGTGGTTCTACGACCGCACCAAGTCGCACAAACGCCGGTGGTGCAGCATGGCGGTCTGCGGCAATCGGCACAAAGTGGCGGAGTACCGCAAGCGCCAGCAAGGCTGATCGCCCTCCTCGGCCCCGGTCGTTCCAATGCTGCAACGCCGCGTCGCTGCCACGCTGGCTGCGCGCGGGCCGGCTGCTTCGTAACCTGTTCTCCCGAAACATTGCCCTCTTTCAGGAGAACACCTTGTCGCAAACCCAATCTTCCTCCGCACCGCGCCTGGCCGGCCGCACGGCCATCGTCACCGGCGGTTCGCGCGGTATCGGCGCGGCCGTTGCACGTCGACTGGCCGCCGATGGTGCACGCGTGGCCGTGGTCTATCGCAGCAACAGCAGCGAGGCCAATGCGGTCGTCGAGTCCATCCGCAAGACCGGCGCAGAAGCCATTGCCGTGCAGGCCGACGTGGCCGACGCGGCATCCGTCAACACGATGGTCACCACGGTGTGTGAAGCCTTTGGCCCCATCGACATCCTCGTCAACAACGCGGGCATCCTCGAAGGCCAGCCGGTGGGCGAGATTGATCAGGCGTCGTTCGATGCGCAGTTCCGCACCAACGCCTTCTCGGTCATCCTTGTCACCCAGGCAGTGCTGCCGCACGTACCGGCACGCGGCGGGCACATCGTGAATGTGTCGTCGAGCCTGGTGTATCGGCCACGCGCGGGGCTGGCGGTGTATGCCGCAAGCAAGGCAGCCGTCGACGGGCTCACGCACGCCTTTGCCATCGAACTGGGGCCGCGCAATATCACCGTCAACGCGGTGGCACCGGCGCTCACACGCACCGACATGACCGCGCCAATTCCCGATGAAGTGAAAGACCGCATGCGCGAGTCGACCCCGTTGGGCCGCCTGGCCGAGCCGGAGGACATTGCAGACGCCATCGCCTTCCTCGCCTCAGACGATGCACGCTGGATCACCGGCCGCACACTCAAGACGGACGGCGGCTTCATCTAAGAAGCCCAATGAAACGGCCATACCCCGAGCCCATGCGCCCAGACGGTTTGGCCGTACCCTGCCCTATGCGGCGCCTTGAATTTCTGTTGCAGGGAGGAAAAAGAAGAGAGGCTTGTCTGAGCGAAGCGAGTTTGCCTCCCTTCCCTCCCTGCGACATAAATTCAAGGAGTCTCTCGCCGCATCGGGCGCGCCTTTCTTTGCTTACTTTCTTTGGCAAGACAAAGAAAGTGAGTCGGCCCCGGCAGGGGACGAAACCGAGGCGCACCACCACCGCCAATCAGCCCCAATCCGCGCCCACAAAACGCAGGCGCGGCACCCGCATTTACTCAGCCAGTTGCTTAACCAGGCGATACAAGAACTCACGCCCGTCATACAGCCGCGCGATCTCGATACGCTCATCCAGACCGTGCGTACGCAGATCAGCCGGCTCAGTGAACAAACCCGACACGCCATACATCGGAATACCAGCATTGCGCATGAAGCGGCTATCAGTCGCCCCCGTGCTCATGGCCGGAATCACCGGCACACCCCACGTCTGCTGCGTCAGCGCATCGACCGTCTTCACCAAGTCACCATTGAGCGGCGAAGCCGGGCTCGCAAGCGGCTTGTTGATGTAGCGCACGGCAATCTTGTCGTTACCGATCACCTGCTTGAGCTGACGATCAATGTCGGCCGGATCGTCATGCGGCAGGATGCGGCAGTTGACGGTCGCCTTGGCCGACTGCGGCAGCGCATTCTCCGCATGACCAGCGTTGACCATGGTGGCAACACACGTGGTACGCAACTGCGCGTTGTAGAACGGAATGGCCGACAGGCGATCAATCGCCGCCTGATCCGGCTTGCCCGTACCGACCGAGCGCATGTCGTCCGCCAGTTGCCCCGTGGCCAGCGGCGCGCTGCGTGCGAAGTAGGTCTGCGTCACGTCCGCCAGCTTGACGGGAAACTGATACGCACCCAGCCGGTCCAGCGCTGCAGATAGCGCATACACCGGGTTCGTCTTGGTCGGCACCGAGCTGTGGCCGCCCACATCGCGCACTTCAAGCTCGTAGGTGGTGTACATCTTCTCGGCCACCTGAATGCGGTGGAGCACCGGCTTGCCGCCGCGCAATTCACCGCCACCGCCTTCGTTGATGCCGAATTCGGCCTTCACCAGTTCGGGCTTGTTGTTGACGATCCAGTACGCGCCGTTGCTCGGCACATCGCCACGTTCTTCGTCGGTGGTCAGCGCCAGGATGATGTCGCGAGCGGGCTTGAAGCCCTCCTGCTTGAGCTGCCCCAGCACGGAGACAAACGCCGACGCCATCGCCTTGTCGTCAATCGAGCCGCGTGCGGTGAAGTAGCCATCGGTCTCTTGCAGCTTGAACGGATCGGTCTTCCAATCCTCACGCTTGGCTTCCACCACGTCGATGTGGGCCAGCAGCAGGATCGGCTGCTTCGCACCGGTGCCCTTGTAGCGCAGCACCAGGTTGCCCTTCTTCGGGAAGGGCTCGATCACTTGCATGTCGGAAGCGGCAAAGCCCGCGTCGGCCAGGCGCTTTTCCATGGCACGTGCGGCCTGGGTGGTGTCACCCACCGAATGCGTCGTGTTGATTTCGACCAGCTCTTTGTAGATGTCGTGGTAGCGCTGCTGCTCGGGCGTGAGCGTGGTGGGCGCGGGCTTGCTGGCGGGAATGGTCTGAGCGATCGCCCCAGCGCTGCATGCCAGTACGGCAGCAGACACAAGAGCGCGAACAGAAACACGACGACACTGGAAACGCATGACACCTCCGAATAATCGTTATGAGTGCACCGCATAAAAAAAGCGGGGCCGACCCGAAGGTCGACCCCGCAGTGTAGCGCCGCAGCAGCCAGATTGCTGCCGGGGCAAACCATCGGAAAAGGGTGCGTTACATCGCCACGCGAAACACCGCCACAGCGCGGCGCAGCTCGTCAGCCTGCTCTTCCAGCGCCTGTGCGGCAGCGGCAGCTTGCTCAACCAATGCGGCGTTCTGCTGCGTAACGTCGTCCATCTGCGTGACGGCTTCGTTGATCTGCTCGATACCGCTGCTCTGCTCGGCCGAGCCCGCGCTGATCTCGCCCATGATGTCGGTCACGCGCTTCACCGCCACGACGATCTCTTCCATCGTCTTGCCGGCACGCGCCACCAGGTTCGAGCCCGAATCCACACGCGTGGCGGAATCTTCGATCAGCGATTTGATTTCCTTGGCAGCACCCGCGCTGCGCTGTGCCAGCGTGCGAACTTCACCGGCCACCACGGCAAAGCCGCGGCCTTGTTCACCCGCACGCGCAGCTTCCACTGCAGCATTCAACGCCAGGATGTTGGTCTGGAACGCGATGCCCTCGATCACCGCGATGATGTCGGTGATCTTGCGCGACGATTCGCTGATCTCGCCCATCGTTGCCACCACGTCCTGCACCACGGCACCGCCCTGCACGGCGATCTCGGAGGCGCTCACCGCCAGCGTGCTGGCCTGACGGGCGTTGTCGGCATTCTGCTTCACGATGCTGGTCAGCTCTTCCATGCTGGAAGCGGTTTCTTCCAGCGAGCTGGCCTGCTCTTCCGTACGTTGCGACAGGTTGGTGTTGCCGGCAGCAATCTGCTGCGTGGCCGAGGCAATCGACTCGCTGCCACGGCGCACCGTGACCACGGTTTCCTTCAGCTTGGCCTGCATCTGCTGCAGACCTTCCATCAGCACACCCATCTCGTCACGCGAGTGAATGCGCACCTCGGTCGTCAAATTGCCGGCGGCGATCTCGCGGAAGTGCACCAGCATTTCTTCCAGCGGGCGCGAGATGGCTCGCGACAGCACGACATAGCAGCCGATCGCCAGCGCTACACCCAGCCCGATCACGATCAGGAATTCCCACACCAACTGGGTGAAGAAAGACTGCGCATCCTTGTACGCTGCAGCCGAGACCTCGGTCTGGATGGCATCGAGGCGTTCCAGCTTGGTCAGGTACGGCGTGGAGAGCGCAAAGAGCTTGTCCAGCACCAGCGGCTTGGCGGCCTCCAAGTCATGACGCTTGAAGGCCTCGAACGTCGGCTCCATGCCTTGCTTCATGAACGCCTCGAGCGCAACCTTCGCCTCGCCGGCGGTGCGCTCTTCTTCAGCCGTGGCGAACGGCAGATCGTTGTAGGCCTTCCAGGCAGCCAGGCCCTCCTTGAAGCGATCCTCGGCGGCGCTCACCAGCGGTGCAATCTTGGCGTCGTCTGTTTCATAGATGGCACGATCCAGGGCGGTACGCGCCTGCCCCACACGTGCAATGGCCTGGCTCACCGCCCGCGCCGATGCGAGCTGATTGCCATAGGTTTCCTTGAGCGCTGCATTAGAGCGCAGGTTGCCGTACAAACCGAGCGCACCGACGCCCGCCAGGAATACAGCCAGAACAAACAGCACCAATGCCAGCCGTGCTTTGATGGAGAGCGTCTTCATATCTGCCGTCGATTGCTTGGGGAGATTGCTTTTGTGGGGTGCCTTGAGCCGCACCGACTTCAACCAAGCTAACGACAGATAAACAGCGATCTTTAATCACCGTAAGACGCGGTCACAACATCAATGCGACGCAAAGCTTTGCGTCGCCCAATGTGAAGAAACTGTGAATCAGAACTGCATTCGGACCATCAACGCATTGTCCAGCGGTACGCCGCGCACCATGACGGTCTGGCGCTCCATCACCGCAAACCCGTTGCGGGCAAAGAAAGGTTCGGCGCTCAGGCTGACATGGGCCTGCGTGCGCGACAGCCCGCGTTGTGTGGCCAGCCCCAAAATGTGATTCATCAGGTGCTGCCCGACGCCCCGTCGCGCATGTGCGGCCGATACAAAGAAGTGGTCGATGTGGCCATCCGCCTGCAGGTCGGCGTAGCCCGCGGGCTGTCCGTCAATCTCGGCCACAAAGGGCTGATTGCGGCGGATGCGCTCGGCCCACTGCTCGGTGTCATAGTCGGTGGGTGCCCAGGCTTCGAGCTGTTCTGGGCGATACCGGGCAGCGGCAATGCCATGCACCGCGGAATGGAAGACCGCATGCAACGCTGGCTCGTCACCCGAGCGAAAGGGGCGGATCACCACTGGGGGATGCTGAAGTGGTGCGTTCATGCTCATTGACCTGCATATGGCAAATCCATCGACGCTAACACGTCCTTGATGTGCTGCGCCGCCTGTTGAGCATTCTGCGCAGCCGGCACGGGTGGTTGCTGATCCGTCGACAGATTGCGCACGTGGTCATCAATGCTGATGCCCGTGCCCAGCGGCGCCAGCATGGCCGCTGATTCGTGCATGGCCCACTGGAAATCGTTGAGTGGCGCGTTGCGCGCGGCCTGCAGACCGGCCGGGTCGGCAACCATGGGGCGGGCGACGACGGGGTCCCGATTGTCATCCGGGGCGGTCAACTCCAGCACCTGAGCGAGGTCCGGCGCACTGGCGTCGCGCGCGGTGAGCGGTGTCTGGATGTTGTAGCGGTTGCGCAGCGTCTTGATGATGGCGGTGTGGTCGTATGGCTGCGCCACCGTCGAGCGAAAGATCGTGCCCTTCGGAATCCACGGCGACACCACTACCGCCGGCACACGCACACCCAGCCGGTCAAACGCGAAGAGCTGCCCCGGCTGCGGCGGGCTGGGCGGCACAGCCGACGGCGGCGGCACGTGGTCGTAGCAGCCGCCATGTTCGTCAAAGGTGACGATCAGCAGGGTCTGGTGCCACTGCGGCGAGGTGCGCAGCGCGTTGTACACCTGGGCGACCAGCGCATCGCCATAGCCGACATCGTGCGGCGGGTGCATGTCATTCGGCCAGTCGAGATCGGCAAAGTAGCGCGGCTCGATAAAGCTGTACGACGGCAGGTTGCCATTGGTGGCATCGTCCAGAAAATCGTCGAACAGGTGGAAGTGGTCCAGATGCAGCCACAGCCGCGTGAGCGTGAGCGACTGCGCAAAGTCGTGGTAGTAGACGCGCCAATCGTCCGGCACCACACCATCCAGCGCGTTGAACAGCGTCGGCATCAAGTACGGAAAGTGCACCGGCGAGTTGTTCGGATAACCATGCGCCGTGCCGGTATGCACGAAGAAGCGGTTGGGCCACGTCTGGCACGGTGCGGAGGCAAACCACGCATCGCTCACGGCGTAGTTGCGTGCCAGCGTGGACAGCGCCGGCACCTGGTCCGACGTGAAGAAATGCATGATGTTGCGCGGGTCACCGCCGTTCTTGGCGTAGTTGGTGGTGAAACCCTGCATGGCGGGCGTCTGCCCCAGCGGGGTCTGCGCGCCAAAGAGTTGCTGGTTGATGTCGGTGAACAGCTCGCCCGGGTCGGGGTTGGGCAGCGTCATCACGTTGGGTGGCGCCGGCGTGGTCCACACGCGGATGGGCTCCCCGCTGCCGTCGGGGTTGGTCTCGGTGCCGGAGAGCCCGTCAAACTCGGCGCTCTTGGGGTAGAGCGTGCCGAACAGGTTGTCGAATGACCGGTTTTCCAGCATCAGCACGACCACGTGCTGGATAACGCTCAAGCCCGCCATGATGGCCCCCTCGTCTCGTTGTGCGGTGGCCGCCATATCCAGGCCAGGGCGACCTGCGGCTCACTATAGGAAGAAACGAAGGGGACTGGCGTCGCGCCAGAACCTACTTCTGTACCGCCGGCAGCACCCGCAACGCCATCAGCGCACTGCCTGCCGTCACCAGCCAAACCACTGGCCACGACGACCACGCCAGCACATGCGGCAGGCACAGCGACGTCACCCCGAGCGCGGTAAAGGCGCCGGTATTGCCCAGGCCCAATGCCGTGCCGGCGCGCTGCACGCCAGCCATTGTCGCCATCTCGGTAAAGCCCACACCATGCCACGCCGACACACTGATGCCGGCAACTATGGTGGCCGCCACCAATGCCACACGCATGATCGACAGATCGATCGACACCGCAGTCGTGGCCCATGCCACGCCGGCCAGCACGACGAACAACACCACACTCAGCCGGGCGCACGCCAGCAGGTAAGCACGGCGATTGCCATGGCGATCCGTCCAGCGGCCGCTCCACACGCGCATGACTGCCGCACCGCCCTGCACCGCTGCCATCGTCAGGCTGAGCGTCAGCACGTTGGCGTGCGCAAAGTCACGCAGGAAGACGGTCGCGAAGGCAACGACGGCGCCCTGCGGCACGCAGAGCAGGCCAATGGCCAGCGCCATGCGCCAGAGCATCGGGTCGCCGAGCGGGCCACGTCCGGTGTCGGTGGCGGCTGTCTTGGCGGTGGTGGTCACGATGTCCGGTGCCTCGCGCACCCACAGCCACGTCAGCACCGCCGTCAATGCGCAGGCCGCAGCCAGCACGCCATACACCACGGCAAACCCGGCGTGGGCGGCCAAGCTCGGCAACACCAGCGCACCAATGCCACCACCCAGCGGCACGGCAGTCTGGCGGATGCTCATGGCAAGACCGCGCTCACCCTCACGGAACCAACCCATGACCGCGCGGCCGCTGGACCCATTCACGCTGCCGCCCAGCAGGCCGACGCTCAGCATGCCAGCCGCCAGCCACGTCAGCGGCGGCACGCTGCCATGCATGGGGGCCACGAAACACGCCATCACAAACAGCGCCAGCGCCGTCAGCCCGAGACCCGCCAGCAGCACGGCACGGTCGCCCCAGCGGTCGGTCAACAGGCCCCACGGCAGCTCGCTGATGGCAATGCCCAGCCCCAGCAGCCCCAGCGCGATGCCCAGCTCGGCATTGCCCAGGTGGTAGGCCGAGCGGATAAACACTGCCGTGGTCGGGATGCCCGAAAACGCGGCAGAAAAGCTGGCATTGGCGGCCACGCCCACGCCCAGCACCTTCCAGCGGTGATGGCGTGAAACGTGGGCGGAACCAGCGGGCGACAGTGCGACGGTAGTCATGATCGACGCTCCAGCAGTGCATTTGACAGACGCAGTCTGGCGGAGGAAGATCAGGCCTAAATGACGTTATTCCCTCATTTCAAGACATCATGCGCAGAATCGGTTTTCTGGTGTTTCCGGGCTGCAGCCTGCTGGATTTCACAGGCCCGCTGACCGCCTTTGATGTGGCCAACCGCCTGGCGCCACAACCGGCCTACCGGATCGACGTGCTGTCCGAAAACGGTACGCAGGTGCAGAGCGCGCCCGGCCTCGTCATGCAGACGCAGAAGCTGGACGACCCGGCCTTCGACACGCTCATCATTTCGGGCGGCAACGGCCCGCGTGAGGACACGTTTTCCGCCACGCTGATCGCGTTCGTGCAGGAAGCCGCGCAGCATTCACGACGCGTGACGAGCGTGTGCTCCGGCGCGTTTGCGCTGGCCGCCGCGGGGTTGCTGGACGGCCGCCGCGCCACCACACATTGGCGTGTGGCCGCGCAATTGCAGCGGCGCTATCCGCACGTTCAGGTGCAAAGCGATCACATCTTCATCCACGACGGCCCGGTGTGGACATCCGCCGGCATCTCGTCGGGCATTGACCTGGCGCTCGCGCTCATCGAAGAAGACCTGGGCGTTGAAGTCTCCCGCGCGGTGGCACGTGAGCTGGTGGTGTATCACCGGCGGCCGGGTGGGCAGTCGCAGTTTTCAGCGCTGCTGGAGCTGGACCCGGCATCGAGCCGCATTGCACGTGCGTTGAGCTATGCGCGCGAGCACCTGCACGAAGCGCTTGATGTGGATCGACTGGCGGAAGTGGCGCATCTGAGCCGCCGGCAGTTCGATCGTGCCTTCGCGGCCGAGACCGGCCAGACGCCCGCCAAGGCCGTCGAAAAGCTGCGTGCAGAAGCCGCCCGCCCGCGCGTGGAATCTGGCGACGAATCCTTGGAACAAGTAGCCCGCGCCGTCGGCTTTGCCGACCCGGAACGCATGCGGCGCGCGTTCATCCGTGTGTTCGGGCAGCCGCCGCAGTCCGTGCGGCGTGGTGGGCGCTCCGGGCGCTCGCGCCTGGCGGCGTAAGACTTGCTGGTCACAGCAAACCCGTTACCCTAACGCGCTCAGCATCAACGCTTTTTTGCCCCACCCCATGTCCACCGACACCACCCTGCCCCTGCTTTACAGCTACCGCCGCTGCCCGTACGCCATGCGCGCACGCTTGGCGATGCTGCAGGCCAACCGGCGCTTCCAAACCTTTGAAATCGTCATGCGCGACAAGCCCGCCGCGCTGCTTGCGCTGTCGCCCAAGGGGACGGTGCCGGTTCTGCATCTGCCCGATGGCGGCATGTTGGAAGAGAGCCTGGACATCATGCGCTGGGCGCTCGAATCGCCCGACCTCGAAGGCTGGTGGAGCCGCGCCCAGACTGGCGACAACCTGGCCCTGCTGCGCACCAACGATGGCGACTTCAAACGCCTGCTCGACCGCTACAAATACCCCGACCGCTACCCGGACGACGGGCAATCGCGCGAGACCATTCGCTCCCAGGCAGTGGCCACACTGCTGACCCCGCTGGAAACCAGGTTACAGGCACAGCGGTATCTTGGCGGCGCAACGCCGTGCGCGACGGATCTGGCGATCTTTCCATTCGTCCGGCAGTTTGCGGCGGTGCAGCCGGATTGGTTTGCAGCGCAGCCCATGCCCGCGCTGCAGGCCTGGCTGGCGGGTTGGTTGAGCAGCCGCCTGTTCGAGGTCTGCATGACCAAACAGCCAGTGCAGGCCGCTGCCGTGTTCCCCGAGTTTCAGCCCGTCACCTGATACCCCCACGCGGAGGCATTCATGAGCGCAAGCAACATGCAGGATCTGGCACCAGACAGCACCGCAGCACGCGTCGCCCTGTGGCGCGCCTTGCATCTTGAAGTCGACGCGCCGCCGCATGTGCTGGAAGACAACGTCGGCCTGCAGCTGCTCGCGCCCGAACCCGGCTGGCAGCAGCGCGGCGACATGCATGCGGAGTTCACGCGCCCTTTTCGCGCCTCCATCGTGGCGCGGGCGCGCTTTATTGAAGACCTGGTCGTCGAGCAGGCTGCGCGGGGGCTGAGCCAGTACGTCATCCTGGGTGCGGGGCTCGACAGCTTTGCGCAACGCAGGCCGGATGTTGCATCGCACCTCAAGGTGTTTGAAGTGGACCAGCCCAACCCGCAGGCATGGAAACGCCAGCGCCTGATCGAACTGGGTTTTGGCGTGCCCGATTGGCTGCGCTTTGTGCCGGTTGATTTCGAAGCGGGCGGGTCCTGGCAGGCGGGTCTTGCGGCGGCAGGCTTTGATGCGAGCAAGCCAGCCGTTGTGGTGTCAACGGGTGTGAGCATGTATCTCACCAAAGAAGCGAATGCGGCCACGCTGCGCGAAGTGGCGACGCTGGCGCCGGGGTCAGTGCTGGCGATGACATTCCTGCTACCGCTGGAAATGGCAGACCCCGACGTGCGCCCCGGGCTGGAGATGGCCGAAAAAGGTGCACGGGCCAGCGGCACGCCCTTCATCAGCTTCTTTACGCCACCGCAGATCCAGTCGCTGGCCCATGAAGCCGGTTTCGGCAAGGCAGAGCACGTTTCTGCAGCCGCGCTGACCGAACGCTACTTTGCCAACCGGACCGATGGCTTTCGCCCGCCGAACAACGCCGAGGAATTGCTCGTTGCAACGGTCTAGCCGCGTGCGGACTATCGTTCGTGCACAGGCCCCGGCAGCGCCTTCAGGCCGATCCACAACACCCCGATCACCATGTTGATCGGCACGCTGAGCGCACTCGGTACGTAGAACACCGCCGACAAGCCGGGCGTCTTGAGCCCCAGCTCAACCAAACCGCCCAGGGCATAACAAAGTAGTCCACACCAGAGCCAGCGGCGCATATAGGCCAGCAGCCAATGCGCATGTGCCTTGTTGAAACGCCACGCTGCCGAACGCTCGAACAGGTTGCCGTGGCTGGCATCCTTGAACAGCCAGCCAAAGAAGAAGTAGCGATACAGCAGGGTGCGAAAGGCAAGCTCTTGCATGACGACTCCTTCACCCGTTGCCCCATGAGCCCAATCCGTTCCAGCGTATCAAGGAATCGCCAACTTTGAAGCCGATTCTTTGCGGCCAGCACAGCTAAATACCGGGTGGTTCGGCCGGATGGTCCGAGGCGCAAAACGCCTCACCTGCCCACCTTACCCATGCCAACGCCCCGCCACTTTGCGGGGCGCTTTGTATGCGTTTGTATCTGCCGCCCACCGCGATACGTGCCCTGACAGAAAGGGGGGCTGGGCGCTACGTGCGTGATACGTCCGCCGTCTTAAATGCGTCTCGTGGCCCAGCGCCGAACGTAAGCAAAGCGATCTCCGGCCGCGCAATCCCAATGCAAACCGAATCTCCAAGGAACACGATCATGACCCGCATCGAGAACGTGCTGTACACCGCCAACGTCCACGTCACCGGTGGCCGCGACGGCCAGGCGCAGAGCAATGACGACCGCCTGAATCTGAAGCTCTCGCCCCCGGGCAGCAGCGGCCGCGGCACGAACCCGGAGCAACTGTTTGCAGCAGGTTGGTCGGCCTGCTTCATTGGTGCGATGGGCCGCGCGGCCAGCCAGATGAAGATCAAGCTGCCGGCAGACCTGGCACTGGATACCGAAGTGGACCTGGGCACCACCGACGATGCGTACTTCCTGCAGGCCCGCCTGAACGTCAGCCTGCCGGGTCTGGACCGCGAGGTTGCGCAAGCCGTGGTGGAAGCCGCACACCAGCTCTGCCCGTATTCGAAGGCCACGCGCGGCAACATCCATGTCGAACTGAATCTGGTCTGACGCCATCCACCGCCAGCCCGGTGCAATCGGGCTGGCTACCGCTCCCAACTTTTCACAGGCTAGAGATCATGCGCACCTACTTACGCGCCGCCCTGGTGGCGATTGCCATTGGCGCGGCCTACTTTGCTGCCACCGGCGCACGCGCCTACAGCCCTTTCAGCGCACCTGCGGCCAGCGGCACTGCCGCCCCTGAGTTCACCGGCATTGACCAATGGCTGAATTCCCCACCGCTCACCATGAGCAGCCTGCGTGGCAAGGTGGTACTGGTCGATTTCTGGACGTACTCGTGCATCAACTGCATCAACACGCTGCCATACGTGAAGCAGTTACACGAGAAGTACAAGGATCAAGGGCTCGTTGTGGTGGGCGTACACACGCCCGAGTACCCGTTCGAGAAGTCGACCGCGAATGTGCAGGCCGCGCTCAAGCGCTTCGACATCCGCTATCCGGTGGCGCAGGACAACAGCTATGCCACATGGACGGCCTTCAACAACCAGTACTGGCCCGCCCAGTACCTGATCGACGCCGATGGCCGCATCGTCTATCAGCACTTTGGCGAAGGGCGTTATGCCGAAACGGAAGCGGCCATTCAGAAGCTGCTGGCAGAACGCAAGCCGACGCAGCCTGCGCGTTGACGCCATCACCCCGAGGGGCCCGACGCCTTGGGGTGTGGCGGAATACGCCACCACGTGAGCACCACTGCCAGCAGAAACGCGACATAGCTCACGGCAAACACCCACAGTGGCAGATCGTAGTAAAGCAGCGCGCTCACCCAGCGCTGGATGAAACCGCTGGAGCCGGCTGATCCGGTGCGCAGCCGATCCTCCAGCACTGTGAGCGGACATGGCACATCCAGCACCGCCAGCCCGGCAACGATGCTGATGGCCGTGAGATGCACAAAGCGGAAAACGCGATTGCGCGCCCAACTGCGTTTGCGCGCGGCACCCACCCAGACTGCGACCAGCCCGCCCACGATGAACAGGACGAGCAACGCATGCAGCACGAGCACTGCATCGGCCAATGCAGTCATGGCATCTGGCCCTTGGCGGCTTTGGTGGGAAGGTATGCCCAGCCTAACGCCGAAAATCGTCAGGCGGGCCTTCGGCTTGAATCGGCACTGGAGGCAAACCACTGCTCCACAATGGATTGCCCTTGCTGCATGCCGGCAGAGATAGCGTCATCGGCCGAATCGAAATCGGCAGCGGTGTGATGAAAACGCTGGAGTTGCGGATAGGCGAGGCTTTCACCTTTCGGTGCGCAGACGAACCCTGTGTAGGCGTAATGGAAGCGGGCACCGCGCCCCAGCACCGCAAGCACATGCACCGAGCAGCCGCGAAACTGCTGAATCGCCCAGGCCTGCATCCTTCCTCCTGCGAAGTTTCAATGCAGGCATTCTCGGCGTAGAGGGAAGCGGTGCGCAACGTGACCTTGCTTCAATCACATATGTGACAAATTTATGTCATCACCGCATGCGCGACGGCGGGCATCTTCTCGCCCGCCGCTCAGCGCACACCGGATTGGCTCAGCTCGCCAGCTTCTTGAACGTCTCCAGCACGGCATCGCCCTTGAAGGGCTTGACGATCCAGCCTTTCACGCCGGCCGCCTTGCCGCGGTCCTTCATGGCCGGGCTGCTTTCCGTGGTGAGCATGATGACGTTGACCGTCTTGTTGCCCAGCTCGCCGCGTACTTTCTCGACCATGGTCAGGCCGTCCATGTTGGGCATATTCACGTCGCTGATGACCAGCTTCAGGCCGGGGTTGGCCTTGATCTTTGCCAGGCCGTCCTTGCCATCCACGGCGGTGTCCACTGCCAGGCCATTCTTCTTCAGGAAGCCGGCCACTTCGTCGCGCACCGTGCTCGAATCGTCGACCACCAGAATCTTGCTCATGGGTTTTTCCTCGTTCTCAATCTGAATCAAAACAATTCCAGCTCACCACCGGACTCGACCTCGTCACGCACATCGGCCACAAAGTCCTGCGGAGCATGGGTGCACACACACACCGTTGCGGCCACCCGCACGGCGTCATTGATCGTGACCGTATAGGCGGCCATGTACCCCGGCTTGAGCGCATCCAGATACGGCAGGCAGCGCGCGCTCACCACATAGGGCGTCGACATGCCCAGATCCGGAAACACCTGCAGCAGTTCCTGATTCACCGCCCCGCAGCACAGGTTGCCGATCTCCAGGCAAGCCTCGTCAAACGAGCGACCCGGCGCCTCGCCTGTGTAGTACGCCCGCGTTCTGTCTTCATCGTCAAAACGCAGCACCAGCAGCAGGCGGAATGCGATGGACGAGATGGTCAGGATCATGGCCTGCTCGCCACCAACGGCATCGCCCTGGGCTGCGGTGGCCACATCGCAGGTGTCTTCCGCATGCAGCGCGAGCCTGCTGCGCGCGGCTTTGCGGAAGATGCGATCGAAGCTGTCTTGCGCGTTACTGCTGATCACGTCATACCTGCCTAGTGAAGCTGGGTTTGAAACTGGTTGGCCAGCGCCTCGACGCTCGACAACGACGCGGTGATCATCTTCCCGCCCGCCTGAATGTCCTGGAAGGTGGCGGTGGTGGTCAGATCATTGAGGTGCAGGCTGTTGCGGTAGCTCTTGGACAACTCTTCCGAGCGCGCCGCAAGCGCGCGCACTTCGCTGGCGACCACGGCAAAGCCACGCCCCGCCGTACCCGCACGCGCCGCCTCAATGGAGGCATTGAGCGAGACGATCACCACATGGCGCACGATCGACTGCAACTCCTGGTTCTTGGCGTGCATGTCGTGGTTCTGCTCCATGAGCGAGATCATCTGCTCATGCCAGCGCTCGAAGGTCAGCGCCAGGCCGCGCAAGCGTGCAGCCTCTTCGGTAATCTGCCGGGCGCGGCTGGCCCAGTGCTCCTTGGCCTCTGCGGCCGACTGCAGCTCGGTGCGCAACTGCTCAACAAGCTCTGCCTGATCGGATGCCGCGCTCTGCATCTGCGCGACGGTGGCTTCCAGCGTCTGCACTTCGCGCGTGCCGGCTTCCACCTGTGCGGTGTGCTTCGCCAAATCACGCGACAGCGCGGCGATGCGGTGCTCAGCGTCGCCCAGCGTGCGCATCAGCGCGTTGACCCGGCGTTGCTGTGCCATCCACGCCAGCACACCCAGCACCAATCCGCAAGCCAGCGCGGCCAGAACAAACGATCCCATCACGACGCTTCCTTATCCATATCCAGATGCACATCCGGCTGGCCGCCGAGTGCTGCGTTCACGCTGTCCACCGCAAAGCGCTCGGGCAGGCAGACCACCGTCTGGAACTGGCGGAACGCTGCGCCCTTGTGGTCATCGGTAAAGCGCAGCTCAATGCGGCCCTGCTCGCGCTTGAGGAACTCCAACACGGCATCCATGCCAACGCCACGGCCGGAGATTTCCGTCACCGTCTCGGCGGTCGAGAAGCCAGGGCGGAAGATGAACTGCGCGATGTCTTCATCGCTCGGGCGTTCTTCCGCGCCAATCCAGCCGCGTTCAACCGCGATATTGCGGATGCGATCGAGCGCCAAGCCACGGCCGTCGTCACACAGCGTGATCTGCAACATGCCCTGGTCGACACCGACTTCGAGGTCGATCGTACCGGCGGCCGACTTACCGAGTGCGGTGCGCACGTCGGGCGTTTCGATGCCGTGGTCAATCGAGTTGCGCAGCAGGTGCGTGAACACGTTCTGCAGAATGCCGCCGGCTTCCGTGCGCACGCGGTAGCCGTTGTCGTCGATGCGCACGGCGGCCGGTTCCTTGCCCAACTCGCGCGCCAGCGACGGCAGCGATTGCAGCACGCCCGACAGCATCTCATCCACCGTCTCGCTGCCCAGCAGACGCAGCAGGTGATAAACGGAATCACGCATCGACACCAGTTCGTACAGGCTGCCCGGGTTGGCCGATTCCAGCAGGCGCAGGCTTTCCTGAATGCGCGACATGGCGTCCGGCACCACCTGCACCGCACCGCCCTGGGCTGCGCCACCCTTGCGGCCCAGCTTGCTTTCGTTGATGCGCGCGTAGTTCTCGATCGCCTCGCGCACGCGGGTCAGCTCCTGCATCAGCCAGTCCTGATCCCACGTGTGCTCGCTGCCGGGTTCGCGCAGGGCGTGGTAGGTCTGCTCAGTCTCGTGCACGACGTTGGTCAGGTGCTGCAGGTTGTACGTGCGGGCGTTGCCCTTGATGGTGTGCATGTTGCGGAACAGTGCCGCAATGGCCGCGCTGTCCGCCTGCGAGTACTGGCGGATGATGCGCTCGTTCTCGTGCACGAAGCTGGTGGAGCTGTCGATGAAGTGCTGGAACTTCTCCTGGCTCACCGCCAGAATCTCGCCAATCATCTCCAGGTTGCGGCGCTGCTCGCTGGCCTCGGCAGCCAGCTTGCGCAGCTCGGTCACGTCGCGCACGCACAGCATCAGGCGCAGGATGGTGTCGCTCTCATCGGTGATGGCCGACCACGACAGGTCCAGCGTCTTCACGCGGCCATCCGGCATGCGCTTCTCCACCTCGCTCGCCAGCAAGTGCTGGTTGAAGGCAAAGTTGATGACGTCCTGCCCCAGGCACGCGTCCACCGCCGCGTCCACCTGTGACAGCGCATCGGCGCCCAGGTTGGTATCGGCAAAGATCAGGTCCATCAGCTTGCGACCAGCAATCTCCTGCGTCTCGAAAATCGATTCCAGGTAGATCGAGTATTCCTCGTGCACCACGCCGGCATCGACCACGGTCAGGATGCCCTGCTGCATGTTCTGCAGCATCGCCTGGATGTCGGCCGTCTTCTGCTTGAGCAGTGCCTGGTTCTCCTGGATCTTCTCGATCATCTGGTTGAACGCCACCACCGAGTGACCGATCTCGTCCATGCGCACCACTGGCACGCGGCGCGTGAAATCCTGGCTGGTGGCAATCTCGCTCATCTCGGCCTGCATGCGCGTCAGCGGGCGGGTGATCTGGCGATACAGCAGCATGCCGATGGCCGTCAGCAGCACGATGGCCACGCCACTCACCACACCGATCGTGGTGGCCGTGCTGGCAAGCTTGCCGTTCAGGCCAGCAATGGCGTCGTCCTTCTCGCGGTTCTTCTCGATGCGCAGCGTCTCGACAATCTTCTCCAGCACGTCGCGATAGCTGGCCACGTTGGCAAACAGGAAGGCCTGCGCAAGCTCGTTCTTGCCTTGCACCTTCATGTCGGTGGTCTGCTGGATGGCCTCGACGTAGCTGTCGACGGTTTCCTTGGCCTGCGTGACCAGCCCCTCCTGGGCATGGCTGTTGGCGCGCTTGGCCTGCACGTCCAGCGCGGCACGCAGCGCGGCTTCCTTGGTCTTCAGGTCGTCTTTCGCTTGCGCGACGATGTTGTCGTCGGGTGCATACACCAGCACCATCGTCGCTAGCTGTACATCCTTCACCAGCGACACCAGATCGGCCGACGCCAGCGCGCTCGGCACCACGCCTTCGGTCACCTGCTTGACCTCCGACGCGCTGCTGCGGGTCTGGTAGACCGCATAACCGCCAATGGCCGCCAGCGCGACAAACATCAGCACAATCAGCAAAGTAATACGGTGACGAATCGTCATTTGAAATTCTCTCGGTCCAATCGCCACCCCCTTCAAAAGTGGGGGGCATCCTTATGCGTTACCGACTTCGGAGGCGCAATTATTGGATTCGAAAGATGACCAATCGATGACTGCCACAGCAGAAAATATGGCATTGCAACATCGCATCACCACATGCAAGCATCTGGCCGCACACCCGCATGCCGCTTGGGTTCTGGTTGAAATGGCCTTGCACCCCACTCAAGTGGGGAATTACACAAAAAGCCTCAAGTTTATTTGAATCCTGCCGTTTTATATTAGCCGCTTCATTTATTCATATTTTTCAGCCTATTTTCTTTCGCTTAGCCGCAAATCAAATAGAAAGGCGCTTCTAAGATTTAGATAAATCAAAGTGACGCCAAGCGAGCTGTCGTCTTTCCGCAAACGTTGTCATCCCCGTTAAAGAAAACGTTACCCTCAAAGTGCGCTTCGCCTACCCTGCGTACAGAGCGAGGACAACGCCCACAGAAAAAGCCAATTTCCTCGTTGATTTTCTGTGATAAGCGACCTAGGACAGGGTGATCTGATACCTTCCAGCCTGCTCAATCTACGAAAAAAATTACCTGTTGCAGGAAAACGTTTCCTCTCGTAGCCTCGCTGGCAACGGCAGCTCGCCAGCATCTGACGGTTTTTCAACCAGCAGCAAACAAGAGCAAGAGGAGACGAGATGAAGCATCGGATCATGATTTGCCTGACAGCAGCCCTGGCAGGCGGCGCGCTCTCGGCATGTGGCGGCGGTGGCGACGGCAGCCCGCTGTCGGTACAAGGGCAAAGCGTGCAAAAGATCGCCAGCGCGCCACTGCCCGCGCTCAGCACCAGCAACCCGCCGGGGTCGAACTTCAACCTGGCGCCATTTACGCTACAGTTGCCCACCGGCTCTTCGGGCAAGGTTGATACGGTAAGCGGCACCAAGCTCGCAGCCGGCTACACCAACCCCACCTACTTCTATACGGACAGCACCGACGGCGCGATGGTCATGATGGACCCGACGCAGGGCTGGACGACTTCGGGCTCATTGCATCCGCGCGTGGAACTGCGCGAGAACACCATCTGGGCCACCACCGGCACCAACAAGCTGAACGCCACGGTGGCGGTTACGCAAGTGCCCGACCACACGACCATTGGCCAGATCTTCCAGGGCACCGGCCCCAGCAAGCCTCTGTGCGAGCTGCAAGTGACCTCCACCGGGGGCGTGCAGCTTCTGCTTGAGAACACCAACCAGGGCGGCAGTGCGAACATCTATCCGATCACCAGCGTGCCAGTGGCCAGCACCTTCGACTACGAGCTGAGCCTGACCGGCAGCACGATCACCGTCACGGCCAACGGTACAGCCAAAACTTTCACGATGGATTCCAGCTTCGTGGGCGAGAGCTTCTACTTCAAGGCCGGCAACTATGACCAGACTGCGGTATCGGGCACACCGCTGACGACGCCAGGCACGGTGGTCAAGTTCTACGCGCTGACGCTCACGCACCAGTAGCAAGCCCCCTAAGAGCCGCTAACAAAACCGTCCTGGCTAGGCGCGCCGACGCAGACAGTACAAGTAGTACCGAATGTTCGTCACTGCGGGAGGCGCAACGACGCCAGGGCGGCTTTGTTAGCGGCTCTAAGCCTCAACACCAAGCCCAGCGTGTGAACGTTGGGCTTGCACTGTGTACACCAGAGCCCTCTCGATTGGCGACCGCTCTGCATTCCTGCCAGAATGGTCTGCTGATCCCACCAGGAGGCAGACCCCATGAAGAAGAGCGCACCGGAGAACGCGGCACCTGCATCGGCATTGATCGACGCGAAAATCGCAGCGCTGGATGACTGGCGCGGCGAGATGCTCGCCAAGCTGCGCGCGCTGATCCTGGCGGCCGACCCCGAGGTGGTAGAAGAATGGAAGTGGAGCGTGCCGGTCTGGTCGCACGACGGCATCCTCTGCACCGGCGAGACCTACAAGCAGACCGTGAAGATGACGTTTGCCAAGGGCGCTTCTGTGCCGGACCCGGCAGGCCTCTTCAATTCCAGCCTGGAAGGCAACACCCGACGCGCGATTGATTTTCGCGAAGGCGACAAGGTGAACGAGAAGGCGCTGAAGGCGCTCATCATGGCCGCCGTTGCCCTGAACCAGTCGACCGCGCGGCGCTGAGGTTCACGTTGGTTGTGTCAGAGCAGTTAACATACGGCCCCATCCAGGGCCAAACCCTGACCAACCAACGGAGCAACTTCAGTGATTCAGCCGAGCAACGTATTCAAGGACAACCTCGCCCAACTGCCCGCCATTGACGGCATCGAGCGCATCGATCTGGTCGACGGCAAGGGCGCCGTGGTGGCCGACATCGAGAACAAGCCCGGCAAGCAAGGCTCGGTGGCGGTGTATCACTATCTGCAGCAGGCCTTCGGTCAGCTCGACGCCAAGGCCGCTGAGCACGGTCTGGCCGTGTTTGCCGAGCACACCATTGATGCACGCAACCGCCCGGGCGCGCATCCGAATGTGGACCGCCTGCTCGCCATCGTGGCGGGCGGCGAGCCGCTGCGCATCAACGTCATCGCCCGCGCGTAACAGACGCACCTTCCCTCGCGCTGCGCGCTCAGGCCTGCAGTGCGAGCGGCCGCATCGGATCGGTCAACTGATCGATCCCCTGGTGTGCAATGCGCTCAAGGCGGTAGCCCACGTTGTAGACCGCGCGCAGCCGCACACCATTGTCTTCATGCAATCCGAGCTTGAGCCGCAGGCGTGAGATATGCGTATCGATGGTGCGCGTCATCTGCAGCGTGGTGCGCCCCCAGGCCAACGCAAAGATGTGGTTGCGCGAAAGCGTGCGGTCTATGTTGGTAAACAGCAGCAGTGCGAGGCGCGCCTCGGTGTCCGTCAGGTTAGCTTGTTCGCCGCCGATCTTGATGGTGCGCTGGAACGGGTTGATCTCAAAGCTGCCGACAGTGAAGCTGGTCTGCTGAAAGCGCGCCGGATACACGCGCCGCAGCAGCGCCGTCACGCGCGCGGCAAACACTGCCGCACCCGTTGGAATATCGACGTAATCATCTGCGCCGCCGTTGAGCAGGCGCGCAATCTCGTCATGGTCGAGCGTCTTGCCGTACACCAAAGACGGCACGCTGTGCTGCTGCCGGGAGCGCAGCACCGCCAATGCATCGAGCATATGTGCGCGGCTCAAGCCGTTGTGCAACAAGACCAAATCGTACGACGTGTGGTGAACAGTGCGCAGCAGCGCATCCAGGCTATCGAAGCGAACCACATCGTGCCTGAGTTGCCCCAACGCGCACTCCACCCAGTCCCCATCGATGTTGCCAGAGTGAACAAGTGCGACATGCATAGCAATCCCTTTATCGTCTGAACCAAGGCGCCCGCAGGGGCGCAACAATCGTTACAGACTTTAAAGATCGAGCGCCCTGCGAGATATTGGACGGGTACGAAATTGAAGCGGTCGCCGGTCGCCGGTCGCCGGTCGCCGGTCGCCGGTCGCCGGTCGCCGGTCGCCGGTCGCCGGTCGCCGCGTTAGCGTGTGACGTCCAGCGGGGCGCGCCGCTCAAACATGTGCTCCGCGTGCTCGGCCAACGCATCCAGGCGTAGAGAGATGTCCTGACTGGAGTCCCCTCTCAGCAACAGCCCTTCCAGTTGGTGCGATGCCTCTACCAGCGCCACCTCGCGCACCACCGCAAAACCGCCCTTGATGAAGTGCATGGACTTGGCTGCCTTGTGAAAGTCGGCTTGGGCCACAGCGGTGCGCGCTTCGTTGATAGAGGTACGGAACGACGTGGTGAGCGCTAGCCAGATTTCGTGCGAGAGCGGGCCGCCGCTGTCCAGGCTGCTCACGTTCGCCAGCGCATTGTCCTGAGGCAGAGCAGCTTGGCTCTTGCGCTCGACAAAGACGCGCAGCGCCTGTGCCAATGCATCCATTGAGAGCGGCTTGACCAGCATGTCTGTCATGCCAGCGGCTTCGCATGCAGCACGCTCTTCCACGCTGGCGTGCGCAGTCACGGCCAGAACGGGTACGGTCGCACCCTGGCTGCGCAAAGCGCGGCACAGCGCAAAACCATCCATGCCGGGCATGCTCAAGTCAGTCAGCACGACGTCGTACTGGCCCACATGAAAGCGTTCCAACGCCTCCACACCGGCGGCCGTGAGCGTGGCGTCATGGCCAAGCAACGTCAGTTGATCACGCAGCAACAGGCGGTTCACGGGGTTGTCTTCTGCCACCAGCACACGCAATGCAGTGCCTTGTGCCGAGGTTGGACGCGGCACATCGTTCTGCATGGGCACCGCCGCTTCCCATGCGCCGCCCAACACCCCCATGAGATTGCGCAGGCTATAGCTGGAAACGACCGTGCGACCGGCGTGTTGGGTCGGCTTGCGCGGGCCATCGTCGATCACGTCGATGACATGTCGGGCACGCGCCGCCAGCGCATCTTCATCCGCCAGCGGCCAGTTGCGCGAACTGCCATGCACCAGCAGCACATCGCAATCGGCCGGCAGCTCAGCCGGGGATGCGCCCGCCTGCACGCGCGCACCGCGCAACTGCAGATGCGGCATCAGTGCCTGCACCCAGACCTCGTCACCGCACAGCACTGAGATAGCGACGTCCCGCAGCGACTGAGCTGGCTGGGATGGCGTGTCGGCCCCACTCGCCACACCCAGCAGCAAGTCGACGGTAAAGGTCGAGCCGCGTCCCGGTGCGCTTTGCACCCACACGGTCCCGTGCATCAACTCGGCCAGCCTGCGGCACAGCGCGAGGCCCAGCCCGGTGCCGCCAAACTTGCGCGTGATGGAGGTGTCTGCCTGCGTAAAGGCTTGGAACAACGCGCTCTGCTTGTCTTCGGCAATGCCGATGCCCGTGTCTGACACCTTGAACGCCAGTCGCGCATCATTGCCCTGCCCACCCCGTGGTTCCACTTCGATGCACACCGAACCCATCTGCGTGAACTTGATGGCATTGCTCAGCAGGTTGTTGAGGATCTGCCGTAAGCGGGTCGGGTCACCCACGTAACGCTGTGCGAGGTTGGGCGCAATCCGGTAGTGCAGCGTCAAGTCCTTGGCCTCCGCCACCGGCAGGAAGACGGCGATGACCGACTCGACCACCTCCACCACATCAAACGGGATCGACTCCAGGTGCATCTGGCCGGCTTCGATCTTGGAGAAGTCGAGAATATCGTCGATCAGTGCGACCAGCGTATGCGACGAGGTGGAGACTACCTCCAGGCGATCACGCTCCGCTCCATGCAGCGTCTGTGCGTGCTGAATGAGCTCCAGATTGCCGAGAATGGCATTCAACGGCGTACGGATCTCGTGGCTCATCGTGGCGAGGAACGATGACTTGGCACGGTTGGCCTCTTCGGCAGCGGTGCGGGCGTCCTTGAGCGCGCGCTCGGTCTGCTTGCGTGAGGTGATGTCGATGAAGCTGCAGAGCAGCGCGTCTTCGCCCTGGTACTTGGTGGGGACGAGATCTACGTGCAGCTCGGCAGTGCGGCCATCCGGCCGCTGCACTTCGATGTCGCGGCTGACCGCATCGTCGGGCCCATGGTGGTCTTCCTGATACGTACGCAGCAGCCGCTGGTGCAAGGGTTGACCATCGGTGTGGTAGTGACCGGCCACGTTGTTCTGCAACAGCAATTTGCCCGAGCCGAACGCGACAAGGCTTAGGCCTACCGGCGCTGTTCCGATAATGGTGCGGCTTAGGTTCTCACTTTCATACACACGCAGTGATTGAAGATATGCCGGCCGAAACACCCGATAGTGGAACAGCAGCACAAAGGTCCAAAGCAGGGCCAACACCACCAGCACTCCCGCCAGATACCCCCACAACAACTCTTGCAGTGCATTCAAGACTGTTCGCCATGAATACGTGTAGACCAACACCCAACCGGTATCGGAAAGCGGTTCGCTGATGGTGAAGACGCCGTCGTGATAGCTATTGTTGTGGCGCGTGAGACCGCGCTCCCACATGCGGTCTTGCACGACCTTGCGGGTCAAGGCGTGCGCTTCTTCCTCCGAGTTTGCCTCTGCGCCGATGCCTTCAAGCAGCACCTCCCCTTCCTTCGACAGCAGCAGCATGTTGCCATCGTATGGTGCCTGCGCCAGCCTGTCAGAGAGCACCTTGACCGGTAGATCGGTCACAAACACGATGAAAGGCTTGCCGTTGTCAAACGCCGGTTGCACCAGCTTAAACACGCGGTCCCCCGTGAAGGGATCCACATGCGGCGGCAACCACATGACCCGACGACTCTCCAGCAGCTTGCGATCCACCTCCGGATCGCTGAGGTCACCAATATCCTTCGACAACGTGTGGATGAGATCCGCCAGCGAATGTGCTTTCACGGCCTGCAGCGGATCACCCGTTTTGGGCGGCGGCATGATCGAGACGAAGTGCTCGTCAGGCGAATAGATGTAGCCGGTCAGCGGTCGACCGCGTTGGCGCGCACTCGCACTGTCGGTATAGGCCTGCTCTTCGCTGAAGGCGAGGTAGTCGGAATAGGCCTCCGGGGACTTGGCCGCTAGGTCACCCAAGGCAAGCTGCGGTTGGAGGCTTGGACTGGCACGCAGATAAGCGCGGCCACCCTGCATCTTGAAGTCATGCAGCAAGGCGGCCCGTGCCGGGCGATGCTCGCCCCAAAGAAGCTCTGCGTTGATCACGCTGCGCTGAAGCGCCGCCTGCTTGGTCTCAACGTCGATCAGCAGTAGCGCCTTGTGTGTGAGGAAAATTTCGCGCCCGTAGGCAACATAGTTTGAAGCCTTGGCGTAGGCTGCAATCGCCGCAACCGCAATGATCACCAGCGACAAGATGGCCGCGCCGCCAAACAGCATGCTGCGTTGCACTTTGCCGAACACGCCCAACTCCTTGAGTCCGGGCACACGGCGAAGCCAATACTGAGATTGAATCGGCATGGTGTTCTTTGGTAGATCCGGCAAAGCGCTAATGTATTACGCAGCCGCTGCGAGATGCACCCGCTCCTCGCATTTTTCGTACGCGTACGATGCGCATTGAACGTTTCGATCTTGTCCTATTATGCGAACGAGCGTGCCCATCGAAAATACGCAGTGCAACGTTATGCGCAACTTGCCCAGATGTAGCAATTGAATCGGTCAGCCGTGCAGCGTTGGTTGGGGTCGCACACACCAACATCAGCATAGGCCTGCCGGCTGCTTAAGCATCTCCAGATGCGGACAGAAAGCGCTCTATACTGCATCTGAATGCGTTCTATAGCCACCCCTTCAGGGCAGACGGGAATCGCCCCGGGGTGAGCAAACTGGCAAAGCACACATAAGTCACAACAATCGCGTCACCCGGGGAACCACACCATCATGAAAGCCCCCATTCGCTTGCTGTTGGCCGATGACCATCCGGCCATCATCGCCGGGGTAAAAGCCTCCATCAGAGATGCAGGGGGCATCGAGGTCATTGGCACGTCGCATAGCTCGACCGACATGGTCGCCTTTCTCGATCGCGAACCGTGCGATGTACTGGTGACTGACTACGCCATGCCCGGCGGCAACTATGGCGACGGCATTCCACTGATCTCCTTCATCCTGCGCCGCTACCCCGGTGTGCGCGTACTGGTACTGACCATGATGGACAACCCTGCCGTGCTTTCGGCCATTGCCGCAACGGGTGTACGGGGGGTGCTGAGCAAATCGGACGATCTCTCTCACATCGTGCCGGCTGTACACGCAGCCGTGCTGGGGCAGACATACTTCTCCCCCACCGCGCACGCCATTCTCAATGCCTCAAAAGAGACCAAGGGCGCAGGAACGCAGACACTGACGCGCCGTGAGAGTGAGGTCGTGCGGCTGTTCGTGTCAGGCCTATCGGTTGGAGAGATTGCCGAGCGGCTGCATCGCAGCAAACAAACCGTCAGCACGCAGAAAAACTCGGCCATGCGCAAACTCGGTCTGGAACGTGAAGCTGATCTGTTCCGCTATGCGATTGAAACCGGACTCGTTTCCGCCTCAACACCGCCGCAAACCGAAGTCGGCAGTTAACGTCACATCGGTTTCTCAAGCGGCTCGGCGCGTGCCGCCGTGCTCGCGCCGCCATCTTCTTCCCACGCTTGGATCTTCGAGCGCCTTTGGTGCGGTGACGCCAGGATGAATTGATTCAACTGCGTGAGAAACGCTTTCCGATCCGTTGCGGAAAGCCGCGCGAAGCCAAGAAGCAAAACCGAGAGTGACATGGATAAAGGGCATCGTCTGAGCGTCATGAGGGTCAATCGGACATCGCTGCCTCGTGTAATCGATTGTGGGATGCCCCACCCCAAGCAGCAATCGGACGACAACGAAAATGCGTTGAACGATCCACGCATGCATCACCCTCAGATGTTTCTTGTATTGCTCGCCCTACGCGCTTTCACCAGTACGAATTTCCAGGCACCGGGCGCAACGGGAATGCCATTTCAGTACTGATGTATCCGATTGTTTCGGGTGCAGGTTGAAAGAGAGAAATCCACCCTGCCAATGCGCGCCCTCCCGAACCGAGCAAATAGCCGATGCGTAGTGCAATCTGGCAGGCTACGGCACAACCGATAAGAACAGATATGCGGCGAAGATGGCTAGGTGCACCACCCCCTGCAAGAGGGTTGGCCGGCGCTTGCGCGCGTTGACGGCGTTGGTCATACCACGAATGGCTTGTTGGGCAGCTTGGCTAGGGGAAATTATTACTATACTGACGACGTTTGCGAATTCTTCTGCGACGCCTTTCCCAAGTGTGAGATATCGCTATGTCCAGCAAGCTTGTCGGGTCACTTGTTTGCCTTTTTTCTGCAATCGCAATCGCCCTCTCCCCCGTTCCGTCAATCGCGTGCACCCGTGTCGTGTACCTCGGTGCCAACGGCGATGTCATTACCGCAAGATCCATGGACTGGCGGCTCGACGTTGCGACCAATCTGTACTTGTTGCCGCGAGGAATTACGCGTACAGGCGAAGCCGGATCAAATTCGATTCATTGGACGGCGAAGTACGGAAGTGTCGTAGCCACCGGATATGACGTGTCAACGACGGATGGCGTCAACGAGAAGGGCCTCTCCGCGCAATTGCTTTGGCTAGTGGAGTCAGAGTATCCAAAGTTCGATAGCAACGCTAAGCCTGGGTTGACCATTGCTGCTTGGGCGCAGTACGTGCTCGACAATTTCGCTACGGTCGCCGAGGCCGTGACGGCACTGGAGAAGGAGCCTTTCACCGTCATTACGGACAAGGTTCCCGGGGAGTCTCGGCTCGCCACGCTACATCTGTCGATGTCGGATGCATCAGGAGATAGCGCGATCGTCGAATACATCAATGGGCGACAAGTTATTCATCATGGCCAACAGTACCAGGTGATGACCAACTCCCCGACGTTTGACGAGCAACTGGCACTGAACGCTTACTGGAAGCAGATTGGCGGCACAACATTCCTACCAGGCACAAATCGAGCATCGGATCGTTTCACACGTGCATCGTTCTATATCAATGCCATTCCCAAAAGTGAAGATCCAGTGAAGGCGCTCGCGAGCGTGTTGAGCGTGATTCGCAATGTGTCGGTCCCCTTTGGCATTTCCACGCCGGGTGAGCCAAATATCTCGTCAACGCGCTGGCGCACGGTCGTTGATCACAAGCGTATGTTGTACTTCTTCGAGTCGGCACTCACCCCCAATACGTTCTGGGTTGACCTGAAGAAAGTCGATTTCTCCAATGGCTCACCGGTGCGCAAGCTCGACCTTGGGGCAAATCAACGCAATACATTCAGCGGCGAGGTATCGGCAGAGTTCAAGGTGTCGGCGCCGTTCCCATTTCTTGGAACTGGCTCGGGCAACCCTCGTTAAAGAAGCGCCTTTACGGCAAAGCGGGATCGTGATCGAGGGGCGGTCTTCTACTTTAGATCGTGAGAATCATGGCGGATTCTCTACTTCTCAGCGGGACAAATCCGTATCGCGAACCGTGCGATGTGCTGGTGACTGACTACGCCATGCCCGGCGGCAACTATGGCAACCGCATCCCACTGATCTCGTTCCTGCTGCGCCGGTACCCGGGTGTACGCGTGCTGGTGCTGACTATGATGGACAACCCCGCAGCGCTTTCTGCGATCGCCGCCACGGGCGTACTGGGCGTGCTGAGCAAATCGGACGATCTCTCCCATATCGTTCCGGCAGTGCATGCGGCAGTGTTGGGACAGACGTGCTTCTCCCGCACCACGCGCACCATTCTCGACGCCTCAAAATGGACCAAGGGCACAGGAACGCGGACACTGACGCGCCGTGAGAGTGAGGTCGTGCGGCTGTTCGTGTCAGGGCGATAGGTTGGAGAGATTGCCGAGCGCCTGCATCGCAGCAAACAAACCGTCAGCACGCAGAAAAACTCAGTCATGCTCCAACTCGGTCTGGAACGTGAAGCTGATCTGTTCTGCTATGCGATTGAAACTGGGCTGGCTTCCCCTTCAACACTGCCGCAGACCGAAGTCGGCAGCTAACGTCACATCGGTTTCTCAAGCGGCTCGGCGCGTGCCGCAGCGCTCGCGCCGCCATCCTCTTCCCACGTTTGGATCTTCGAACGCCTTTGGTGCGGTGAAGCCAGGATGAATTGATTCAACTGCGTGAGAAACGCTTTCCGATCCGCTGCGGAAAGCCGCGCGAAGCCAAGAAGTAAAACTGAGAGAGACATGGAAGTAAAGGGCATCGTCTGAGCGTCATGAGGGTCAATCGGACATCGCTGCCTCGTGTAATCGATTGTGGGATGCCCCGCCTCCAACCAGCAATCGGACGACAACGAAAATGTGTTGAACGGTCCACGCATGCACCGCCTCGGATGCGTCTTGCGTTGCTTGCGCCACGCAATTTCGTATGCCGGGCCTCGTACTCGTACGAGTTTCCGAGCGCCAGCGCGGCACAGATGGCGTTTTAGTACTCGTCAGATATCCCGTAGTACACGTAAAAAATACAGTGGCTCCCGTCAGATCAATCCACCTACGGAGTCACCATGAACAAGACCTACCGCACTCTCTTCAACGCAGCCACCGGTACCTGGGTAGCCGCCTCCGAAATTGCCAAGGGCCGCAAGAAGACCTCCCGTTCGGTCGTTGCCGCCGCCGCGCTGACATTGGTTGGCGCGTCTTCCGGCGTATTTGCACAGACCACGGCCACCAATCCGGCCGGCACCATTACTGGCGGTGGATCGGCGAACAGCATCGCCATCGGCCAGAACTCCACAGCCTCCTGTGGTGTCGCTGCGGCAGGCGCACTCAAGAACTCTGCGTATGTCGACGGCACCTGCATTCAAGGCTCTGCATTCGGCAACGCTGCGGTCGCCACCCAGGGTGGTACCGCAATTGGCGATTCAGCCACCACCAGCGGTTTCTACGGTACGGCGGTCGGCGCCTACAGTGTTGCGGGCACGCATGCAACGGCATTGGGCACCAGCGCGATGGCGACGGCCCAGGATAGCGTTGCGGTTGGTGTCAATGCCAACGCCAATCAGTGGGGTGCCATTGCACTGGGTTCTGCAGCCAATGGGACAACTCAGTACGCAACCGCACTGGGCGCCGGCGCATCAGCGGTGGGCACAAAGGGGGCCACCGCAATGGGCTGGAGAGCCAGCGCAGATTCAGGCACGACCGCTAACGCATGGAGCGCCACCGCAGTCGGCACCAACTCCATTGCGGCCGGCGATGGCGCAACGGCGTTTGGCGATTCCGCCCACGCACAGGGTGACCGCACGGCCGCGTTTGGTCGTGCCGCCAACGCAACTGCCAACCAAGCCACCGCGTTTGGTTCCAACACCAAAGCCAGCGCAGCAGCCAGCACGGCGATTGGCTACAACGCGCAAGCCACGGGCGTGAACTCCACCGCTATCGGCGCCAACAGCACCACCAGCCGCGACAACACGGTCTCGATCGGCAATGTGGGCGGTGAGCGCAACCTCATCAATGTGGCCGATGGCACAGAGGACACCGATGCCGTCAACCTGTCGCAGCTCAAGAGCAACGCCCAGAGCGTAGCGACTGCGCTGGGTGGTGGTGCGACCGTCAATCCGGACGGCACCGTCACGGCACCGAGCTACACCGTGCAGGGCAATACATACAACAACGTCGGTGGCGCCCTGGGTGCGGTGGATACCAACATCACCAATCTGCAGAACAGTCTGACAAAGGGCACGCGTTACTTCCAAGCCACCGGCCTAAACGACGGCACCGATAACGCAAACGCCGCCGCTCCCAATGCCGTCGCCATCGGCTCGAATGCATACGCAAGAACGATCCGCTCCGTTGCAATCGGTACAGGTGCCACCACCACGGCGTCCACCGGTCGCGTCTCGAACACGAACGGCTCGGTTCCTGGCTATACGGGCCAATCGATCACCAACACAGCCGTCGGCGCCTCTTCGTATGCGAGCAGCGGCTCTACCGCGCTGGGCGACACCGCCAAAGCCTCAGGCATAGCCAGCGTAGCCATCGGCCCATACTCGACAGCGAGCAGCAACTTCGGTGTTGCAACCGGCTTTGGCGCACAGGCAACCGGTGCCAACAGCACAGCCCTTGGCGCCAATGCGCAAGCGCAGAACGCGTATTCCGTTGCACTCGGCCTGAATTCCATTGCCGACCGTGACAACTCGGTGTCGGTCGGCTCGGCCGGCAGCGAACGGCAGATCACGAATGTCGCAGCCGGTACGGCCGCCACCGACGCCGTGAACGTCAGCCAGTTGCACGGCGCAAACGCGTCAGTAGCCGCCGCTCTCGGTGGTGAATCGGTAGTCAACCCGGATGGCACGGTCTCGGCACCGAGCTATACGGTGGACGGCACAACCGTGCACAACGTGGGCGATGCGATCACCAACCTGGACGGCCGTGCCTCGCAAAACAGCAAGGACATCGCAGACCTGACCGACAACCTGACCAGCGGCTCGATCGGCTTGGTGCAGCAGGATGCGGATTCGCGCGCCATCACAGTCGCCAAGGACACCGACGGCAATCTCGTGGACTTCACGGGCAAGGCTGGTGCTCGTCAACTGACGGGGGTGGCCGATGGCGCAGTGGCCGCCAATAGCCTGGACGCCATCAACGGTGGCCAGCTGCATGGCGTAAGCACGTCGGTGGCTAACGCGCTGGGCGGAAATTCGGAGGTCAACCCGGATGGTACGGTCTCGGCACCGAACTACACCGTGCAGGGCAATACGTACAACAACGTTGGCGGCGCCCTGGGTGCTGTGGATACCAGCATCACCAATCTGCAGAACAATCTGACGAAGGGCACGCGCTACTTCCAGGCAAACGGCTTGAACAACGGTACCGACAACGCAATCGCCTCCGCGCCCAATTCCGTCGCCATCGGCTCGAATGCAAACGCAAAATCTCTTCGCGCCGTTGCAATCGGTGCAGGTGCCACCACTGACGTGACCACCATTAGAGTCAATGGCACCGTGCCTCCGGGCTATACGGGCCAGCAGATCACCAACACGGCCGTCGGCTCGAATTCGCAAGCCTTCCGCGGATCGACCGCGCTAGGCGACGGCGCCAACGCCTCGGGCCAAGTCAGCGTCGCCATCGGCCCGTACTCGGTAGCGAGTGGGAACTTCGGTATTGCAGCCGGCTTTGGTGCACAAGCAGCCGGCGCCAGCAGCATGGCCCTTGGCGTCTCGGCACAAGCGCAGAACGCGTATTCCGTTGCACTCGGCAAGGGCTCCATTGCCGACCGTGACAACTCGGTGTCGGTCGGCTCGGCCGGCAACGAGCGGCAAATCACGAACGTCGCAGCCGGTACGGCCGCAACCGACGCCGTGAACGTCAGCCAGTTGCACGAACTGACCGACAACCTGAGCAGCGGCTCGATCGGCCTGGTGCAGCAGGATACGGATTCGCGCAACATCACGGTGGCGGCGGGCACGGACGGTACGGTGGTGGACTTCACCGGAACGGCGGGCGCACGCACGCTCACGGGTGTGGCTGATGGCAAAGTGGCCGACGGCAGCACGGATGCGGTCAACGGCTCGCAGCTGTATGCGACCAACCAGCAGGTCGCCAAGAACACGGGCGATATCAGCACGATCAACACGAACGTGACCGACCTTGATGGCCGTGTAACGACCAATGCAACCAACATCACCAACCTGCAGAAGCAGATCGGTGATGGCTCAGTAGGCCTGGTGCAGCAGGACCCGACCACGCGCAACATCACGGTGGCTGCGGGCACGGATGGTGCGGTGGTCGACTTCACCGGCACGGCGGGTGCGCGCAAGCTGACGGGTGTCGCCAACGGTATGGATGACCACGACGCGGTGAACGTGAGCCAGCTCAAGCAGACGGGGCTGATCGACAACAAGGGCAATGCCCTGGCGGCCGTAACGTACGACGTAAATGCGGACGGCTCGCCCAACTACGGCAGCGTGACGCTAGGCGGCCAGAACGCGGCCGGCCCGGTGCAGCTTCACAACGTCGCGGACGGCACGGCCGCAACCGATGCAGTGAATCTGCGCCAGCTCCAGCGGACCGGCCTGGTCGACCAGAACGGCAACACGCTGGATGCTGTGACGTACGACGCGGGCTCGAACCGCACGTCGGTCACTTTCGGCTCGCCGGATGCGCCGGTGCTGCTGTCGAACGTGCGCGCCGGCATGGCAGACATGGATGCCGCGAACGTCGGCCAACTGCGCGGCTTGGCAGGTGCGCTGGGCGGTGGTGCTGCCATCGGTTCGGACGGTGCCTTCATCAACCCGAGCTACACGCTCAACAACGTGACCTACACCAACGTGGGTGACGCCCTGAGCGGACTGGCAACGGCCATTGGGGACACCGGCGACCGCGTGACCGTGGTCGAGAAGGTGATCTCCACCGGTGAAGTCAATGCACACGTTGTCACCAGCGGCGACCAGGCCAACGCGGCTACGGCAACCGGTGACAACGCCGTGGCAGTGGGCGCAGGTGCTTCGGCATCCAACAACAACAGCGTGGCGCTGGGCGCAGGTTCGACCACCACTCGCGACAACACCGTCTCAGTTGGCTCGGTGGGCGCAGAACGTATCGTCGCCAACGTGGCCGATGCAGTGCAAGACACCGATGCGGTCAACAAGCGCACGATGGACACGGCCGTGGCCGGTGCCAAGAGCTACACCGACCAGCAAGTCGGCATGGTGCAGCAAGCGCTGGGTGATGTGTCACGCAAAGCGTACTCGGGCATCGCGGGTGCCACGGCGCTCACGATGATCCCGGATGTGGACGTGGGCAAGACGGTTGCCGTGGGCGTGGGTGTGGGCTCGTACCAAGGCTATGCGGCTTCGGCCATTGGTGTGAGCGCCCGCCTGAGCGAGCGCATCAAGGTCAAGATGGGCGCCAGCATGAGCGGTGCGGGCACGACCTACGGGGCGGGCGCGTTGTATCAGTGGTAACCGGCTAGATCAGCCTATCGATGTGCACAAGGCGGCCCCCGTTTGGGGGCCGTTTTTCAACCGACCTAGTGAACGTGGGTTACATCCAATGAATACCCCAATCCGAGTGCTATTGGCCGATGATCATCCTGCCGTCATTGCTGGCGTGAGCGCAGCAATCGAGCAGGAGCACGACATCCGGATCAGTGCTGCAGCAAGCAGCTCGACCGAGATCGTGGCATTCCTGGACCACCAACCCTGCGATGTGTTGCTGACCGACTACGCCATGCCCGGCGGAGACTATGGAGACGGCGTTCCGCTGCTCTCGTTTCTCTCGCGCCGCTACCCGGCATTGCGCATCGTCGTCCTAACAATGCTGGACAACCCCGCCATCCTGGCTGGAATTGTTGCAACGGGTGTGCATGGTGTGTTGAGCAAATCCGATGACGTTGAACACATCCCACTTGCCCTGCGTGCGGCCATGCAAGCGCAAATGTACGTCTCGCCCACGATGCAGGCAATCCAGAAGGCGTCGCGCGAGCTGCAAGGACCAAGCTCGCGACCTCTGACACGCCGGGAGATGGAAGTCGTCCGCTTGTTTGTGTCGGGCCTGTCGATTGGGGACATTGCTCAACGTTTGAACCGGGGTAAACAAACCATCAGCACTCAGAAGATCATGGCCATGCGCAAACTGGGCATTGAGCGAGAAGCGGATTTGTTCCGCTACGCGATAGAGATGGGACTGATCTCGTCTTCTGCATCACCGTCGGCCTACATGGACCCGCTGTCATGACTCGCATTTTTCTAATTTGACGCGTGTCATCAACACTGGATGGCAATTCGAACACGTCCCATTTCGGTTCTTGCACGTCCGACCAATAATCTGCTCCGCATGCACAAACACCGCATCGCGCTTACCAACTTCTTTGATTCGCAACCTCCATGAAAAAAGCATTTGCAGCTGCCGCTCTCGCAGCCCTTTCCGTTTCCGCCTTTGCCGCTGGCAACCCGGGCACCATCACCTTCAACGGTGAAATCGTTGCTGGCGCCTGCGGCATCAGCCCTGACACGCTGGATCAAACCGTGCCGCTGGGCCAAGTGCCGGCACACGTATTCGCCAAGCTGGGTGATCGCTCGCAAGCTGTGCCGTTCAACGTTCAGCTGACCGACTGCGATACAACCACCGCCAAGAACGCGTTCTTCACGTTCACTGGCACCGCCGACACCGTCACGCCGGGCCTGTTCGCCACCACCGGCAGCGCTGGCCACGTTGGCGTGCGTCTGCAGACCGCCGCCGGCGAATACCTGAACAACGGCACCGAGCAGAAGGCTCCGGTGGTGCTGTCCAACGGCAACAACACCATTCAGTTCGCAGCCATGTACGAAGCCACGGCCGCAACGGTCACGCCGGGTCTGGCCAACTCGGTGGCCAACTTCACGGTCCGCTACCAGTAAGTAGAGCTGTGCCCGAAAGGGGGGGCGCAAGCCCCCCTTTTTTTCTTCCATTTTTCCGCCTCGCCTGCCGGATGTTCCTCCGGCCTCATCGACGTGAACTTCAAGCTACGGGTCCTCTGCGCCAGCATCGCAGGCATTTGGCTGGCCGCAAACGCTCGGGCCACGGAATTCAATTCGTCGTTCCTCAGCATCGACGGAGCGGACGACGTCAATCTCACACAGTTTGCGCGCGCCGATTACACGCCACCGGGCACGTACCTGCTGGATGTGGTGCTCAACGGCCAGCTGCTGCAACGCGAGAGCATCGTGTTCATGCAGTCACCGTCAGACCCTGGCCTGAGTCAGGCGTGCCTGCCCGCCACGCTGGTCGATCAATTCGGCTTGAAGCCCGCCACCCGAGACGCACTGCCCAGCACGCACGACGGCCATTGCATTGACATCAATGCCATCGATGGCACCGTTGTCCGGCACAACAAAGGCAAGGGTCAGCTCCTGATCACGGTGCCGCAAGTGGCGCTGGAATATGCAGACCCGAACTACATTCCGCCGCAGCGCTGGAGTGACGGCATTCCAGGCGCGATGCTCGACTATCGCGTCATCGGCACCACCCAAAACGCACCCGGCGGGTCTACCAACACGTTGCAGGCCTACGGCACCTTGGGCGCGAATGCCGGCGCCTGGCGCTTGCGGGGTGACTATCAAGCGCAAACAGCCTCGGGCTCGGCCGCCAACTTTGGCGGGTCGAGCAAGACGTTCCAGTTCAACCGGCTGTACGCCTACCGCGCGTTACCGAGCATCCAGTCAACGGTATCGCTCGGGCAGACGTACCTGAACTCCGACATTTTCGACACGTTCGCATTGAACGGTGCAGCCATCCAGAGCGACGACCGCATGCTGCCGCCCGGCATGCGCGGATACGCTGCGCCCATTACCGGCGTGGCGCGCACCTACGCCACGGTGACGGTGTCGCAGCAAGGGCGCGTGCTGTACGCCACACGTGTGCCACCCGGCGCATTTGCGCTGCAGGATTTTTCCGCCAACGTGCAAGGCACGCTGGACGTGACCGTGCAGGAAGAAGACGGTACGGAGCAGCGCTTTACCGTCACCACTGCGGCCGTGCCGTTTCTCGCCCGTGAAGGCGAGTTGCGCTACAAAGCCGCCACCGGCCAACCCCGCCTGTTTGGCGGCAATGGCATTTCACCCACCTTTGGCTTTGTCGAAGCCGCTTACGGCCTGCCCCATGAATTGACGGTGTACGGCGGCGCGATCGGGGCTGATGGCTATACGTCCGTGGCAACGGGGGCGGGCAAGAATCTCGGCAAGTTCGGCGCCGTCTCCGCAGACGTGACCTTCGCGCGTGCCCGCCTGTGGTGGACTGGCAATACACAAACAGGCCGGTCGTATCGCTTCAACTACGCCAAGCACTTCGACACGCTCGACTCGGACTTGCGCTTCTTTGGCTACCGCTTTTCCGACAGTACCTATACGAGTTTCCCTCAGTTCTTTGGAGACCCGACCGCCGCCGGGTTGGCTGGCAGCCGACAACGCGTTTCCGTATCGTTGGCTAAGCGCCTTGGCAATATCTCGACCTTCGTGTCAATTGACCACACGAGCTACTGGAACCGTTCGTCGGACGATCGTTTGGGTTTGACGCTGGCACGCACGGTGTCAATTGGCGCGCTGCGCAACGTTTCGCTCAACGTTTCTGCGTATCACACACGCGGTGTGACGGGCAACGGCAATCAGGTCTTTCTGGCGATGACGATTCCGCTGGGCAACCGGCAAGTGGTGTCCACCAGCGTGACCTCGTCCAGCACGGGCGGCACCAGCATCAGCACCGGCTACTCGGGTGGCAACGACCAGGGCTTGAGCTACGCCGCCTACGCGGGCACCACCGATGGCCGCGCATCGTTCAGCGCCAACGTGCGCAAGCAAACCAGCGCCGTGCAAGTCAACGCACAGGCTTCGGCCACGGGCAACGCTTACAGCGCGGCGTCGCTTGAACTGGATGGTTCATTGGTGGCCACCCAGTACGGCGTCGAACCACACGCAGTCGGCATGAACGGCGACACACGCCTGCTCGTGTCATCCGACGGCGTACCTGACGTGGCCTTCTCGGGCTCGCAAGCCAGAACGGATGCCCGCGGCTACGCCGTGATCGGCTCGGTGGCGCCGTTCAATCCGTATGACGCCCGCGTCAACACCAAAGCCATGTCACTGGAAACCACGGTGGCCAACCCTGTACAGCGCGTCGTCCTGACGGACGGCGCCATCGGCTTCCTGCGCTTTGACGCCACGCATGGAAGCAACGCCTTGGTTGCATTGACCTTGCCATCGGGCAAGGAAGTGCCGTTCGGGGCATCTGTCATCGACCTCACCAGCGGCAAGGAGCTGGGCATCGTTGGTGAACATGGCGTCGTCTATCTCGCGGGCATTCGCCCAGATACCGTGCTGTCAGTTCGACAAGCGGACCAAGCGGTCTGCAACATCGGCCCGCTCAGCCAGCCGCTCCACCTGACGCCAGACCCGATCCCGATGTCCTGCGTGGCGTCGGCCCACCCCACTCCGACACCCTCATCATGAAGCGACGCTTTCCTACCCATTTCTACCGGCTAGCCGGCATTGCCCTCACCCTGCAACTGTGTGCCGCCGCTCAAGCGGCCGTGGTGCCGGATCGCACCCGTGTCATCTATAACGCCGATGCGCAATCGGAAAGCCTGACCATCTCCAACAAGAGCGCAACGTACCCGTACGTCGTGCAATCGTGGATTGAAGACAGCACCGGCCGCCGTATCACCTCGCCGTTCATGGTGCTGCCACCGCTGCAACGCATTGAGCCAAACGAGCGCAACATCGTGCGCATCGTCAAGCTGCCGGGCGATGCGTTGCCTACCGATCGTGAATCGGTCTTCTACCTGAACGTGCGCGAGATCCCGCCCAAGACGGATGTGCAGAACGCCATCCAGATTGCGCTGCATTCCAAGATCAAACTGTTCTACCGCCCCAAGGGCGTGCAGCCTCAGCAGGATGAGGATGTGTCTTTGCCGATGACGCTGCGCCTGGATGCCACGCATCACAAACTGGTGTTCGACAACCCCACGCCTTACCACGTGACCGTGGTTGAGCTGGCCGCGGGCGAAGAGAAGAAGGTGTTGAAGTTCGACGCAGTGATGGTCGAACCCAAGGCCACCGCAGAGGTGGACTTCACGGGTGCATTGCCCGCTACGCTCTACGTATCGCACATGAATGACTGGGGCGGCCAGAACGCCGTCAAATACACGTGTGATGCCAGCACGTGCCGGAGCGTGCAGCCATGAACACCGTCCGTTACAGCCAGATGCAGCGTGTGTTGATGCAAGCGCTGCTTGCTCTGGCGTTCCTGTTGGGTTCGCAGTCGGCAATGGCCCTGCGCTGCCTTACCTCCGGCGGCGCGGACAAGTTCATCGAACCTATCGGCTCTGTGCAGACCTACCCGGTCAACGCGCCGGACGGCTACATCATCTGGATCTCACCCACCCGCACCACCACCGGCTACTGCTACAAGGACTTGCGCGGCGGTCTCTCCTATGAGGACCCTGTCAGCTTCTATGCGAACCCGGGCAAGATGGACCCGGCAGCGTGGGGGCTGGAAATTGGCATTCGCTACAAGGGGGTCGACTACTTTGGCGCAGGCAATCAGCCTGGCACCGGCGTGCCAACCGGCTATGTCGTACCCATTTGCTCGGACGCGGATTTCAATGCAGGGCTTTGCCCAAAGATCCCCGTGAGCATCACTTATCAGGTCGTCATTCGAAAACGTGGCACCTGGGTTGGCGTTCCGCAAGACACCTACGCTGCGTTTCAGTTTGATGGCTTTTACGGCATCAACTGCTGCAACACCAGTTTCCAGTACATCTTGAGCGGGCTGGACAACCTGAAACCCACACCATGCATTGTTGACGTGACGGTCACACCCGAGCCTGGCATCGTCAACTTCGGGCAGGTGCAGGCCACACCCACCGGGTTCTCACCGACCTCACCCACCAAGCCGTTCAGTCTGGCCCTAAACAAGACGCAGTGCACAACACCGGTCAACATCAACGGCTACTTTGAAACCGCCAACCCGGTGCAGAACAATCTGATCCTGCCCACCGCCGACAGCAACTTCGGCATCAGCATCCAGGATCAGCGCGGGCAACAGTTACCGATCGGTGAACCGTTTCCGCTGGCAAACTTCGGTGCTGCCGATACGCATATCGATGTACCGCTGAGCGCCACGCTCAAACCGCTCGGCGCGCCGAAGATCGGACCGTTTACTGCCGTGGTCACGGTGCAGATTCTCTACGACTGACATGGCGGCCGCGCAGTGGCGGCGGCACCCCTCGGGCGGTGCGGATACCTGATAATGTTCGCCACCGCCTATCTCTCTGCCGCCAACCCATGAAGCCCACCCGGATCCTGCTGGCCACCAGTGCCGCCTTGTTGATCGCATTGCCCGCTGCAGCGCTTGCCTTCGTCAAGCCGCTGCGGGTTGTTGCGCCATCGCTCATGCTGGGGGTGTCCTGCCCGTTGCCCAACATCTGCACCGACAACATTGCCAGCCTGAGCGATGCGCAACGGCTGTACCAGGAGGGCTACGCCAAGACCGCTGATGTGGTTGGGCCATTCCAGCGCGCACCGCGCATGGTGTTCTGCACGACAGCGGCTTGTGCCGATACGTTCGGCATTGGGCGGCGTGCGGCAGAAGCCGTGGGCAATCTCGGCCTGGTCATCGCGCCACGTGGGTGGCAAACCTATTACGTAACGCATGAGCTCATTCACTTTCGGCAGGCGGAAGTGTTGGGCAACTATGCGGTGGCCACCCGCCCCGGATGGCTGATCGAGGGCATGGCCTATGCGTTGAGCGACGACCCCAGGCACCCGCTGGGCGAGCCTTTTGAGCAATGGCGATCGCGCTTCGAAGCCTGGCACGCAACGCTCGGCACGCGTGACCTGTGGGACGCGGCAAGCGACATCCATTAAACGGCGCGCAGACAGCAATGGACACCAACATGGATGCATCACGGCCCGCACAGGCAACCAACGTGCTGGGCGTGCTCGCTGTCTTCCTCAAGCTGGGGCTGACGTCGTTTGGCGGCCCGGTGGCACACATCGGGTACTTCCGCCGCGAGTTTGTCGAGCGGCGGCGCTGGCTTGACGACGCAACGTTCACCGATCTGGTTGGCTTGTGCCAATTCCTGCCGGGGCCGGCCAGCAGCCAGGTCGGCTTTTCGATCGGCTTGCTGCGCGCCGGCTGGCTTGGCGGTCTGGCTGCATGGTGCGGGTTCACGCTGCCATCCGTCGTGCTGCTGATTGCCTTTGCCATGCTGGCGCCAACGCTCGGCGGCCCCTTGGGTGATGGATTGATCCACGGGTTGAAGCTGGTGGCCGTTGCCGTGGTTGCGCAGGCCGTGTGGGACATGGCGCGGCGCTTGTGCCCCGATTTGCGTCGGGCCGGCATCGCACTGGCAGCCATCGTGCTGCTGGGCCTGACGGCCTCTGTCTATGCGCAGCTCATCGCTATTGCGCTCGGCGCGGTGCTGGGCCTTGCGCTGTGCCAAGACACATCCGTGACCGGCGTCACCGCTGTGCCTGCGCAGCACGCGGGGTTTCGCATTTCCCGCAGCGCGGGTGCCATCGCGCTGGTGCTCTTTGGCGTGCTGTTGCTCGGGTTGCCTGCGCTAGTACAAGCCGGCGCTGGCGATGCTGTTCGTGTATTCGACGCGTTCTACCGCTCCGGCGCGCTGGTGTTTGGCGGCGGCCATGTCGTGCTTCCACTGCTGCAGGAGCAGACGGTTGCCACGGGGTGGGTGACGTCCAGCGACTTTCTTGCCGGATACGGCGCCGCGCAGGCGGTACCGGGGCCACTGTTTACGTTCGCCGCGTTTCTCGGCTGGATGATGAGTGGCGTGCCCAATCACCTGGGTGGTGCCTTGCTCGCCACGGCGGGCATCTTCCTGCCTGGTTTGCTGCTGGTTGTTGCCGCGTTGCCGTACTGGCAGGCACTGCGTGCGCGCAAGTCCATGGCGGCGCTGTTGGCAGGGGTGAATGCGGCCGTGGTTGGCGTGCTGGCCGCCGCACTGTACTCGCCGGTTTGGACCAGCGCGGTGCATGTTCCGCTGGATTTTGCGATTGCCGCCGTCGGGTTTTGCCTGCTAACGCGGTGGAAGCTGCCACCGCTTGCCGTGGTGGCCCTCTGCGCAGCCGCTGGCATTGCCCAAGCCACCCTCCTGCACTAGCGCGGTCAATCTACAGCGCGCTGCGCTGTCCAACGCTTGTAGCGTCGCGTCTGGCAGGCATTGGCCAACTGCTGCACCACCAGCGCCCTGAACGGCGAGACACGCGGGTTCGTCCCGTGTCCCTGGCTCAGCCGTTGCAGCTGAAACTTGACCACCGCCATGTTGGCCAACGAGCCCAGCACCTTGTTCTTCCACGTAATCGGGCGCAGCACCGGTGCGGTGTTCTTACCGGCCTGCCAATCGCGCGGCAGGTTCGGATCAATCGACAGCGCAGTCGCAATGCCAACCATGGCGATACCGCTGTCGACCACCTGCTCTGCCACCGCACGGCGGCGGATGCCCCCCGTGACCATCAACGGCATCTGCGCAATGGCAACGATGTCGCGTGCGAACTCCAGAAAGTAGGCCTCGCGGGCCAGCGTGCGGCCGTCGCGGGCTTGCCCTTGCATGGCCGGCGCCTCGTAGCTGCCGCCAGACAACTCCACCAGATCCACACCCAGCGGGTTGAGCAGTTCGACCACGCGCTTGGCATCGTCCGGGCTGAAGCCGCCGCGCTGGAAGTCCGCCGAGTTCAGCTTGACCGCCACCACAAACTGCGGCGACACCGCGCCGCGCACCGAACGCACGATGTCGAGCAGCAAACGCGCGCGGTTCTCGATCGGGCCGCCCCACTGGTCCTGCCGCTTGTTCGTGATCGGGGAGAGAAACTGGCTCAGCAGATAGCCGTGTGCCGCGTGAATCTGCACGCCGGTAAAGCCGCTCTGCTCGGCCAGTACCGCTGCGCGCGTGAAGCGTTGCTGCACGTCGGCAATGTCGGCGGCGGTCATCTCCCGGGGCACCGGAAACTGCTTGGATAGCGCGCCCAGGTCCATCGCCACGGCAGATGGCGCCAGCGTGGTTTGGCCAAGCGCTGCGGGCATCTGACGGCCCGGGTGGTTGATCTGCATCCAGACATGCGCGCCGTGTGCGCGTGCGGTGTGTGCCCAGCGCCGGAAGCGGTCTAGGTGGGCATCGTCTTCCAACACCACGCCGTTGGGCCCGGTCATGGCGCGGTGGTCCACCATGACGTTGCCCGTCAGCATCAAGCCGACGTTGCCTTTCGCCCAGGCTTCATACAAGCGCACCAGCGCATCGGACGGCGCGTGGTCCGCATCGGCCATGTTCTCTTCCATGGCGGCCTTGGCCAGGCGGTTGGCAATCACCGCGCCATTGGGCAACGTTAGGGGGGTGAACAACGCGGGCGTGAGCAGCTTCATGAGGGGCACTCCGGTTTGACGACGCCCTAACCTTAAGCTTAAAGTTGACTTTAATGTCAAGCCCCGGAGCATACGTATGAAAATCGGCGAACTGGCGGAGCAGAGTGGCGTAGCCGCCTCGCGCATCCGCTTTTATGAGGCCAGCGGCCTGCTGCAGCCCGCACAGCGACAGGCCAACGGCTACCGCGAGTACACGCCCGACACGCTAACCCGGCTGGAGATCATCCTGTGTGCGCAGGGTGCGGGGTTTTCGCTGGAGGAAATCCGCGCCATCCTGCCGCCCGATCTGGAAAAGTGGCCGCATCAGGAATTGCTCGAAGCGCTGCACCGCAAAATCAGCGAGATTGAATTGCTGGAGCAACGCCTGGCACAGACCAAACACCACCTGCTCGCGCTCGTCGGCGACATCAACAACCGCACGGAAAGCGAGAGCTGCGCAGGGCGGACCAAGCGCGTGCTCGACAAGATCACGCAAGGCGCCGCAAAAACACCCTCAACCGATCTGCAAACGCGCCGCACAAAAAAGCGCGCCTGACCCACGCTCCCCCTTTCGGTTGACACGGGTTGCACGTTGCGGCCCAAGGGCACGCGGCGTAGCATGGAAAAGCCGTTTTTTCCGCGCTTTTCGGGAGATCGCCCATGTCTGCCCAGCACGAAGAAAAAGTCCGTCAGCACATGGCGGATGCAGTGGCCCTCGCACGCGGACGTGCGCCAGACATGGCCGCGCTGTTCGAGCCATTCATGCGGCACTACTACGGACTGGCCGACCCCGAAGACGTCGTCTCGCGCAGCGTGGCCGATCTCTACGGCGCAGCGATGGCGCACTGGCAGCTCGGCCAGAAGTTCGTGTCAGGGCAACCACGCGTGCGGGTCTACAACCCAAGCCTGGAACAGCACGGTTGGTACTGCGGCCACACGGTGGTCGAGATCGTGAACGACGACATGCCCTTCCTGTTTGACTCCGTCACCATGGAGATCAACCGGCAAGGGTTGGCGCTCCATTCTGCTTTCCACCCCGTCTACCGCATGCGGCGCGACGCGTCGGGCACCCGCACGGCGGTAGAAGCCGGCGGCGTGCTCCGGCCGGCCGCACTCGCGGGTGACACGCCAGCCGACGCCAACGACGACACGAATGGCGACGCGCACTACGAGTCGTATATCCACATCGAGGTCGATCGTTTCTCTGAGCCGCAACGGCTGCAGGCGCTGCACGACGGCCTGGTGCGCGTGCTGCGCGACGTGCGATCCGCCGTGGAAGACTGGAAGCCGATGCAAGCTGCAGCGCAATCCGCCATCGATGCGTTGGGCGCGCGCGCCGCGCATGCTTCGGCCGATGAAACCGAGCGCACGGAGATTGCCGAGGCACAAGCCTTTCTGGCATGGATGCTGGATCGGCATTTCACCTTCCTGGGCTATCGCGACTACGAACTCGTCGTGAAAGAAGATGGCCACTACCTGCAAGGTCTGCCGGGCACGGGCCTGGGCGTGCTGCGCGAAGCGTTGCGCGATGCGGCTAGCCCAGACCTTTCGCGACTTGCTCCGGGCGCGGTCAAGATCATCAACGCCCCGGCCCCCATCTTTATCACCAAGGCCAACTCGCGTGCCACGGTGCACCGCCCCGGCTATCTAGACTATGTGGGTGTGAAGCGCTTTGATGCCGAAGGCCGCACCTGCGGCGAGCGGCGCTTCCTGGGGCTGTACACCTCCACCGTGTACATGGTGCCGGCAGAGAGCATTCCGCTGGCACGGCGCAAGGTCGCCAGCGTGATCGCGCGCACTGGCTTCCTGCCGAACGGGCACCTTGCCAAGACACTTATTACGATTCTCGAACAGTATCCGCGCGATGAGCTGTTCCAGCTTGAGGGTGAGGAGCTGCACGACATCGCGCTCGGCATCCTGCGGCTGCAGGAGCGGCAGCGCACGCGCCTGTTTGTGCGGCGTGACCGCTTTGACCGCTTCGTGTCGTGCCTTGTGTTCGTACCGCGCGAGAAGTTCAACACCGACTTGCGCATTCGCATTCAGAAGCTGCTGCAGGACGCCTATCACGGCACGGGGGTTGAGTTCACACCGTTGCTGTCGGAGTCGATGCTCGCGCGCATCCACATCACCGTGCGCACACAGCCGGGCAACGTGCCCGAGGTGGATGTGGCGGAACTGGAAGAGCGCATCGTGCAGACCGCACGGCGCTGGCAGGACGACCTCGCCGATGCCCTGCTGGAGCGCGGTGGTGAGGAGCGCGGCAACCGCCTGCTGCGTCGCTATGGCGATGCCTTCCCCGCTGGCTTCCGCGAGGACTACCCCGCGCGACTTGCCGTGCGCGACATCGAACTGATGGAGCCACTGCTGGCGGCTTCACCATCGGCACAGCAAGCCGCTGCCGCCGGCACGCTCACGATGCAGCTCTATCGGCCGCTAGAGGCCCCTACCGGTGCACTGCGCTTCAAGATCTACCGCGCAGGCGAGCCGACCTCGCTGTCGCGCAGCCTGCCGATGCTTGAGCACCTTGGCGTGCGCGTCAACGAAGAGCGCCCCTACTGCGTCGAACCTGCCGATGCCGTCCCCATCTGGATGCACGACTTCGGTATGGAGACCATCGACGGCAGCGAGGTTGATCTCGACGAAGCACGCGTGCGCTTTGAAGACACCTTCGCACGCATCTGGACGGGCGAGGTCGAGAACGACGATCTCAACCGTCTCGTGCTGCAGGCGGGCCTGACGTGGCGCGAGGTACGCATCCTGCGAGCGTATGCGCGCTACATCCGCCAGATCGGCTCGACGTTCAGCAACGCCTACATGGAAAGCGCGCTGACGGGCAATCCGTCCATTGCCCGGGCATTGGTCCGCCTGTTCCTGGTGCGCTTTGACCCAGCACTCAACGAGGTCGAACGCACGCGCGATGCCGACAAGCTGCGCGCACAGATTGCCGAAGCGCTGGAAGAGGTGCCGAACCTGGACGAAGACCGCATCCTGCGTCAGTTCCTGGGCGTGCTGGAGGCCACGCTGCGCACCAACTACTTCCAGAGTGCGGCAGACGGTGGGCAGGCCGGGCAATCCAAGCCGTACCTGTCGTTCAAGTTCGACCCTGCGCGCGTGCCGGGCCTGCCCGAGCCCAAGCCGATGTTCGAGATCTGGGTGTATTCGCCGCGTGTGGAGGGCGTGCACCTGCGTGGTGGCAAGGTGGCGCGCGGCGGGCTGCGCTGGTCTGACCGGCGCGAAGACTTCCGCACCGAGGTGCTGGGGCTGGTCAAGGCGCAGATGGTCAAGAACACCGTCATCGTGCCGGTGGGCTCCAAGGGCGGCTTCATCGTCAAGCAACCGCCGCCCGCCGGAGACCGCGATGCGTACCTGGCCGAAGGCGTGGCGTGCTACCAAACTTTCCTGCGCGGCCTGCTTGACCTGACCGACAACTACGTCGACGGCCACCTCGTGCCACCGCGCGACGTGGTGCGCTATGACGAGGACGACCCCTACCTGGTGGTGGCCGCCGACAAGGGCACCGCCACGTTCTCCGACTACGCCAACGCCATCTCTGCGGAATACGGCTTCTGGCTGGGCGATGCGTTTGCCTCCGGCGGCTCGGTCGGCTATGACCACAAGAAGATGGCCATCACCGCACGCGGCGCGTGGGAATCGGTCAAGCGGCACTTCAGCGAGATGGGCGTCGATACGCAGTCGCAGGACTTCACCGTGGTGGGTGTGGGTGATATGTCGGGCGATGTGTTTGGCAACGGCATGCTGCTCTCGCGCCATATCCGTCTGCTGGCGGCGTTCGATCATCGGCATGTCTTTCTTGATCCATCCCCCGATGCGGCCACCAGCTTTGCCGAGCGCGAACGCATGTTCAACCTGCCGCGCTCAAGCTGGGCCGACTATGACAAGACGCTGATCAGCCCGGGGGGCGGCATCTTCCCGCGCACAGTCAAGTCGATTCCGCTGTCGCCCGAAGTGCGTGCGATGCTGGATGTGACGGCGACGGAGATGGCACCGAATGATCTGCTGCACGCCATCCTCAAGGCGCCGGTGGATTTGCTCTACAACGGCGGCATCGGCACCTACGTCAAGGCCAGCAGCGAAACGCATGCCCAGGTGGGCGACCGCGCCAACGACGGGCTGCGCGTGGACGGTGCAGAGCTACGCTGCAAGGTCGTCGCTGAAGGCGGCAACCTGGGCTGCACGCAACTCGGCCGCATTGAATATGCACTGCATGGCGGCCGCATCAATACTGATGCCATCGACAACTCCGCCGGCGTAGATTGCTCCGACCACGAGGTCAACATCAAGATCCTGCTGGGCCTGGTGGTGGCCGACGGCGAGATGACACTCAAGCAGCGCAACACACTGCTCGCCGAGATGACCGACGAGGTGGGCACGCTGGTGCTGCGCGACAACTACTTCCAGACGCAGGCGCTTTCACTCGCACGCACGCGCACGACGCAGTGGCTGGATGCCGAAGCGCGGCTGATGCGCTATCTGGAACGCACCGGGCGCCTGAACCGGGTCATTGAATTCCTGCCGCCCGACGAGGAGATCGACGCGCGGCGCGCCGCCAGCGGGGGCCTCACCACACCGGAGCGTGCGGTGCTGATGGCCTACAGCAAGATGTGGCTGTACGACGCGCTGCTGGCCAGCGATTTGCCCGACCAGCCCTTCGTGGCCGACGGACTGCCCGGCTACTTTCCGCATCCGCTGCAGGCACGTTGCGGCCCGACCATGCCGCGGCACCCGCTGCGGCGCGAGATCCTGGCGACCATGCACGCCAATGCGCTCATCAACCGCGCCGGCGTGACGTTCGTGCATCGCCTTGCCGAAGAAACCGGCGCCGAGCCGCTGGCTGTTGTGTGGGCCAGCTTGGTGGCGCGCGCGGTCTATCGGATGGACCCGCTCTGGGAGCAAGTCGACGGGCTGGATGCGCAGGTGCCGCACGAAACGCAGACGGCGCTGTTCACCGCATTTGCGCAGCTACACGAGCGCGCTACGCTGTGGTTCCTGCGGCGGCGCATAGCAGACGTGCCGGCCACGGTGGCACGCTTCCGCGATGCGGTGGATGCGCTGGCGCCGGAAGTGGATGGTTTGCAAACGGAAGACTCCGCGCGCACGTCGGCACAACAGCAGCAGGCACTGGCTGACGAGGGCGTTCCCGAAGCGCTGGCACGCACCGCGGCAGGTGTGCCGGCGCGCGTGTCGCTGCTCGACATTGCCGAAGTGGCCGCCGCCAGTGGTTGCGATGCCAAGCTCGCCGCACGCGTGTACTTTGCGCTCGACCAGCCGCTGGGTTATGGCTGGCTGCAGGGTGGCATCCTCAACCTGCCCACGCAAACCCACTGGCAGATGCTGGCGCGCGCCACGTTGCTTGAGGAACTGGGGCAACTGCGCCGCAGGCTGACCGGCTCGGTGCTGCGTGATGCGCCCGCCGGCATTGGGGCAGAGGCGCTGGTCGATACGTGGAAAGCCACCCGGCAGGAGGCACTGGCGCGCTACAACCGCGTGATTGCCGATCAGGTGGCTGCGGGGCAGGCAGATCTGGCCATGCTGTCGGTGGGGCTCAAGGCGCTGGCGGAAGTGGAGGCTTAGAGGCAGCGGGCCCCTCAACGCAACACCACAACACCCCTCTCCTGTGCGGCGGCCCCGGCACTTCTGCCGTGGTATCTTGGCCGCCGCGTCGTGATTCCGTTGCCTGATCGCGCCATCCGGTGCGCGATGCTATGTCGATCGCCGCATTGGCGGCATGACAGACAGGCCCCTGCGATTCACGTTACGCATCCGACAGAAATCACAAGTGGCCTGAAGGCCGCATCAAAGTTGTTGGGGGCGGGATGATCATCGGTATTGATCTGGGAACAACAAACAGCCTGGTGGCCGTTTGGGAAGACGGGCAGCCGCGCCTGATTCCGAACAGCCTTGGGGACTACCTCACACCCTCCTGTGTGAGCCTGGATGAAGACGGCACCATCCTCGTCGGACGCGCGGCGCGCGAGCGGCTGCAAACGCATCCGGACAAGACCGCCGCCGTGTTCAAGCGCTTCATGGGTAGCGAGCGCACCATCCGCCTTGGCAAGCGCGAGTTCCGTGCGGAAGAGCTTTCGGCATTGGTACTGCGCTCGCTCAAAGAAGACGTGGAAGCCGCGCTGGGCCAGCCGATCACCGAAGCCATCATCACTGTTCCCGCCTATTTTTCCGACGCGCAGCGCAAGGCCACGCGCGCAGCAGGTGTCATGGCAGGCCTGAAAGTCGATCGGCTGCTGAACGAACCCACTGCGGCAGCCCTGGCCTACGGCATCCATCAGCTTGGCGCCGAAACCCGCTTCCTTGTATTCGACCTGGGCGGCGGTACGTTCGACGTGTCGGTGCTCGACATGTTCGAGGGCGTCATGGAAGTCCGGGCGTCTGCCGGCGACAACTTCCTCGGTGGCGAAGACTTCGTCGCCTGCATCATCGACCGCTTCTTCGACCAAGCCAAGGCACCGGCCAAGCTCAAGACCGATGCCGCATTCATGCAACGGCTCACCGCGCAGGTCGAAGCAGCCAAACGCGCGCTGTCGGAACAGCCTGCGGCCACGATCGAGGTCGCTCACAACAGCGATACCTACACGCTGGAACTGGATGAAGCCACGTTCGAGCAGATCTGCGCCCCGCTGCTGCAGCGGCTGCGTGCGCCGGTGGAACGCGCCCTGCGCGACGCCAACCTGCGCGGTACGGATTTGGACAAGATCGTGCTGGCGGGCGGCGCCACGCGCATGCCGGTGGTCCGGCGCATGGTCGCCCGCATGTTCGGGCGCTTTCCGGAGTGCGAAATCAATCCGGATGAGGTGGTGGCGTTGGGGGCTGCCGTACAGGCCGGCCTGAAGATGAAGGATGCCGCGCTGGATGATGTCGTCATGACAGACGTCGCGCCCTACTCGCTCGGCGTCGCCGTGGCCATGCAGCTCCCTGACGGCTCCTATACCGACGGCCACTTTGACCCGATCATCGAGCGCAATAGCCCGGTGCCGATCAGCCGGGTGAAGACCTACAGCCCGATCCGCGAACAGCAACGCGCAGTGGATCTGCACGTCTATCAAGGCGAAGCCCGTCTCGTGACCGAGAACATTCAGCTGGGCACATTGAAAGTGCCCTTGCCGGACCTCCCGCGCGCCCAGTGTGCCGTCGACGTGCGCTTCACCTATGACGTCAATGGCCTGCTGCAGGTCGAAGCCACGGTGCAGAAGACGCAGGAAACCGTGAGCCTCATCATTGAAGACAACCCAGGCCTGCTGTCTGAAGAGGAAATCGCAGAGAAGCTCGCCGCGCTGTCGACGCTCAAGATCCATCCGCGTGACCAAATGGAGAACCGCACGCTGATGGCGCGCGCGGAACGGTTGTATCAGCAGTTGCGCGGTAAGGAGCGTGAATGGTTCGGCGCCCAGATCCGGCTGTTCGAAGCGTCACTGGCATCGCAGGAGCTGCACCGCATTCAGGCTGATCGACAGAAATTCGACGAACTGGTGGAGCACGTCGAGCGCCAGATCCGCGTCTTCCCGCAGCCAGAACCCCAAGCCTGATTCGTGACCGGAATGATCATGGTGCCGCGCTTTCTGCAGCAACTCGAACTCGATACCTCGGCGGACGAGCGCGCAATACGGCGCGCGTACGCCCAGAAGCTCAAGAAGATCGACCAGGAAGCCGACCCGGCGGGCTTTCAGGCTCTGCGCGCCGCTTACGACGCGGCGCTGATGTGGGCGCGACAGCCCAGCAGATCAGCGCCGGAACAAGACCTTGACGCAGAGGACGAGGACGAAGCCGACGCGGCGCCAAGCCCGGCGCCCACGGCATCCTTTGCGCCGCCGAACGTGGCGATCCCCAAGCTACGCGTGGAGGCGACATCGCCGCCTCCAGCAACAGCGCCCGTGCCGGCGCCGACACAGCAAGACGACGCAGCAGCGCATGCCAACACCGCGTTTGCCAGCTTCATGGATACATTCAAGGCAGCCGCGGCCAACCCGAAGACCATGCCGGACTACCACACGTGGCAGGCCGCGCTTGAAAAACTCATGGCCGGCGACGCGTTAATCAGCATGACCGCGCGCGAGATGTTCGAGTACAAGTTCGCGGCCCTGCTCACACAGGGGTGGAAGCCCGGTCATGAAGCGCTGCTCGTCGCCGCCACCAATGTGTTCCGCTGGAACGAAGACCGTCGGCACCTGCAGAACTTCGGGAACATTGGCTTCGTGCTCGACCGTGCTTTGCAGGAGCGCGCGCTGTTCGATCGCCTGCCGCCGAAGGATCGCGCTCAGCAACGCGCGCTCATCCAGCGCTTGCGCAATCCGTCGGAGCCGAACCGTCGGGAGCTGCAGGACTCTTTCCTACTGCTGGAAAACACGGTTAGGAATTTTCCAACGTGGCTGGGCATCATCACCGACGTCAGCAAACTGCCGCGTTGGCGAGAACTGTATGCCGCGTTGCCGCCTGGCAAGCGCGGGGAGCAGGCGCCGCAGCGGCAGTCGTCTGGGCCTTCCTCATCCAAACGGTCATTCTTTAGCTGGTGGTGGGTATGGCTAGTGTTGATTGTGCTGATCAATGGCGCGCGCTTGCTCGGCAACGGACCCGTGCCGCAATCGATGGCGTCTCACGAATCAAGCACTGCAGGCGGCCATGATCTTCTGGCGCAGCGCTCCCCTTCATCGACGATCGCACCACCTCCGGCATCGAGCGCGATGGGCAACACTGGCGCCAACACCATCCAATGCAATGATCCACAGCCGGTGTATCCGCCGATGTCACAAAAGATGGGCGAGGAAGGTCGAGCGACAGTCAAGCTCTTCATTGGTGAAACCGGTGAGATCACCAATGTGGCACTGACCTCTTCATCCGGCTCACCGCGCCTTGACAACGCTGCCACCACTGCCGCCCGTACCGTCAGGTGCACGCCCTATCGGCAACACGGCCAAGCTGTACCTGTCGTGGCAAGCAAGTCATATGTCTTCAGGCTCGACAACTAGTCACCCAGCAAAAAGCGAGCTTACGAAACCCCGCGTGGCGATACACCTTCAGTTCCCGCTCGCCCCTGCTGCGTTCGTCTGATAGCGCAGCAAATGATCGGTGCCAGACTCCGACAGCCACAGCTCTCCCGGCCGCCCCATCATCTGACGCACACGCGCATGCGGCCGGGGCATCGGCAACACGTCAAACGTCTCGGTGCGCGGGTCAAAGCGCACCAGTGCGTTGGCGGTCCACTCGCTGAGCCAAACGATGTCCTTGTCATCGACAAAGATGGCATAGGCGTGTGGGTCTTCACCGGGCAATTTCCATTCGCGCCATTGATGGGTTGCCGGATCGAACATACCGACCTTTCCCGCATTCCACTCACTGATCCAGACGCGCCCTTTTGAATCCGCCCAGACGCGGCGCGCGCCCTGCTTTGGCGTTGGCGGTTCGATGACCTGGGCCGCACCGCTCACACGATCAATGCGGCCCAGGTAGCTACTGGCCAGTGATGCAAAGTACAGGTTGCCGTTTGGGGTGACGCAGATGCCGTAGGCACCGGGGCCGCGCGGTGCATCGAACACGCGCATCTTTCCGCTGGCGGGGTCCAGCTCGCCGTAGATGCCGCTCTGTCCGGTAAACCACAGGTGTCCTTGCTTGTCGAAAACGGCGGTGTTCAGGTTGGCGTCGGTGCGGTTCTTCGGTAGCGGAAAGCGCGTGACGGCGAGCGTTTTCGGGTCAACGCGCACGATGGCGTTGAGGCCGCCGTCGGTCACCCACGCGGCCAGGTCGGGACCGACGATCACGCCATGCGGCGCTGAACCGGTGCCCAACGCAACACGATCCGCCTTGCCGCTGCGTGGGTCCAACCGTCCCACCGCGGCTTGCGCCTGCGCGGTGTACCACACGGTGCCGTCGGGGGATGGCGCAACGTCGTGCGGTGCACTGCCAATCGGCACGGCAAAGCCTTCATACGATGACGATTGCGGTGACTGTGCCTGCGCCGTGCCGATGGCAAGCGCAATGGACATCAGTGCTGCCATGCCCACACTTCGACCGATCTTCAACATGTCCGCCTCCGTGCGAGGCACACCAACCGCTTCAGTGTTGCACCGATACCGTCGCCATCCCAACCCATATTCGCCTGCCTCAGCACAGCAAAAAGGCCCATGCAGTTGCACCGCGTGGGCCGCTTGGTGTTGTCATCGCGTGAGTGGATCCATGCTCCATGTGCTCGCACATTTCATCGCGCATTTCGCGCTCGTGATCCTTGGCGGCCTATGGACGATGGTGATCCGCACACCGCGCACGATCGAGGCCGCAAACGGCAACGGTCACGGCCGGATGCCGTATTGGCTGCACATCAGGAATGAGGAAGCGTTCGTGCGCGAAAGCCGTACGCTCAATGCGCAGTGGCGGTGGCCAACCTTCGCCCGCTGGCGCGAACAAGGCCCGAAGCTTTGAGGAAGACATACCCCTGAAGGGTCACCCGCGCGTAGCAACGGTCGGGGCCACGATGCTCCAGCGTGACGAGCTGCCGCTCGATCAGCGCCTCGACATCGGCACGATCGAGTTCATCGGGCTCGGCACCATCGTTGACGAGAAGCAGGACGGCAAATTCATGGGGACTCAGCACAGTCGACTCCATCGTGGTTGTCGGTCACGGAAGGGCCGCCGTGACGATAGGCTTGATTCACTGACACCATGAGCACTGCAAGAGCCGATGAAAATGAGCGCGCGCGTGCTGTGCCGGCCTGCAGGAGAACCAAGCATAGGCGTGCGTGAACGACCAATCAAGGCGCCCGCTCACCACGTCTGCGTGATGCGCTGCACGATCGTTCACACGTTTACGCACCTTGTCGGGCGACATACGTTTGCCCTCAAAACGCGCGAACGGGTGACAACGATTGCGCTGGCCTTGTGTGTGCGCCCTAGTCTTTTTTTGCTAGGGCGTCTGCCAGCGGCATTGAGCCTTGTTGCTGCTGCAGCAATCAACCGTCAACCGGTTGCTCAGGCATTTGCAGATTCAATTGATAGAACGCGGCATCCAGCCAGCGGCCGAATTTGAAGCCGGCTTCTTTGACGGTGCCCGCGTGCACGAACCCCAGGCGGGTGTGCAGGCCGATGCTCGCCCCGTTGGCCGCATCAATGCAGCCCACCAGCACGTGCACCTGCTTTTCTTTTGCGCGGCGGATCAACTCGCGCAGCAACCGCTCGCCAAGCTTGCGGCCACGGCATGCGTGGTGCACGTACACGCTGTGCTCCACCGTGTACTTGTAGGCGGGAAACGCGCGGAACGTGCCCCAGCTCGCAAAGCCCAGCAGCTTGCCCGCGGCATCGACCGCGCCCACCACCGGAAAGCCACCCGCACGCTTGGCAGCAAACCAGGTCTCCATGGCTTGCGGCGGGCGCGGCACGTAGTCGTACAGCGCGGTGGAGTTGACGATGGCCTCGTTCAGGATTTCAAGAATGGCTGACGCATGCTCGGCCTCGGTGCAGTCGATCAGGCGGATGTCGTCATGGGGTGCGGGGGAAGTCATGCAAGCTCCGGTGCAGCGGTTCGATGATTTCCATCATACTGGATTTACCATCCATTAAACTGGAACTCACACCATGGGCGACGCAACACGCCACTCTGGTTTTCGTGCCTGGTCGCGCGTTCTATGCTGAAACAACAACGGGAGAACGCCCATGCCGCAGTCGACCTTTGTCTACGTGACCTATATCCGCACGACACCCGAGAGGCTGTGGCATGCCCTCACCGATGCCGACGCCATGAAGCAGTACTGGTTCGGCATGCGCTGTGAAAGCGAATGGACGGCGGGCGCTTCGTGGGCGCTGGTATCCGGCGACGGTGTGGTCTTCGACGACGGCCAGATCGTCGAGGCCGAGCCACCCCGTCGCCTGGTCATCCGCTGGCAGCACCAGACCAAACCCGAACTCAAGGCCGAGGGCCCGTCACTCTGCACGATGGAACTGGAGCCCAGCAGCACGGCAGTCAAGCTGACGATCACGCACAGCATCGAGCGTGCACCTTCGAAGCTGATCGAAGCCGTGTCGGGTGGCTGGCCGAAGATTCTGTCCAACTTGAAGTCGTTGCTGGAGACGGGCGCTATCGCGCTGGAGGAGGCCTATCCGCCCAAGAGCGCCCAGCCTCAACAAGCGTGAACGACATGCGATAGAAGGCGCGCGCCTTCCAGGGAAAGGCACGCCATGGCCGTCTGCCGGTTCAAGCGATCAGTCTTCGTCCGCAACGATGTTGCCCGACGCCAGAAGCCGTACAGCACGTCGATGCGCTCAACGCGGTCAACCGCGTGACGTGGGGATCGGACGCTGGAGACCCGAGCGTGTCAGCCCAAGCGGGCTGTGCCGTTGGCGGTGCGCACGTGCGGGCGTGGTGGTTTGGCGGGTGTCACGCCGCCAAAGGCGCGTGTCATGGCCGCCCACCGCGATTCCGCACCGTGGTCGGCCACCGCAACGCGGGGCGCGCTCATCACAGCATCGGTGGCAGACATCGAGGTGGACGCAGACGCGCGCGACGGGCCGGCAGCGGTCTGGACAAACACGGCGGTGTCTTCCTGCACGGCGGCAGTGGTTTCACCCTGCGCCATGGCAGTGCCTTGCAGTTCCAGCGGAATGCCCAGGCGCATGGCCGCATACACGGCTTCGCTCTTATTGCGCACATTGAGGCGGCGATACAGCGTGCACGCGTGCGTTTTGACGGTGGCTTCCGAAATGCCGAGCAGGCGGCCAACACCCTTGACCGAATGCCCGCGCGACAGGAGCACCAGCACCTCGTACTGGCGCAGCGACACATTCAACCGCTGCGCGGCTTCCGACGCATCAAGCGCGAGCATGGTGACGGCCGTGGCGGCCGGGCGTGGCATCAATGCCGGATACGACTGCCCGCCCGCCAGCACCAGCTGCAGCGTGGCCAGCAGCACTTCAGGCGGCTGTGATTTGGCGGCATAGGCATCCACCCCGCACGTCATCGCAACGTGCGCCTCTTCTGCCGACAGGCGGGCCGCGAGCAACACCACGCGGCTGGCCTCGCTGCAAGCAATGGCTTCACGCAATTGGGCCGTGTCGACTGGGCCATCGGCTTCGTCCAGGCCGATGACGAGCAGGTCGGCACGCGTATCAACAGCATGCACGTCGCCCGGCTCGCCAACCGGCAACACGGGGGCAACGACTTCCAGGCCCAGGGTGGGATGCTTGAGCAGTGCGCCAAGTCCGGCTCGCAGCAACGGATGATTCTCCAGCAGGACTGCTTTCATGGTTTCCTCGTTTTCTGGTGAAGCGATTCCGGTCGCGCGCATACCGAGCCTGCCGCGGCAGGCGTGCACGTGCGCGTAGTCGACCGTTGAAACCCCGGGACCGTCCGAAAGAAGCGCCCTGCCACCGGCGAAGTGCGAGAGCGCCAGCAGTGGAGAAGCGAAGTGCGAATGCCGTGGATTGCTCCGGATCCGCTTATTTGGAAGAACGTTGTGTGCGTGAGGCGCAAAGCGCTTGCTCACGCAGCGTGACCGCACGACATTGAGCAAGCATCGGGCCAGAACCGTGCAATGCAACATCTGCTTACACACTTGGCACAAAACCGACCGGTCGGAAGGTGGTTGAAACCCGCTGCAGCAACGGCTCAATGGCCTGCAGCACCGTTTGCTGCACTGCCGCGCACGCACCCGATTTTGTAGCCGGATGGTGACGACTTCAGGACGCGTGGCGAATGCACGCTCGTGCCGTTGGTCGATAACTGAACGTTTTTACAACCTGTTTTAAAACTTACCAGGCAAGAGAGGCCGGCGCCGCTTGGTCACGGAAACATGTGCTGCAAGCAATGCGGAGGTGACGGATGCAGCGCCGCTCAGGCGCTTACGCCGCATCACGAAGTGGGTGCGGCGGACAGGGCATGCCACGGGAGCAGGAAGGGGCGGGCATGCTGCATGGTTGGACACAACCTGTCCGGCCGATACTGGGAGCAGCCCGGCAGTCGGCTCTATTTCCGCCGACTGCCGGGCAGGTGCTCAATGCGCCAGGTGCGCGAGGTTCTTCAGCATGTCGGTCGTCATTTCCGCCACGCCGTACTCGGGCTTCCAACCCCAGTCGCGCCGGGCGACCGAATCGTCGATCGAGTTGGGCCAGCTTGCGGCAATCGCCTGACGGAAATCCGGCGCGTACGCCACGTCAAACGCCGGATGATGCTTGCGGATTTCCGCCGCCAGCTCCGCCGGCGTAAAGCTCACACCCGCCAGGTTGTAGCTGCCGCGCTCGGTAATGCGCTCGGCTGGTGCTTCCATCAACTCGATCGTGGCGCGCACGGCATCGGGCATGTACATCATGGGCAGCGCCTCGTCGCTCTCCAGAAAGCACGTGTAGCGCTCGCCCTTCACGGCGGAATGGAAGATGTCGATGGCGTAATCGGTGGTGCCGCCGCCCGGAGCGGTCTTGTACGAGATCAGCCCCGGATAGCGCAGGCTGCGCACGTCGATACCGTGGTGCTCGAAGTACCAGCGGCACCAGCCCTCGCCCGCCAGCTTGGAGATGCCGTAGACCGTCTTGGGCTCCATGATCGTGCTCTGCGGCGTGTTGTCGGCCGGCGTGGTGGGCCCGAATGCCGCAATTGAACTCGGCCAGAAGATGCGCTCGATGTTGTGCTGGCGCGCGGCCTCCAGCACGTTCAGCAGGCCGTTCATGTTGAGCTGCCAGCCCCACGTGGGCGATTGCTCGGCGGCCGCCGAAAGCGCCGCCGCCAGGTGATAGATCTGCGTGATGCCGTGGCGCTCGATGATCTCGCGCAACTGCCCGCGATCGGTCACGTCGAGCATTTCGTGGCGGATCTGCGGATGGCGCCCCTTGGGCACCATGTCGCTGGTCACCACGTTGCCGGTGCCGTAACGCTCGGCCAGCGCCGCCGCCAGCTCCGTCCCCAATTGCCCATTGGCGCCGATGATGAGAATGCGCGGCGCGGTGCCAGTGCCAGTACTGCTGCTCATCAGATGATCCCCAGTTCCTTGCCGGCGGTTTCAAACGCCTTGAGTGCCGCATCAAGCTGCTCACGCTCGTGCACCGCGCTGATCTGCACGCGGATACGCGCCTGCCCCTTGGGCACCACCGGGTAGAAGAAGCCGATCACATACACACCCAACTCCAGCAGGCGTTTGGACAGCGCCTGCGCCTTGGGCGCGTCGTACACCATGATCGGCACGATGGGGTGGTCGCCCGGCTTGATGTCAAAACCGAGTTCAACGATCTTGCGGCGGAAGTAGAGTGCGCTGTCTTCCAGCTTGTCACGCAACGAGGTATCGGCCTCCAGCAAGTCGAGCACCTTGATGCTGGCGCCAACAATGGCCGGTGCCACGGTATTCGAGAACAGATACGGCCGCGAGCGCTGGCGCAGCAGCGCCACCACTTCCTTGCGCGCGCTGGTAAAACCACCCGATGCACCGCCCAGGCCCTTGCCCAGCGTGCCGGTAATGATGTCGATCTTGCCGAACACGCCGCGGTGCTCGTGCGAGCCGCGCCCGCGCTTGCCCAGGAAGCCCGTGGCATGGCACTCATCAATGCCCAGCAATGCGCCAAACTCATCGCAAATGGCGCGAATTTCATCCAGCCGCGCGATGGTGCCGTCCATCGAGAACACGCCATCGGTAAAGACCAGCTTGAAGCGCGCGCCGGCTGCATCGGCGGCTTTCAGTTGCGCGCGCAGGTCATCCAGATCGTTGTGCTTGTAGCGATAGCGCTGTGCCTTGCACAGGCGGATGCCATCGATGATGGACGCGTGGTTCAACTCATCGCTGATGACGGCGTCTTCGGCGCCAAGCAACGTCTCAAACAACCCACCGTTGGCATCGAACGCCGAGCCGTAGAGGATGGTGTCTTCCGTGCCGAGAAACTTGGCCAGCCGCGCTTCCAGCGTCTTGTGCAGATCCTGCGTGCCGCAGATGAAGCGCACGGAGCTGAGGCCAAAGCCGTGCGAATCCAGTGCCTCGTGCGCGGCCTTCAGCACCTCGGGGTGCGACGACAAACCCAGGTAGTTGTTGGCACAGAGGTTGATGACCTCCTTACCGTCAGCCGTGTGGATCACGCTGCCCTGCGGCGAGGTGATGATGCGCTCGGTCTTGTACAGACCGGCCTCCTCAATGGCTTCCAGCTCGTGGCGGATGTTGGCGTAGAAAGCTTCGATCGAAGCCCCCGTCGAGGCATTGCCTGCCGTTGTCCCCATGGTGCTCCTCCTGTAGACTGCGTTGATCGATAAATCGAACAAGTTCGATATATCGAATAATTTGTTCAATTTACAAGATACCATCCGATGGCACAAGCCCCTGCCACCCGTCCGTTTGAAGAAGGGCTTGCTGACGGCCCACCGGCCGTTGGCGCCAAGCTGCAAGTGCTGCGTCAGGCACGCAAGCTGTCGCTGGACGAACTCTCGCGCCGCGCCGGCGTGTCCAAGTCCATGCTCTCGCAGGTCGAGCGCAACCTCGCCAACCCCACCGTGGCCGTACTGTGGCGCTTGGCAACCGCGCTGGGCGTGGGGCTGGCGGATTTCCTCTCGCCCGAAGGTGCGGCGGATGCGGCGCCGTCCGTCACCGTCATCCCGGCTCACTCCATCCCAGTCATCAAAAGCCCGGATGGCAAGTGCGAATTGAAGATTCTTGGGCCGGTGGACTTGGCGGCGCGTTTTGAGTGGTATGAGCTGTCGATTCAGCCAGGCGGTGTGCTGGCGTCAGAACCGCATGAGGTGGGGACGAAAGAGCACCTGTCGGTGCTCAGCGGCACGCTGACGGTGCAATCGGGTGCAAGCGAGAAAAAGGTACGGCACGGAGAATCCGCGCGCTACCCGGCGGACGTGCAGCACGCGATTTCGAATGCGGGGAAGACGGTGGCGACGGCGTTGCTGGTGGTGGAGTGTGCGCAGTAGTGAACGCAAACAATGGGCACGCAACTGCTACAGACTGAAGACGATTACAACGAGGCGCTCGCCATCGCGTCGAAACTCGTCGATGCTGCCGCTAAGCCCGGCATGACAGATAGAAATCGCCTCGGAATCATGACCGGGCTGATCGAGCTGTTGAGACTCACTCAACGCTGAACTCTCGCATCAGCGAGCGCCGCGCTTTCCAAAGACCGCGCTCAATTCAGTCTGAATTGCTGGTTCACTTAATTTTGAACTATCCGAGGTTTGGTTCTCTTAACTTTGAACTTTCCGGCTACGTTTCCAACGTCAGAAATAGCACGGGCTGGCCGTGATCGACCCACAAGGGACAGTGGTTCTTGCTCAAAGTGGCCGTTCACCTCGAATTTGTGTTCGGTGACCGAATGGGATTCACGGTCTGCATGAGCTGCCGCTCGATAGCTAGCCGGTCGTTCACGTCGACTTCAAAAGACTGACAGAGTTCTTGTATCTCTTCAGCACTTCCCTTGGCGAATATGTCGGCGAAGCGATCTAGGTCCACCGTCGAAGGACCAGTCCTTTCCAATTCGTCGGCGCGCTTCAAAAAGATGGCCGCCTGAGATTCCGGTAGCCCTGCGGCTATTGCTCGGATATTGGCGATGAGGTGGCGCTTGTACCTTTCCAAGGCGGCTTCGCGCGAAGCGCTCTTTTGCGGGCACCTTTGATCCAATGCAACAAACCAAGGATAGCTTCCTATCGATGGGTCGGCGGGCGTGATACTGCTTGCACTTTGGGTTGCCAATGCAAGGGCCACCAGCACTACAGTACTTCTCAGCATTACAAGGGCTCCTCTCGTTTGGCGAGCATGGTTCGTTGGCAGACCGTCTGGGTTGCGCCCTTCGGCACATGAGCGAGAAATTCCGCAGTAATTTTCCACAATCTGTTGCATCGACCGGTTGAATCCGCAGCCGATAGCAGACTCACCCCTACAAGACAGCAGTCGCTACCTAAGTTTATTTATCGCGTTGTATATCGCCCATGCTGCGGTGCGTCCGCCGTCGTTGTCGCCGCACTCGAATGCCGAAAACATGTACTGAAGCTTTTCGTCGATGAACTTGGTCATCTCCTCATCCGCCAGTAGCTGGAGGCGAATTTTGCCCCACAGGTCCTTGATGTCGGCCATATGAGTCTCAAAAGTCCAGTAGCTCCAATCAGGGTACTTGTCTGGTGCATCTGTGGCTGCACCTGAGATAGCCCCGGCGAAGTCGCCAAGCAAGTCTTTTGAAATCATCGGAATCAAGGAGGTATCTTTGAATGAAATGATACAGATTCAAGCTGCTCAACCAACGGCTGCTCTTGACTGCGGATTCAACCGAAAGCGGTCGCCTAGCAGCAGGCGTCGCATCGGGCGAAATTAAATTCGAGAAGCTCAAATTGGATATTCGAACATCCCGATGTAGACCAGTTCGAACCCTTCTCCATGCACTGACCTTGGCGATTTTATCTGTTCGCAATTTATGAAAATCAGCGCGTTCGCATCTCCCAAATTGGCCGCGCGCGCCGCTTCACATAGCGCTTCCGACCATTTGTCCGAGTACGAGTGAGGTGCAAAGAACTCTTCGAGTGAAGTGCCCGACTGTCGCAGCCCTGTTTCCATGAAATCATGGTCACAGAAGAACTCACCCTGAGAGCCGTAGAACTCGGAAACTGGTTGATTTTCATCCTCGCCGTAGTGTTCAGCGAGAAAGCTTAAGAATCGAGAGGCATCAGTTATCCGGCCAAGATAGAAATGAGAAACTTCCGTTCTATGCATCGTTGGTTGGCTTCCCTTGAGAGCAAGAAAAAATTGTATTCCTTCACCTACCGAGCGGCTGCTTCTGGCCGAACTGAGCCTAATATCCTCCCCGTTCTGCCGATCGTGCCCCGGTTCCGGCCTCTGCCTCGCTTTCTGCCGGTTGCCCGGCCGTGCCCGTTGGCACTTCCGTGGAGTTCAGAGTTAAACGAACAAAGTTCAAAGTTAAGTGAATCTCAAGACGAGCAGTACGAAGCGCAGCATTTTCCGTTTGAAGCCTAAGCCGCCCGCCACACCCTCGGCAGCAACACTCCAAGCATCAACCCACGCAGCGCCATAAAACCCAGCATCGCCACCCACAGCCCGTGGTTGCCCCAAAGCGGTTGCAGCGTGACCGACAACCCCCAGAACGCGGCAGCCGCCACGGCCATCGTCACCAGCAGTTCACGCGTGCGCGTGGCGCCGATGAACACGCCGTCAAACTGGAAGCCCCACACCGACACGATCGGCAGCAGCGCCGCCCACACCAGATAGTGGCGCGCGGCTTCGCGCACGGCCGGCTGATCGGTCAGCACGCCGATGATGGCCGAGCCCGCCAACGCATACACCGCCGCAAACAGCCCCGCCCCCAGCACTGACCAGAACGTCGATACGCGGATTGCCATGCGCAGTGCATGGCGGTCACGTCCGCCCAATGCGGCGCCCACCAGTGCCTCGGCGGCATGCGCAAAGCCGTCCAGCCCGTAGGCCATGAAGGTCAGGAAGTTGAGCAGCAGCGCGTTGGCAGCCAGCACCACGTCGCCCTGCTTGGCGCCCGCGTGGGCAAACCAGCCGAAGGCGCCCAACAGGCACAGCGTGCGCAGGAAGATGTCGGTGTTCAAACCCATCAGCCGGCGCCAGGCATCGCGCGCGAGCAGTTCAGCGCGCGTGAGCGGCGGCAAACCCAGCGGCCGCTGCAGCCACAGCAGCAACATGCCCAGCGCAAAACCGGCGATATCCGCCAGCGCTGTCGCCGCGCCGATGCCACCGACACCCATGCCCGCCCCCAGCACCAGGCCCAGCACCGCCGCCATGTTGACCGCGTTGATGAACACCTGCAGCAGCAACGCGCGCCGCACCTGCTGGCGCCCGAGCAAGGTACCGAGCACCACATAGTTGGCCAGCGCAAACGGCGCTGACCAGATACGCGCATGGCAATACACCTCGGCCATGCGGGTGACGGTGTCACTTGCCCCCAGCAACGTCAGCGTGATGCGGATGGCCGGCCCCTGCAGCACCAGCAACAACGCACCAATGGCCAGTGCCAGCAGCAACGCACGCACCACGCTCGCCCGCAGCGCACGTGCATCGCCCGCACCATGCGCCTGCGACACCAGCCCCGTGGTGCCCATGCGCAGGAAGCCGAAGCCCCAGAACACAAAGTTGAAGAACACCCCGCCCAGCGCCACCCCGCCGATGTATTCCGGCCCCGGCAAATGCCCCGCCACGGCCGTATCCACCGCCGACAGGATCGGCTGCGTCAGGTTGGCCAGCACGATGGGAAACGCCAGCGTCAGCACGCGCCGATGCCACTGCACAGGCGCAGCAGGTGCAACCGATGTGACGGATGAGGACTCCATGAGGGCAAAAAAATGGGGAGGGACAGTGAAAATCGGATGAAAAAGAGGTGCAACCGCCGGCGATTTCGCTATGATTGCGCCCCATTGCGAGTTCCGGCAATCGCGCGACAAGTGCGGCACCCTGCACAACGTCGCCGATGACTATACGCGAATCCCCCCGGAAGGCAGGCACCGTGCCCCCGCCTTTCAACGCGACCGGACAGGTACGGTTGGTGCTACGCGTCAATCCGTGCACGCATGTCCCAGGCTGGTGAAACCCACCACATGGGACGGTGGGCGATGCCAAAACAGCGTCGCCTCGGTAGAACTAAGCGGACTGTTAAGCAAGCCGCGATGCCCTGTCGAGCGTCCGAACTCGCCGGGGTGGAGACTCCCTTGGAAAAAAACGTACAACGCAACCTTGGCGCCTGGCCCCTGATGTTGACCGGCTTGGGCTCGATCATCGGTTCGGGCTGGCTGTTCGGTGCAGGTCACGCCGCACAGGTGGCAGGCCCTGCCGCCATCTTCACCTGGGTCATCGGCGCAATCGTTATTCTGGCCATCGCCCTGACGTATGCCGAACTGGGCGCGATGTTCCCCGAGTCCGGCGGCATGGTGCGCTATGCGCGCTACTCGCACGGCTCGCTGGTGGGCTTTGTGGCGGCCTGGGCCAACTGGATCGCCATCGTCACCGTCATCCCCATTGAGGCCGAGGCCTCCATCCAGTACATGAGCTCGTGGCCGTGGCCGTGGGCGCAGGGGCTGTTCCAACATGGCGAACTGACGCCGGTGGGGCTGGTGCTCTCTGCCGTGCTGGTGATCGTGTACTTCCTGCTGAACTACTGGGGCGTGAAGGTGTTTGCCAAGGCCAACAACGCCATCACCATCTTCAAGTTCATCATTCCGGCGGCGACGGCTGTGGCGCTCATCGGCGCAGGTTTCCACCCGAGCAACTTCGGCATGACCGAAGGCGCGAGTGGCGCGGCACAGGGTTTCGCACCCTATGGCTGGTCCGCCGTGCTGACCGCCATTGCCACCAGCGGCATCGTGTTTGCCTTCAACGGGTTCCAGAGCCCGATCAACCTGGCGGGCGAGGCACGCAACCCGGGCCGCAACGTGCCCATTGCGGTGATCGGCTCGATCCTGTTGGCGGCCGTGATCTATGTGGCGCTGCAGATCGCCTTCCTGGGCGCGGTGCCGCCGGAGTCGCTGGTGGGTGGCTGGCACGGCATTGATTTCCACTCCCCGTTTGCCCAGTTGGCGATCGCGCTCAACCTGAACTGGCTGGCCATCGTGCTGTACATCGATGCGTTCGTCAGCCCGTCGGGCACCGGCAGCACGTACATGGCCACCACCACGCGCATGATCTATGCGATGGAGCGCAACAACACCATGCCGGCCATCTTCGGCCGCGTGCACCCGGTGTTTGGCGTGTCGCGTCCGGCCATGTGGTTCAACCTGGGCGTGTCGTTCATCTTCCTGTTCTTCTTCCGCGGCTGGGGTGCGCTGGCAGCCGTCATTTCGGTGGCGACCGTCATCTCGTACCTGACGGGCCCGATCAGCGTGATGTCGCTGCGCAAGACCTCCCCGGGTCTGCACCGCCCGCTGCGCCTAGCAGGCCTGTCGCTGATCGCACCGTTTGCCTTCGTGTGCGCATCGCTGATCCTGTATTGGGCCAAGTGGCCGCTGACCGGCGAGATCATCGTGCTGATGCTGGTGGCACTGCCCGTGTACTTCTACTACCAGGCCAAGGCCGGTTGGCCTGACTTCAAGACGGAGCTCAAGGGCGCCTGGTGGATGATCGCCTACCTGCCGACCATCGCCGTGCTGTCGTACTGCGGCAGCAAGGAGTTTGGCGGCCATGGCTACATCCCGTACGGCTGGGACATGGGCATCGTGGCGGCGATCTCTCTGTTCTTCTACCACTGGGGGGTGCGCAGCGGCTGGCACACCCGTTATCTGGATGAAGTCGAGCACGTGCATGAAGACGCGCCGGCGCAAAGCGGCAAACGCGCACCGCGCGGCGTACCGCAAGGCGTCTGATACCCGCATCGCCATCCTCAGAAAAAACGCCCGTCCGGTTCGCCGGCGGGCGTTTTTTATTTCACGATGGCTTCATTCAGCACCGTTGTTCGCTGGACAGCGCCTCAGTTTGACTCCCGGCGCATCGCTGACTTGCCCCGAGAAGAAGCCACGTCGCTGAGTGCCTGCCGCAGGCGTGGCGCGGCAAAATCAAGGAAGCGACGCATCTTCAACGGCATCTGCCCACGTGCCACGTGCACGAGATGAACAGGGGCGGGTTCCGGCTCGTACGCCTCCAAGCAGACTTGCAGCTCGCCACGCTCGACAGCCTCCGCCGCCTGGTAATGCAGCAACCGCGTGATGCCGACCTTGCGGACTGCCGCCTGCATTGCCGCTTCCGGAGTCGTAACGGTCAGACGCGGCAGGATCGGAACGTCGATCACCGTGCCGGATCGTGGATTCCGAAATCGCCACGACGGCGAAGGCATGGGCGTATCCACGCTCACACACGGAAGACGCGACAGATCATCGGGAGCCTGCGGTGTGCCGCGACCGGCAAGGAGCCCGGGGCTGGCGCACGTGACCGTTCGCATGACGCCGATTTGCGTGGCCACCATCGAGCTGTCCGGCAGCTTCCCGATGCGCACCGCCATGTCCACATGGTCGCCAATCAGATCCACGTTGCGATCGGACAGGATGAGCCGGATGTTGATCTCAGGAAACGCCGCCAGAAAGTCGGTGACAACCGGCAGCACGTGCAGGCGCCCAAACATGAGCGGCGCGGTGACGACCAACTCCCCCTTGGGCACGGTGAACTCGCCAGCCGCTTGGCGCTCCGCCTCCTCCACCTCGTCGAGGATGCGGCGTGCCGACGCCACATAGGCGATCCCGGCATCCGTCAACGTGAGCTTGCGGGTCGAGCGGATCAGCAGCCGCGCGCCGAGCCGCGTTTCCAGCTCGGAAATCTTGCGGCTGAGGGTGGCCAGCGGCACCTTCAAATCGCGTCCCGCCGCAGATAGGCTGCCTTTCTCCGCAACCGCCACCAGCAACGACATGGCCTCCAGGCGATCCATCTTATCCTTCCAGAATTTGGTAGAGATATTCTTAATATTGCCGGATTATCAACAGAAATGGAAAGAGGCAAGATCCGTTTCACCGAGCGCATTCCGCGCTTGAGTCACTGGAGAACGCCCATGTCCCGCCTTTCCATCCCATCCCTTGATACCGCGCCGGAAGCTTCCAAGCCCACGTTGGACGCCGTCAACCGGCAACTCGGCGTCGTGCCGAACCTATTCCGGCTGATCGGCAGCAGCCCTGCCGCGCTGGCGGGCTTCACCAGCTTTCAGGGCGCGCTCTCGAAGACGCTCGACGTCAAGACCCGCGAGCGGATCGCGCTGGCCGTGGCCCAGGTGAATGGCTGTGACTACTGCCTGTCGGCGCACACCTATCTCGGCCTGAATCTGGCGAAGATCAGTCCGGAGGAAATCGCCCTGAATCGCCAGGGTGCGTCGGGCGATGCCACGGCAAACGCGGCTGTCCAGTTCGCCTATAAGGTGGCGAAGGAGCGTGGCCACGTTAGCGACGCCGATATCAAGGCGGTCCGCGCGGCCGGCTTTACCGATGCCCAGATCGTGGAGATTGTCGGCCTCGTTGCTGAGAACAGCTTCACGAACTACCTGAACGAAGTCGCGAAGACGGAGATCGATTTTCCCGTCGTGCTCGCCGCAGAAGCCGCTTAATCGCAACCCGATGGCAACCGGACCGAGGCACCTGGCCTGAATCAAGCCCTGGTCCGCTTTCTCACCAGCGGAGGCCAACGATGTCCTATGGTTTTCTCGATATTGCGGTGACGCCCAGCGTGCGGGCGGTGCAGGCCAGCATGGGTGTGGACCACGTTTGGCAGGCCTTGAAGTTGAAGGAGGGCCGCGAGTTCGATCGGTTCACCGACAACGAAGCGGCCTTCATCGCCGATCGCGACAGCTTCTACATGGCGACCGTTTCGGAGACGGGCTGGCCCTACGTCCAGCATCGAGGCGGCCCACGCGGCTTCCTCAAGATGTTGGACGATCGCACGCTTGCCTTTGCCGACTATCGCGGCAACCGCCAGTACATCAGCACCGGCAATCTCGCGGCCGACGATCGCGCTTGCCTGTTCCTCATGGACTATGCACACCGCGCGCGGCTCAAGATGTATGTCCATGTTGAAACCCTGGCGCTCGACGCGGACCCTGCGCTGGCTGCACGCGTTGCCGCGCCCGGCTACCGTGCGATGCCCGAACGCATCTTCCGGCTGCACCTCGCGAGCTTCGACTGGAATTGCCCGCAGCACATCACGCCGCGCTTCACCGAGCAGGAAGTCAGCGACGCAGTCCGTCCGCTTCGCGATCAACTGGCCCGGCTCGAAGCCGAAAACGCCGAGCTACGCGCTCGCCTTGCCAATCCTGGAGACCATCAATGAGCACACAGCGCCCGCCCTTGCCACCCTTCACCATGGAAACCGCCATCGAAAAGGTCCGCCTGGCCGAAGATGGGTGGAACAGCCGCGACCCTGAAAAAGTCGCGCTCGCCTATACCGTCGACAGCACCTGGCGAAACCGTGCCGAGTTCGTGCAGGGGCGTGAAGCGATCGTCGGCTTCCTGCGGCGCAAGTGGCAACGTGAGCTGGACTACCGGCTCATCAAGGAGTTGTGGGCATTTGGTGGGGATCGCGTGGCCGTCCGCTTCGCCTATGAGTGGCACGACGACAGTGGCAACTGGTTCCGCTCTTACGGCAATGAGAATTGGGAGTTTGACGAGAACGGATTGATGCGCCGTCGTTTGGCGAGCATCAACGATGCGCCGATCCGCGAAGCCGAGCGCCGCTTTCACTGGCCCCTGGGTCGCCGCCCCGACGATCACCCCGGCCTGAGCGACCTGGGCTTCTGACGATTCGCCCAGCACAGCACGCGCAGACCGACGGGGTGGCGGTCGATGCAACGGCGCTTCCCACATGGGCGGGAAGCGTTCATGGCCAAACATCGAGGGTGCAGTCGGAACGAAAAGGCGAAACCGGGCCGGGAAGCTGCTCAGAAACGTGCGCTAGACTGCGCACGCAATTTCCCCCCGATCTCTCCCGAACCGATATAGCCCATGACAAGACTCCTCGGCGTTCTCCTGATCGCGCTGTCACTTAGCGCCTGCGGCAAGAAAGAAGAAGCGCCCGGCGCAGCCGGTGGCGCCGGACCGACTGGCATGGTGGCCGCCGCACCGGAGGCCCGCGCCAAGCAGGCTGATGGTGCCGAGCGCCGGTTCCTCGCCTACGAGCATCGCGTCTCGCTGGAAGTCGATGCCCCGCAGATGGAGCACCTGTACCACGAGCTGCAGGACGCCTGCGTGAACGAGGCCACCTGGCACTGCACGGTCATGGATGCCAGCATCCAGCTTGAACGTGACCAGCGCGGCGGCACCGCCCACCTGAACCTGCGCGCCAGCCCCGAGGGCGTACGTGCCATGCGCAAGCGTCTGGCCGACAGCGGTGGCGTGGTCAGCCAAGGCACGCACGTGGATGACCTGGGCCAGCCGATTGCCGAGGTCGGCAAGCGCCTGGAGATGCTGAAGAACTACCGCGCCAGCCTGCTCGACCTGCAGCGCAAGGCGACCAAGGTGGAAGACCTGATCCTGATCGCAGAAAAGCTGTCGGAAACGCAGTCCGAGCTGGAAGCCGCCACCGGCCAGAGCTCGCATCTGATGGACCGCGTGAACCGCGAGGTGCTGTCGATCGACCTGAGCACCCGGCAGACTGCGGCGCGCAGCCTGTGGGCGCCCATCGGCAATGCGCTGCGAGAGTTCCTGCCGTCGCTGGTGCATGCCAGCGCGAGCGTGATCTCGGCGGTGGCCTACCTGCTGCCGTGGGTGATCGTGCTGTCGGTCGTGGGCGTGCTGGTTGCACGCGTGCGGCGCAAACGGCGGCTGCAGAAGTCGGCTGACTAACGACTTGATCGCTGAATAACAAAGCGCCCGCCAGAACCAGCGGGCGCTTTGTCTTTGGGCTTACGCCGCCTTCATCAACCCATCCATCGCCTCGCGCACGTAGGCGATCAGGTCGGGGCCCATCCACGGGCTGGCGGAAAGCGCCGGCTCTCGCTCCATCGCCAGACGGATCTTCGCCTGCGTCTGCGGATCATCGCCCGCATAGGAGCGGAACAGATCGATCCACTGCCGGGCAAGCTGCTGCATCTCTGGCGCATGCGGCGCCGTGCCCTTGGCCAAGTGCTGCCGCACCTCGGCAATGAGGGTCGGCCACTCGTTGGCACGCTTGCCGAAGTTCGCACGCATGTACTGCAGCTCTTGCGCCGACAGGTACTTCGCATAGAGCGCCAGCTTGGTTTCGTTGGCCGCCTCCATGATGAAGTCGAGCATGGCCAGGCTGATGCCGGTGCGATCCTGCAGGATCGGCTCGTTGATGTGCATGGTGTGTAGCTTGGCCGTGAGAATCGGGTCCACCGCCGTATCCTGCGCGAGCAATTCCATCCAGCGCTTGGACAGCGCCTGTGCCTCCGTGCTGCGGGCATGCACCCCGCGCGTCATCGCCTCCTGCACGGTGGCCACCAGTGCCGCCCAGCGCTCGTGGCGCGCGGTATCCGCATCCAGCCGTTCTGCGCGCTCGCGCTCTTCCTGCGAAAGGTATTTGTCGTACATGGTCATCCATTCCAAGGTTGTGAGCCACTCGGCAAGCTCGGGCTCTTCCTTGCGCATGAGCTGGTCGTGCAGACGGGTCAGCCGGTCGCGCAGCACGCTGGCCTGCGTGATCTGCTGATCGAGCATCGCGATCTGCCGTTCCATGATCGTGGTCAGGGGAACGCCCGGGCTTGCCAGGAAAGCCCCAACGTCAGCTAGCGACATGCCGAAACGCCGCAGCGCCTGGATCTGGTGCAGCCGGGCAATGTCAGCCTTGTCGTACAGCCGGTAGCCGCTATCGGAGCGGGCCGAAGGCGTGAGCAGGCCGATGCTGTCGTAGTGATGCAGCATGCGGACCGTGAGGCCGCAGCGTTTGGCGAGATCGCCCACTTTCAACAACATGGCCTGCTCCTGTCTTTTGGCTTGAACCCAGGCTAGGACCTCACGCAGTGTGAGGGTCAAGCGCAGCGTGAATGGATGGCGCCGCAGGGAAACGCAAGCGCACACAGCATTTTGGCCTGAGCCCCTCTGTGGTGGGGGCCATCATCCGCCAACCCGCACCACAGCGTACGTCACAAAAAATTCATTTAACTCTGTGTTCAGTGGGCCGTTAGGCGGAATGTCCGATCCTGCGCCCTGACCCATGACCTCATCACCGCTTCCCCTGCCGGCGGGCATTGCGCCCGAGATGCTGCGTACGGTGTTTCAACCGATCTTCCGCCTATCCACCACCGAGGTGCTTGGTTACGAGGCACTGCTGCGTGGGCCGGCGGGCACGGCCATGGAGTCACCCGCCGCGTTGTTTGCCGCGGCATCGGACACGGACAGCGCGGTTGCGCTGGAGACCACCGCCGCGCGCCTGGCCATTGCCAATTTCTCGGCCATGCGCCTGCCGGGCAAGCTGTTCCTGAACTTCAGCGCCTTCGGCGTGCGCCAGTTGCTGCAGAATCACGCCCGCCTGTTGCATGAGATTGCCGACCACGATCTGCACCCGTCGCGCATCGTGATCGAGCTGACCGAGCAGACGCCCATCGACGACCTCGCCAGCTTTGCCCAGGCCCTGTCGGTGGCGCGCGACTTCGGTATGCAGTGCGCACTGGACGATTTCGGCACGGGCAATGCCAACCTGAACCTGCTGATCGAACTGACGCCGGACTTCATCAAGCTCGACAAATACTTCCTGCGCGATATCGCCAAGCACCCGGCCAAGCTGGACGTCGCCCGCTCTTTGCAGCAAACGCTCAAGGGCGGCGCGACCAGCATCATTGCCGAGGGGCTGGAAACGGAAGATGAACTGGGCGTGGTGCGCGATCTGGGCATCCGCTTTGGCCAGGGTTTCTTCCTGGGGCGACCGCAGGACAAGCCGGCTGGCGACATGTCGAGCCAGGCGGCGCGCGTGCTGCAGTCGTCGCAGATTGCAGTGTTCCCACAGGCCGTGCGCGTGGGCTGGCGTGCCATCACGGCCAGCAAGCTGTTGCGCGTGGCGCCGACCTTGCCCCTGCGCTGCAGGAACGACGACGTGCTGCACCTGTTCAACCGTCACCCCGATCTGCACGCCGTGGCCTTGCTCGATGAAGACGAACGGCCGCTGGCGCTCATCGCCCGCCGCGCCTTCATTGATCGCTACGCGATGCCGTATCACCGTGAACTGTACGGCAAGAAATCTGCGCTGGCGTTTGCCAACCGGCAGCCGGTTCTGGTGGAGAAATCCGCCTCATTGGAAGACATGTCTGCACTGCTGATGAGCGAAGACCAGCGCTACCTGACCGACGGCTTCATCATCACCGAGCACGGCCGCTACCTGGGCCTGGGCACGGGCGAAGAACTCGTGCGCACCGTCACCGAGATCCGCATTGAAGCGGCGCGCTATGCCAACCCGCTCACGTTCCTGCCCGGCAACATTCCGCTGAACCTGCACATTGAACGTTTGCTGGAAGCGCGCGCGGAGTTCTACGCCTGCTATGTCGACCTGAACCACTTCAAGCCCTTCAATGACCAGTACGGCTACTGGCAGGGCGACGAGATGCTGAAGATGGCCGCCGCCGTACTGGCCACGGCGTGCGAGCCGACGCGCGACTTTCTCGGCCATGTGGGTGGGGATGACTTCCTGATCCTGTTCCAGAGCGCCGACTGGCATGCGCGCGTCGAGCATGCCATCGCCACGTTCAACACCAATGCACTGGCGATGTACACGCCAGCAGACCAACTGGCCGGCGGCATCCACGCGGAAGACCGCAAGGGCCTGCCGGCGTTCTTCCGCTTCGTGACGATGGCGGTGGGCGCGCTGCATGTGGTCCCGGGCGCCGCGCGCAACAGCGACGACATCGGCACGGCAGCCGCACTGGCCAAGCGCCGCGCCAAGCAGAGCGACAGCGGCTTCTATCTGGAAGCGATGCAGCCCGCACAACCGCTGTCGGCCATCGCCTAGCCCCCGTGGCAACACGCTGTTACCCGATTGCTGGAATCAGCCCCAGCAGCGCCGCCTTCACCACCGCATGCGTCTTGTTGGCCGCGTTGAGCTTGGCCACGGCGTTCTGAATGTGAAAGCTGACGTTGCGCTCGGTCATCTCCAGAATGGCAGCTACCTCGGCGACAGTCTTGCCCTCCGCTGTCCAATGCAGCGTTCGGCGCTCAACATCTTTGAGCGGTGCCGCTGCGTCGGGCAGTAGTTGTGCGACCACCAGATTGCTGATGGTGGCGTGCACGAGCTGAGCCAACCAGATCATCTCCGGCTCAACAACGACAAGCGCGTCCTCCGTGATGCGCTCGGTGCTGCGCGCGAGGCTGAACGTACCGAAGATACCGCGATGATCGCGCACCGTCTGCGACCAACCGTGGCGCAACCCACAGGCGCGCGCATCCGCCCAGTACGATGCATCCGACTCGCCCACCTTGTCCGCTTGCGGCCACAGTAGCGGACTGACACTGCGCTGGCAGAACTGAAGCACCGGATCACACTCCGCATACCCGCGTGCCGCATAGGTGGCAAGCCACGCTTCGGGGTAGTTGCTCCATGACACGGCATGACTGCGCGTGATCGGCACAGAAGTCCGTAGCGTGTAGGCGTAGTACTCAAAGCCCAGCGGGGTGACAAACGCGTGCAGGCTGCGGAACGCGGCATCAGCATCAGGCATGGCGTTCAGGTTGCGCAACCATTGCGCGCGCCACGACGTCGCCTGATGATCGGTAGAGAAAACACGAACGCCCATGCAGGAAGGCTCCCAGCGGGGTGATCTTGATTGGATGTCGACTTACGCTCCGCTAAGGCCAGGAAGCAGCGTGAGGAAACTATACAAAATTCGATACGGTTTTCATGCTGCGCATACCGGCAATCTGTAGTGCTTGTTCTCGAATACGAGGCGCGCTCACTACAGGCATAAACCGCGCGATAACCTGCACGATCATCGGCCAGATTTGCGCAAAGTTGGCCTGGTCAATTGCATATCGCTTGCATGCCGGATCGGCATTCCAATGGTTCGGTTCGCGTTGTTGCCGTGCTCACGCAAAAGCCTGCCGAAACGTGCCCCACGCTTCAGCATGCGTCTCGAAACCAATCCCGGGTGCCTCCGGCAAGCCTGCATTGCCGGCCTCGATGCGTGCGCCATCCGCCAGCCCACGAAACGGCGCAAACGCAAACGGGCTGACCTCCGCACCGCCCAGACCAAGCGCCGCCACCAGATGCAGCGCAAAGAGATGTCCGCCATGCGGCCAGAATGCATAGCGCGGCCAGCCGTGCGCGGTCATGGTGTCGATGATGCGCAGGTAGCCCGGCACGCCGTAGCAATGCACGGGGTCAAACACCAGCACATCGCGCGCGCTGCGCAGGCCACCGTATTGATCGAGCAACCGCGCCTCGGCCTGTGAGAACAACGCCTCGCCCGCCGCGATGGGCGGCGCATACACCTCGGCCGCCTTGGCGTGCGTGGTGAAGTCCAGCGGGTCGCACAGGTCTTCAAACCACCAGAGCGCATAGGGCTCCAGCACGATGGCGGCCCGCAGCGCGGTGGTCTGGTCATACAGGTTCATGGCATCGACAGCGAGGTTGCCGGTGCCAGACAACTGTGCAGCAGCCACTTCAATGCGCTGGCAATCCACATCCAACGGCGCACCACCCATCTTGATCTTGGCGTGTGTGAAGCCGAGATCCACGCAGCGGCGCATCTCATCAGCCAGGCGCGCCAGATCGTCCTGCGGATAACGATAGCCGCCGCCGGCATACACGCGCACACGCGGCTGCGCCACCCTGCCGAGCCGCTGTGCAAGCAAGGCGTACAGCGGCACACCGGCAATCTTCGCAGCCGCATCCCAGATCGCCATGTCGAGTGTGCCAACGGCCACGCAGCGCTCGCCGTGGCCGCCGGGTTTCTCGCCCGCCATCATCGTGTGCCACGCGCGGAACGGATCGAGATTGGTGCCCGCATCATCCGCCAGGCTACCGGGTGATGCGCGCAGCAGGCGCGGTGCAAAGCGCTCGCGAATCAACCCGCCCTGCGCAAAGCGGCCGACCGATGCGTAGCCGTAACCGACCACCGGTTTTCCATCACGCATCACATCGGTGGTGACGGCCACCAGACTGGTGGTCAGCCCGCCCGATGGAATGGACAGATCGTCATACCGAGAAACTGGAATGGCCTGCTCGCGAATCTCAGTGATATGCATGTCAGCCCTCGCTGCACCGCCGATGCGGCGGCACGTTCGCGTGCATTGTCGCAAGGTCTCGCACAATGCGTGCAGCAGCGGCCTGCGCCAAACATGGCGTGCCGATCGAACGCGCAAAGCCCTGACCGTCTCGCCGCGACTCGCTTTGCCCGTATACGCGGCACCGCTGCCTCTGGTTGAGGACTAACCCCTAGATTGTCAAAAGCTGAACATTCAGCGTGGACATGACTCAGGACGATGGCGTCTTCGCACCACGCCACAGGATGGAAGATGTCCGCCCCGATCAAACCACGCACCCAAGCACCGCACGGCATGAGCCGGCGCGATTTCCTGACCCTCGGCACCGCCACGGCCGGCCTGGGCGCGTTTGGCCTGACCTTGCCCGACACCGCACTCGCAACCACACCGGCAGCGGATACCAACTGGCATGCCGGGCAGCTTGCACACTTGATCCCCGCGGCCAGCCATGACCGCTTTCTCATCAAGGCATCGTTTCAGGCACCACTGGCGCGCGCACCGTGGCTGATCGTGAACGGCAAGCGTGTTGCTGGCGAGCCCACCGATACAGCAGGCCGCTTCTGGCGCTTTGATGTACGCGGCCTGCAGCCGGCCACGCAGTACACGCTGCGCATTGTCGACGCTGGTGGCAAGCCGCTGGCTGATGCCTGGCCGCTGAAGACCTTCCCCGCACCCAACGCCACACCCGCGCGACTGCGCATACTCGCCTACACGTGCGCCGGCGGTTACGACGGCCCCTCCATTGCCGGCAAGACCGCCTGGCTCGACATGGCCGCGCGCCGCCGCCTGCTGGCGCGCGGTATGGCGTTCGCCCCCGATGCCGTCATCGCCAACGGCGACCACATCTACTGGGACTTGCAGACCTCGCAGAACAAGCCCTTCGCACGCCAGGTGCGCGAGCTGATGTGGACAAAATTTGGCGGCGCACTCGACATGTCGGTGCCGATGTCGCACCCGAAGAACGAGGCGATCTTCACGCGCGTGTGCGACTACCAGATCGGCGGGCTGTACGGCACCGCGCTGCGCTCCACGCCCGCGTACTTCCTGACGGATGACCACGACACCTTCGAGAACGACGAGTTTGACGAAAAGGTCGCCACGCTGCCGCCGGAGCCGTATGGGCTGATTGGCGCAGAGCTGACACAGCACCGCTACTACCCCGAGTTCCTGCCCGATGCCAACCGCCCTGTATGGCTGCCCGGCGGCGACAAGGCGGGCATGCCCACCGACACCAACAGCGCGTTCGGCACCCTGCGCTACGGTACCCTGCTTGAAGCGGTGCTGTATGACTGCCGGCGCTTTCTCGACAACAAGGGCATGCACGCACGCGTGGTGCCGCAGTGGGTGGAAGACTGGATCGTGGCGCGCACGCGTGCGGAAGACACGGCACATTTCTTTCACGTGCCATCGCTGCCGTTTGCGTACTCCTCCGGCAAGCTGGGCGACTGGTATCCGGATCTGCTCGACACGAAGACCGGGCGACTGGTCGGCAATCAACCCAAGCCCGGCTGGCAGACCGGCTGGCACGCGCAACACCAGCGTCTGGTGGCGGCACTCGGTCAACAGCAGCAGCGCGCCGCCGTCATCGTGCAGGGCGATTTTCACGCGTCGGCCGTCGGGGCGATGTCGCGGTCGGCCGAGCTGGAGTTCGCGCATCCGGTGCATGCCGTCATGACCGGCACGCTGGGCACCGGCGACATGGGCTTCCCCTCCGCCTTCCGCAGCATCGAGACCACGCCGGCACTGTCCGTCGCCATGCAGGAAGCGTTGCGCCCAACCGAGAAAAACGGCTTTACCATCATCGACGTGACACCCGAGAAGATGACCTTCTCGCTGTTCCTGTGGCGCCCGCCCGAGCCGGTGGACGCCATCGACACCCTCCAGCCGGCGCTGGTGTACGAGGTGCCGCGCCTGGCTTGAGGTGCCTGCACAACAACAAGGAGACGCATGGCGAAGATCTGCATCGTGGGAGCCGGTTCGATCGGCTGCTATCTGGGGGGCCGGCTGCTGGCCGCGGGCGCTGACGTAACACTGGTCGGGCGTGCACGCATTGGCGATGAACTGCGCACGCATGGCCTGACGTTGACGGACTACCGTGGTGGCCACTGGCAGGTGCACGCCGCCGACGTGGACTACGTGACCGAGCCCGACGTAGCCGCCACGGCGGATCTGGTGCTGGTCACAGTCAAGTCAGCCGCAACCGCTTCCGTGGCGGACGAGCTAAAGCCGCTGCTGCGCCCCGGCACGGTGGTGGTCAGCTTCCAGAACGGACTGGGCAATGCCGACGTGCTCCGCGCCGCGCTGCCGCAGCAGACGGTGCTGGCGGGCATGGTGCCCTTCAATGTGATGCAGCCCGGGCCGGGCGCCTTTCATCAGGGCACAGCGGGTGAGCTGGAGGTCGCTGCATCGCCGGCATTGGGCACCTTCCTCGATACGTTCCAGCGTGCCGGTCTGCCGCTGGTTGAGCGTGCGGACATGGCATCGGTGCAATGGGCCAAGCTGCTGCTCAACCTGAACAACGCCATCAATGCGCTTGCCAATCGGCCATTGAAGGAAGAACTGTCGCAGCGCGCTTACCGGCGCTGTCTGGCACTCGCGCAAACCGAGGCGATGCGGCTGCTGGTGCGCGCAGGCATCCAGCCCGCCAAGCTCACCCCCGTACCACCCGCGTGGATTCCGCGCCTGCTGGCCACGCCCGATGCCATATTCACGCGATTGGGCGGCAAGATGCTCGCGATCGACCCGCTCGCGCGCTCGTCCATGTCCGACGATCTGGCCGCCGGCCGCACCACCGAAGTCGACTGGATCAACGGCGAGGTCGTACGCCTGGCTGATCGGCTTGGGCAGCGTGCGCCGGTCAACGCGCAGCTTTGCGCGCTGGTGCATGCTGCAGAAACCGCCGCCACACGCCCGAACTGGTCGGGCAACGATCTGCTCGCGGCGCTGCGCTCGGCCACCTGAACGCGATTCAGCTTGCGCTCAGCAGCAGCGGCATGTCTTGAATCTCGATGTGCCCGTAGCGCAGGCGGATGGCACCCAGCTTCACCAGCGCTTGCAGCTCCTTGCTGAGCGTCTGCCGGCTGATGCCCAGCATCATGGCCAGCGCGTCCTGCGAGGTATTGATGGTGGCGCGCCCTTGCGCCGATTGCGATACATCGCCGTGCGCCAGCATGGCAATCCGCCGTGCCACGCGTGCGCGCGTACCGTGCAGCGCGGCGCTCGCCAGCGAGCCATAGGCCAAGCGCAAACGCATCGCCACCAGCCGCGCGATGGCGGCCGCAAACGCGGCATCGCGCATCAACGCCTCGAAGCGCTCGGCACTGACGGCGAGCACCTCGGTCTCTTCCAGCGCAATCGCACAGTGGCCGCGCGGTTGCTGATCCAACGTCGATACCCCGCCAAACCAGTTGCCGGGCTCAACCAGCGCAAGAATCGCCTCGTCGCCCTCCGCGTTGAAGATCGACAGCTTGAGCACGCCGCTGGCGACACCAAAGAACGCGTTGGTACCGGCATCCACCGGATCGCCCTGACGGAAGAGGAATGCACCGGCGGCAACCGGCACGGTCGTGGCGGCTTCCAGCAGCGCCTCTGCCGCTTGTTGCGGAAGGCTCTGGAACCAGGGGTTGGTGGAAAAGACTTGCATGGGCGGCGGCAGTGAATGCGCTGGCACGAGACTACCTGCAATGCCTGCCTATTGGCAAAGCGGTTGTGCGTTGCAGTCCACCGACATACCCCACTTCCGGGCGCACCGGCATCCGGCACGTTCTGCTAACGTCGCTCGACATTTCAATGGGAGGGGCCATGCCGTATCCACGTGTTCTGGTTGCCGTTGCCGCGCTGCTCGCAAGCGTGTCCGTCTGGGCGCAGAACCCGCCCGCCGCCAACGCAGACGACACCCGCAACGCTCAGCTGTTGCAGGAAGGCGCACAGCTTGCCAAAGCGAGCCGGCAAGCCGAAGCCATCGACGATTTCGACAAGGTGGCGGCCTTCTACGAAAACGCGTATCGCGACGAAACGGCCCGGCTCTATAGCGCCCGCAGCCAGGTGGAATCGCTGTTGTACCTGGCGGAAGCGGCCAACGCCAAGACAAGCGCCAAAGTGGTGTCGTCCAACTGGGCCTATGCGTACTACCTCAAGGCCTACGCCCTGGTTGAGTTGAATCGCGCAGATGAGGCCAAGACGATCCTGCAGCGTGCCATCGACATGGCACCGCACAACGCGCAGTTCCGTGCAGAAATGGGCAACCTCTACCAGCGCGAGAAGAACTGGCCGCAGGCACTCGCCAGCTTCGACGCCGCCGCACGCGATGCGCGCGAGTTTTCCCCGCCGCAGATCAAGAACAGCGAGATCGGGCGCGCCTGGCGTGGCACGGCGTACGTGTATGTCGAACAGAACCGGCTGGACGAAGCCGAAGCGCTGTACCGCAAGTGCCTGGAGCTGGACCCCAAGGATGGTCGCGCGGCAGCAGAGTTGCGCTACGTGCAGGCGCAACGCGCCAAGGCAGGCAACCCGTAAGCGGATTACTCTGGCCGGCGCCCCAGCACCCACCCCACCGAGAACACATACCGGCTGCCGCCCACCACGCGCGTCACGCTGTGCTCACACGCATCGGGGCGGAACAGCTTGATGCGCCGTGTCTGGAAGATCGGGTTGGCGCAGATGAACTCGCCACCCGCGCGCGGCGACTTCAACACGACGTTCAGCCGATAGTGCCGCCCATTGGATACGGGGTCGGTATGCGGCGGGATTTCCGACCCTTCCGGGTAGCGGATCAGATAGCTGTCAAACGGGATTGGCCACATGGCTGTGGCCAGCAGCATCTTGTCGTAGCCCGTACCCTGGCGGCCACGTTGCCAACGAAAAGCGGTTTGAAGAAACTGGCGCAAGGAAGACATGAGAGCCACGGGTCGCTGAACCCGCGCATGTTAGCCGGGAACTACCGCCGCTTGCCAACCTTCGACCAATACGTGAACGGCGCTTCGTGGCACTCGTAGTCGAGTTCGGCCACGCGCGTCTGCAGGCGCTCCTGTACATCCCGTACGGCGAGGTTGTAGACCACCGGGCCGATCTCTTCGATGAAGAAACTCAGCAATGCGCCAGCCTGGATGTTGCCGATGCGCTCTTCCAGGTGGTCGGTGAAGTAGCGCTGGATGGATTGAATCGCCTCTTCGCGGGTATCGCGGTCAAGCTCGATCGGCATGGGGGCTCCTGAGAATGGGCAGGCTTCAGAGCGTCAGCTTGTAGCCCTCGTGGCTTGCCACGAAGCCCAGGCTTTCGTAAAAGCGATGTGCGTCGCTGCGGGTCTTGTCGGTGGTGAGCTGCACGAGCTGGCACCCACGCGCACGACAGGTGTCGATCGCCCATTCGAACATGCGGTGCCCGAGGCCGCTACCGCGCAGCGGCGCCGCAATACGTACCGCCTCGATCTGCCCGCGCCACGCACCACGCCGCGCCATGCCCGGGATGAACGACAACTGCAGCGTACCGACCACCGTATCGCCCTGCACGGCCACCACCAGCTGTTGATTGGTATCGGCTGCAATAGCGTCGAACGCTGCCACATAGCATGCGTCGAGCGTCGGCCCGAGAGACTCGCGCTGAGCACCCAACGCGTCGTCAGCCAGCAGGGCAACGATGGCCGGAACATCGGCCAGGCGCGCTGTGCGAAAGAGAATGGATTCCATAGACGATGCGAACGTGATCGACAGCGGCAATGCGCTTTGGCCGCCAGTCTAAGCCTTTCTGTGCGCTGGCCGGCATGCGCGTTACGCCGCCGAATGCATCGATCCATCGTCTATCTTTAAGGCGGGACCACGGCGGCCCGCCAGCAAGTGCACGGGCCGCCTCACCGCACGGGAGACACAGCATGCGCGTCGAGCTGAACCACACCATCGTCTGGTGCCGCGACAAGCAACAGTCCACCCGCTTCCTGCGCGACATCCTCGACCTTCCCGAGCCGATCCCCTTTGGGCAGATGCTGGTCGTACCGCTGTCCAATGGCGTCTCGCTCGACTTCTTTGACAGCGACGCGCCAATCGCCGCGCAGCACTACGCCTTCCTCATCAGCGATGCCGAATTCGACCGCGCATTCGCGCGCATCCAGGAAAAAGGGCTTGCGTACTGGGCGGACCCCGCCAAGAAGCGGCTTGGCGAGACCTATGCGCACAATGGCGGCCGCGGTCTGTACTTTGATGACCCGGACGGGCACTTTCTGGAGATCATGACGCGGCCATATGACCTGGGGTCGTGAGGGCCGCCCGATCCATTGGGCGGCGGCCTTCTCACGTTAGCGATTACAGCGGCATTCCTTGGCGATCAGCTTCATACGCTCAACAAACTGGGCGGTTGCCCGCTCCTGGATTGGCTTGTAGCGTTCACGGAACACCTGCGCAAACGCGGGCATCGCGTCACGCGATGCCACAACCTCCTTCTGGCCAAGCGGCGATGAATAGAACGCGATCAGCTGGTCCAACTCCGCATCGGTGAACTTTGCACCGAACACCTGCCCCCAGGTTTGGACGTACTCCTTGGCGCCCCAAGGCGGTTGCAAGTCGCTCATGAACGTGTCCATCACTTCCTGAAAGCGCTTGCGATAGGTCGCATCGGGATTCAGGCCACTGAGCATCTGCGTCATCATCTGATCTGCCTGCTTGCGACCGTACTCACGACCACTCGCCAGCGACTGATCAAACATTTTCACCAACCCCTGGGCTTCCATCAGTTTCTGCACTTTCTCTGCACGGCTATCCGCCAGCGCAGATGTCGACAGCACAACGCCGACGACAATCGCGATCCAGTTGCGCACCACTTTGCCCCCCTGATGTTGTTTTTTGTCTGGCGATTCTACGTTGGACCACACACTACTCGCGCACCACCTCGTAGCGCACCTCCACGAACGTGTCCTTATAAGGCGTGGCCGATGTCAGCTTCAATGCCGGCGTCACCACCGCACGCGGCAAGAGCGGCAACCCGTTGCCCAGCACCACCGGCATGATCTGCACGATCAACTCGTCGAGCAGGCCACGGTCGAGAAACTGCCCGGCCAGCTCTCCGCCACCGACAATCCACACGTTCTTGCCGTTGGCCCCTGCGCGCATCTGTTGATGCACCGGCGCCACGTCACCCTGCACGAAGCGGACATCCGCACCCTCCACCGCCGGCAGCTTGCGTGAAGTGAACACCCACGCGGGCTGCGCATACGGCCAAGGGGCGGCCTGCGCGGTGCCGGGCTTGACCAGTTCGCGCAGCAGCCATTCATAGGTGGATGCACCCATCGCCAACGCACCCACATCGCGAATGAAACCGTCGTAGCTCGTGCCGTCCAGCGAGCCGAACTGCATCAGCCAATCCAGCGAGTGATCCGTCGTCGCGATGAAGCCGTCAAGACTGGTGGCGGCGTAATACTGGGTCTTGGACATGGCGTGCGCTCTTGTTGGTTTTGGGAAAGAAATGCTATGCGATGCGGGTGAGCACCCGCTTACGCCCCTAGAATGCCGGCGCGTGACCCAGCTTGGGCTGCACGTTGCACCTCGGCCACATACCCCTCTTCCTGGTCGCTGTGTACGCACAGGCACAGTGCTAGCGTTGCGCGGCACGCGCTCTTAATCCAACCACACCACCACCATGCCATTCCTGATCGGCCTGCTCTGCTGGATCGCTGTCAATGCCTGGACAACGCGCCGGATCCTGCGCGCGAAAGACTTCGACCACAAAGGTCTTTACATCACGGTGGTCTGGATCACGCCGTTTCTCTGCGCGTTCATTGTCTGCGCACAGATCCGGTCGTATGAGCGCGCGATGGCGCAACAAGCCGCCGCTCCCACCGCCGGCGTCGATGCGCCGGCACCGGCACAGTCGCTCTCCGCGCCGGGCGTGGCCAGTCTGGCGCTGGAAGAGCATATCGGCCACGTCAACGGCTTTCCGTTACTGGACTGGACCGCTGTTGGCAAGTGGCTCAATGCCATCGAAGCGGAACCTGCGCGACGTGAAACCCGCACGCAGGCCCAGCGCGCGTGGTTGCTGCATTTGCGCGATACGCTCGGCCCGAACGTCTGGCTGTTCGAGACCGAACACGCTTTTGTACTGTCTTCGCTGGAAGAGGCCGTTGCGCGTGCAACAGCCAATTATGTCGAGACCACGCGCAAACGCATCGGGCGCCTGCTGGGTGATCTTGCACGATTCGCGCAGGGCGAGAAGAGCATCCTGCTGGTGCTCGACGATGAGGACTGGTACTACCAGTACGTCAGCATCTACTACCCCGAAGATGGGGAGTTCGCCTTCAGCGGCGGCATGTTCATCGATGCGGGTTGCCCACACTTTGTCGTCAAGCGCGATCACCTGTCGGCCATTGAACCGACCATCGCGCACGAACTCACGCACAGTGCGCTCTCGTATCTGAAGCTGCCGCGCTGGCTGGATGAAGGCATTGCTGTCAACAGTGAGCGCCGGTTGGCGGGCGGAACAAGAACGCAGTACACACCTCAGCAGATCCACGCCATGCACCTGCGCTTCTGGGAAGCGCAGAAGATGCAGGAGTTCTGGTCTGGCGATGCGTTCATGCGCACCGACGACGGCAACCTGCTGTCCTATGAACTGGCCCGCGTTCTGGTGGACTACCTCTCGCGCACATGGGAGCCGTTTTCCGCATTCGTGCGGCACGCCGACCGTGCCGACGCCGGTGCTGCCGCGGCGCAAACGCATCTCGACATTGACCTGGGTGCATGCGTGTGTGCACTGGTCGAGCGCGAGCCTTCAGAAGACTGGGCGCCCCGTCTGGGCACACCAGCCGCGATGCACTGATCCAACCGCTCGACTCACAACACTTCAGCAATGCCCGCCAGCCTCGCATTTATCGTCGCCCTCGCGCTCTGCACACTGCTCCATCTGACGACATTTGCCGCGGTGGGCACGGCGCTCCGGATTCCGGTGCGGGAGATGTCGCTTGGCTTCGGGCCGCAGTTGTTCCGGTTGGGTCGTCTGCGCGTTCGCCTGCTGCCGGTCGGCGGCCATGTCCGCTTCAAAGACCTTGGTGAAGACGGGCTGACCGAAGATGACCTGCTCGGCGCGTTGGATACGCAGCCGCTGTGGATGCAACTGGCGCTATCGCTGTCGGGCACGGTCACGCTGTTGCTCGTTGCACTCGTGCTGCTACGGCTTGAAGCACCACCGGCCTTCATCAACGGCTTTGCGCAGATCGTGCTTGGTGCGCTATCACCCGTCGGCGACGCGCAGACCCTGCTCGCTCAAGCGCATCAGGCGATCTTGCAGTTGCCGTTCACGGCGCTGCTGGGGTATGTAGCCGCCAAGTTTGCAGCGTTCAACCTGTTGCCGCTTCCTGCCACCAATGGCGGTCAAGCGCTGACCTTCATCGGGCGCAGGCTTGGGTTGGGCAGGATCTGGCCCGCGCGACTGACGCACATTCTGGTGCTGGCCTATTTGGCGTTGGGGCTGTCCTGGGTCGGCGCGCTGATGGTGTACGTCCTGAACCCATCGCAATAGAACTTTGACTGCTGACCGGGCGGGCTAGGCCACACTGGCAGCGCTGCTGACATCGGCAGCGCAGATCCTGTTGCGCCCCTGGTGCTTGGCGTCGTACAGCGCGCGGTCTGCGCGCACGCTCAGGCGGTCGAAAGATTCACCGGCTTGCCAGCTGGCCACGCCGCCGCTCAGGCTGTAGTGATGTGCCTGTGATCCGATCGCCACCATCTGCGCGGCCGCGGCCTTGCGCAAACGCTCTGCGAGCAGCAGGGCGCTGTCAAGGCTCGTTTCAGGCAGCAGCAGCGCGAACTCCTCACCGCCAATGCGCCCCAGCACGTCGGTCGGCCGCAACTGTGCCTGCACCATCTGCACGAAGGCACGCAGCACCGCATCGCCACCTGCATGGCCGAACGTGTCGTTGACGCGCTTGAAATGATCCAGATCCAGGATCAGCAACGAGAGCGGCCGGGCCTGTAACTGCAGGCGATCCACGTAGCGACGCGCCAAGGTTTCGAAGCCCTTGCGCGACAGCGCGCCGGTCAGAAAATCGCGGTTGGCAGCCTCTCGCGCATCGGCCAGCAGCGCGTCGTGCATCATCAACATGGCCGACATCGACAGGATCGGCATGATGGCCGCCGCAACCACCAGCAGCAACACACTGACGGCTGTGGAGAACATGGTGGGACTGGAAGCGGTATCCAGCGTCAGGAAATAGATGCCGCGCGCAAGCTGGCACGCACCAAAGATAAAGGCGATGACGGCCGTCACCCGATACGGATACGCCGGACGACCCGCTGGCGGATACCGTACGAGCATCCATGCCAGCGCCGAGCAAAAAGCGGCCGAGAACAGCGTGGTCGAAAACACCCGCATCGGGATGCTGTCGACGGCATAGCGCCAGTAGATGACGGCAACGCCCACCGCCGTCACGCCCGCCAGCAGCATCGGCCAATGCGGCCGGCGCCCAAGAAAGCGTGCACAGCCCGCGTAGTAGGCCGCACCCGCCAGCGCAAGCAGCACGTTGGCCACAACAACAGACAGCGCATCGGGAATCGTTCCGCGCAGCAGGAGCATCGGCAACGCCAGCACCACGGCAAGGTTGGCGCCAAACCATTCGGCCACACCAGGCTTGCCTGCGCGCAGCAGCGAGCCCAGCAGCACCAAGAGCACAAAGCTCATCAGTGCAGACGTGGCGATGGCGACACCTGGATCTAGCATGGGCACCCTCCCGCTGGGTCTACTGTGGCGGTGGATTCTACGTGAGGGGCGGTTTTGCGGGCATCACCGGGTGGAGGGGCACGAACTCCCGCCAACTTGTCTACATCCAGTACTCAAGTTAAGCGAGCCCGTGTGTGGGCAGATGAAAGATCTGCGCGTACCGCAACTCAGATGCCGGCAGAAAGATAGCGTGCCGGCACCACGTCGGTCAGCCACACACCGTTCTCTGAGCGGAAGAACGTGTGCCCCTCGGCATGCATGCGCGCGGCGTCCACTGTCAGCACCACCACAACCCCATAGCGCTGGCCGACCAATCGGGCAGTGGAAGGATCGGTCGTCAAGTGCACATGGTGGCGCTGGCGCTTGTCCAGGCCAGTGGCAAGGATGGACTCCAGAAACCGCGTTGCCGTGCCGTGGTACAGCACCTCGGGCGGCGCCGCGGGCCGCAGGCCGAGGTCCACATCGATCGAATGGCCTTGATTGGCGCGAATGCGCAGGCCATCTTCGCTGATTGCAAAGCGTTTCTTGTCGCTGGTTTCGACCACGGTTTCGAGCTGCTCGCGCGTCATCGGGCGACCTGACGCGGCGGCCTTCTCCAGCAAGGAGTCGGTGCCGGCCCACCCAGCATCGTCAAGCGCCAACCCGATGTGCTCGGGCTCGTGGCGCAGGATCAGGCTGAGAAATTTACTGAGGGATTTGAGTTCGGATGGGTTCATCAGTCCGATGTTCTCACCCCGTGGGGCAGACGACCATCAGGCGTGGCCAGAAAGCTGCGAAACGATCGCGCCCGGATGCTTGGTGGCCGGCGCCACAGTGACACCGGTCACCCCGTGCCGCTGCAATGCCTGCGCAACGAACCCCGACGCCTTCATGTCCTCCACAAACCCCGCGACATACGCTGCGGCCTGCGCCCCGCGCCTGGTCGGCACGCCCATCGCCTGGCGGATAACCATGAAGCGCTCGCTCAGCAATCGCACGCCCGGCACATTGGCGGCATCGGCTTCGAGCTGTTGCTTGACGCCCGCCGCCACCTCGGCATGCGTGTCGAGAAAGGTCTGCACCACCGTGGGTGAGGTGGGCGCGCGCACGATCTCCGCATTCTGCAATTCACGCGTGAGGAACAGGTCGTACGCGCTGCCCTTGCCGACGACTACGCGGTTGCCGGCGCGGTCCACGTCGGCGTTGCTGCGGATGGGCGAGTCGTTGCGCACGAGGTAGTAGCCCTCGATCAGCACATATGGTTCGGTAAAGGAAATGCTCGCTGCGCGGCGCGGGTCGATGGCAAAGAAACCAACGTCCGCCTGTTCCTGCGACACCACATCGACCGACTTGCCGGCGGCATCCACCAAGACCAGCTTTAACGCAACCCCCAGGCGTTCAGCCAGCGCCCGAGCCAGATCAACGGACACGCCAACGGCCTGCCCCTGCGCATCCAGCCCCGCCAGGATCGGGTTGCCCGTGTTGATGGAAGCGCGCAGTGCACCTGTGGGTGCCAAAGCCGAACGCAAGGTCGGCAGCGTCGAGTCGATGGACATGGTGTGTAGGCTAGGGATGAGGATGTTCGAGATCGTGGAGATGGGATGGCGTTGCGTGTGCGACCGAAGGTGCCGTCAACCAGACGCAGACCGGCAAACCCATCTTGGTCAGTCTACCGACGCCCTGGCTGCCACGCCCACGCACCGGCTTGCTGTCGAGAATGAGTGACCGGAAACAGCACGGTGTTGGCCCATAGCAGCGTCGCACCACGCGCGAGGGCGCGGGGAATGCCCTCGGCGGTATCGGGGAAGACCCGGTCCATCGCCCAAGGGGGTCAGGGGCGGCGGCACAGCGTTCGGCATCGGGTTATGCCACCTCGTAAGTCGGGCCGTCCCACCCGTCCAGATACTTGGGCAATGCATCCGCCACATCCACCACGCGGTGCCGGTAAAACAGATGCATGGTCGGCGCCAATGCGTCAGGCAAACCGTTCTGCGCGGCGCGCGCGAAGAGACTGTTCGGGATCACCGCCATGCCCAGGCGATTGTTGCCGAACAGGGTCTCTCCGCAATGGCGGCAGAAGTGGCGCTTGAGTTGGCGTGTGGGGTGCTGGAAGGCGATGAGCTCGCCGGCGCCATGTTCAACGGTAACGTTGGCTGGGTCCCACGCGGTGGCGGAGAGTACCGGCGTGCCGTAGAAATCACGACAGGCGTTGCAGTGGCAATTGGCGCGGGCAGCGGGCGCGCCGGCAATGCGCAGTTGCACGCGGCCACAGATGCATTGCAGGGTATCGGGGATTGCTGTCAAACCTGAGCTCCAGAGCTGGAATGCTGGTGCGCATTCTACGAGCGCCCGCTCAGGCCCGCTGGTAACGCTGCGCCGCTTAGAACAGCGCCATCTGCCGCATGCCAAACCCGATTGCCTCTTCCACGCGCATGCGCGCATGCGAGAGCGACCCTTCGATGCCCGACAGCGTGCCCGCCAGCCAGCGGTAGACGAGCGGCGCATCGCCACGCGGGCTCAGGTGGATTTCACCGAGCTTCTTGCCGCGCTTGTCGCGATAGTAGTGAGAGCGGTAGCCGCGTTCCCAATGCGTGATCGGGCCGCGCCATTGGCGCGGGCGGCGGGGTTTGGCGGAGGGGGGGTCGGCGGGCGCTGCCGACACCGAATCCTCCCAGCCGAATGCGGGTTTGGCGAACAGCGGCAAACCTTCCAGATCGGGGTAAAAATCCATCGTCGTAGGCTCAGCTAACCGCGCCGCCGCTGGCTTTGCAGACATACACGGCGCGTAGTCCGCATGATACCTGGGTTTGTGGAGAACATCACGTGCAAACGCAACGTGGGCGCGCTCCGGATGCCGGGCTGCATCGGTATCATGACGGCTGCCAACCCTCCCAGACTTCCGGCAATCTGCCAACGCCCGCCATGAACCTCACCCTCAAGCCATCCGTCATGCTCAAGACCGCGCTGCTCACCTGCACCTTGTGTCTCGTGGCGGGTTGTGCAACGCCGGTGACTGCGCAGGAAAGCACCTTCGCGCCGCTGCTGCGCCATCTGGCGGATCGCCTGGTCACCGCCGATCAGGTGGCCCTGAGCAAGTGGGACAGCGGTCAATCGGTCTACGATCCGGAACGGGAGGCCAAGGTCATCGCCAACGTTTCAGGCATCGCGCCCACCTTCGGGTTGAACGCGACGGACGTGGCCAATGTCTTTGCCGACCAGATCGAAGCCAACAAGGAAGTGCAATACGCCCTGCTCAACGACTGGCGCAGGGCCGGCGCGGCAACCACCACGCCGCGGCAAAGCCTGTCCGGCGACATCCGGCCGCGCCTGGACACACTGCAGACGTCGATCCTGCAAAGCCTGCGTGACGCTGCACCAGCCCGCAGCCAGGCGGATTGCGCACTGCAGATCGCACAGGAAATCGGCCGCGTTGCCCGCGAGAAATCGCTCGATACGCTGCATCGCATTGCGCTGGATCGCGCCACCGCGCGGCTTTGCGTCAAATCCTGAGCGACGGATATGTCAGCGCGGTGACTGATCAAACCGGCCGACCTGAAGTGCGACGTCCTGCGTGGGCCTTCAGCATGCCCGCGCGGCGACAGACCTCTCTGACCAGCGCGTTCAGCAACGTCGCCTGGTCACTGGCCGCCTCCACCATCGGCACAGCCCAGGCACAGTCCGACAGATCGAAGTGATGCTGCCAGCCCTGCGAGGCTCGCAGCCCGGCAAGGCTGAACCCTGACGACCCGCCCGTATCGGCGTGCCCGCCGCCAATGGATTCGCCAAGCTCGAACGCCCGCTCCCTGAACGGGCAGAGCCACACGCCGTAGACGTGATGCGACGCATGCTGCGAGGTCGGTGCCTGGTTCTTGTCGCCAAGCCGGAGCACCTGGCGCTGCAGGGCCCAGCCTTCAATCGGCTTGGACTTCTCATAGAGATAGGCCGCATCGAGAACGCGATCGCCAGGCCAGCACACCTGCCGCGCGTCAAAGGTCAGGTTCTTGAGCTTGTGCGGATAGGCAAGCTCGGGCCAATTCATCTCTGCCCGGGCGATCGATGCGTCGAACAGGCGAATCTCCTGCCCTTCAAACTCCAACGCGAGTTGCCAGGTTTCGTTCGGGATGACATTGGTAAGGGCAGGCATGTTGTCTTGGTTCAACGGTCCGGCAACGGGTCGAATGCCGTTGCACAGTGCGCATTTTTACGAGATTTTCATTTGACGCTCAACGGGGGCGGCGCGTAGTATTTATTCACGGTTACGGGACAGACCCAACACCGCCAATCTCTTGAGGGAGCCTCATGAGCACCAATGCAAAGCGCTTCGATGCGCTTGTCTTCATCGGCCGTTTCCAGCCGATGCACCGTGGACACCTTGACGTACTGCGCCGGGCATTGAGCCTTGCCGATACGGTTTGCGTCCTGATCGGCTCGACCGACAAACCCCGCACCATCAAAGACCCGTTCTCGTTCGACGAGCGCCGGCAGATGATTGCCTCTGCGCTGGACGCGGCGTCCCGCACCCGTGTGCGCTTCGCGCCGGTACAGGACTCGACCTACAACGACGGCGACTGGGTCCGCTGGGTACAGGACGCCGTGGCCGCCGAACTGGGCGACACCGCGGGCCGCAAGATCGGCATCATCGGCCACGAGAAGGACGGCACTTCGTACTACCTCCGCATGTTTCCGCAGTGGGAGCTGGTGGAAGTCGACAGCACCGAAGACATTTCCGCCACCGAGATCCGCGAGCAGTTCCTGGCCGAGCGCAGCAACAGCTTCGTGTCGTGGGCTGTGCCCGCACCGGTGTTCGAGTGGATGGAGAGCTTCCGCAACCAGCCGGCGTTCGCGCAACTGAAGGCGGAAGCGGAATTCATTGCCGGCTACAAGAAGGCCTGGTCGGCAGCGCCGTATCCGGTCACCTTCGTCACCGTCGATGCGGTGGTCGTGCATTCCGGCCACCTGCTGCTGGTCCGCCGGCGCAGCGAGCCCGGGCGTGGCCTGTGGGCATTGCCGGGTGGCTTCGTCAACCAGGAGGAACGGCTGGAGGCCGCATGCCTGCGCGAGTTGCGCGAAGAGACCGGGCTCAAGCTGCCCGAGCCCGTGCTGCGTGGCTCGTTGAAAGACCGGCAGGTGTTTGATCACCCGCAGCGCTCGCTGCGCGGGCGGACGATCACGCACGCGTTCCTGTTCAGCTTTCCCGTGGGTGGGCTACCGCGCGTCAAGGGCGGCGACGATGCCGACAAGGCGCGCTGGGTCCCGCTGAACGACTTCGCGCGCATGCGCAGCGTCATGTTTGAGGACCACTTCGACATCGCCTACCACTTCCTCGGCAAGCTCTAACGCTTACCTCACCAGTTTCACCCGCTGGGACAGACCCGGCGGCCACCCAACGGCATAGAGGAGCTCTAGCCATGCAAAACGACCTGCGTCGCCTGTCGTCCATCCTGTCCAATCCGATCCTCAACACGGATTCGTACAAGGCTTCCCACTACCTGCAGTACCCGCCGGGCACCTCGGCGATGTTCTCGTACATCGAGTCGCGCGGCGGGCGCTATGACAGCACGCTGTTCTTCGGGCTGCAGATGCTGCTCAAGGAATACCTGAGCCAGCCCATCACCACGGCGATGATCGACGAGGCCCGCGCCTTCTTCGCTGCACACGGTGAACCATTCAATGAAGCCGGCTGGCGCTATATCGTCGAGGCCTATGGCGGCTATCTGCCGGTGCGTATCCGTGCGGTGCCGGAAGGTTCGGTGGTGCCCACGCACAACGTGCTCGTGACCGTGGAATGCGACGACCCGCAGGTATTCTGGCTGACCTCGTATATCGAAACGATGCTGCTGCGCGTGTGGTATCCGGTGACGGTGGCCACGCAGAGCTGGCAGTTGCGGCAGCTCGTGCGCCGCTACCTGGAGCGCAACAGCGACGACATTTCGCAACTGCCGTTCAAGGTGCACGACTTTGGCGCGCGCGGCGTGTCGAGCGCGGAATCCTCGGCCATTGGCGGTGCCGCACACCTGGTGAGCTTCATGGGTTCAGACACCGTGCTGGGCGTGGTGGCGGCCAACGCCTACTACAACGCGCCCATGGCAGCATTCTCGGTGCCGGCGGCCGAGCACAGCACCATCACGGCCTGGGGCCGGGACGGTGAAGGCGATGCGTATCGCAACATGCTGCGGCAGTTCGGCAAGCCGGGGGCAATCGTCTCGGTGGTGTCGGACTCGTATGACCTGTTTGCGGCGCTGCGCATGTGGGGTACGGAACTCCGGCAGGCCGTCATTGACTCCGGTGCCACGTTGGTCATTCGCCCAGACTCCGGCGACCCGCAGACCATCGTGATGCAGACCCTGCGCGCGCTGGACGAAGCCTTCGGCTCGATGGTCAACGGCAAGGGATATCGCGTGCTCAACCATGTGCGTGTGATCCAGGGCGATGGCGTCAATGCGGAATCCATCGAAGCCATCCTGGCTGCAATGGAAGCCGCCGGCTACGCAGCAGACAACATCGTGTTCGGCATGGGCGGCGCGCTGCTGCAGCAACTGAACCGCGACACACAGCGCTTTGCCATGAAGTGCTCGGCGGTCAAGGTGGACGATGTCTGGCGCGATGTCTGCAAGGACCCGGTCACGGATGCCGGCAAGCGCTCCAAGCAAGGGCGCCTGACCTTGCTGCGCAATCGCCAGACCGGCGCCTACCAAACCACGACGCTCCCGCTGGCCTGGGACGACCGCCGCGTCGAGAGCGATTGGGTGGAAGCGCTCGAAACGGTGTTCGACAGCGGCAAGCTGCAGATCGATGTGTCGCTGAATGACGTACGCGCCCGCGCCCAAACACACGACGTCTGAGTACAAGGCTGTAGCGCGCCTGCCGCGACCCGGACGACCTTTACGTGGCTCCGCCGCGGCAGACGCAGAAGCATCAAGAAACGGATTCCGATCATGATCGAGAAGAAGCTCTATCACGTGACCGTGCTGTCCAACTTCGCACGGGCATTCGACAAGTACTCGCATTGCTATGCGAAGGCCCGCATTCCTGAAAGCACCTATCCCGACCGCTTCTATCTGCTGGAGCGTGGCGACCTCGACATCGGGTACCAGAAGGCTTCGCAGTTGCTTGAGAAGCTGGCAATTCCTGGCAACCGGTTGATCTTGCTGGAAACCCAGGTCGATCCGGCGCTCATCCAGGAAAACACGGCCACCGGACGCGGGGTCTTCATTCACGCAGACCACATCAGGCTCAGCGCACTGTATGACCTGGAGCCCAAGGACGGCGGCATGGCATGGCGCCGCACGGTGATCGAGGACATGACGGCAGCGTCGCTGCGACTGTTGAGCGGGCAGTTTCAAGAATTTGCGACACTGCGGCCGCGCACCCTGTCCATCCTGCCCATTGCGCAGGGTTGCCAGGCCAAGTGTGCATTCTGCTTTTCCAAGGCGTCGATCTCCAGCGACCAGGCGGCATACCGGCCGGACTGGGACACGCTTGGCGCATGGCTGGACAAGGCGGCTGCGCATGGCGCTGAGCGTGCCGTGATCACCGGTGGCGGCGAACCAACGCTGCTGCCTTTTGTACACCTGGAAAAACTCATTGCCTGCTGCGCGGAGCGATTCAGCAAGGTGGTGCTGATCTCCAACGGGCACGCGTTTGCGACGCTAGCGCAAGCCGAGCGAATCGCGCGCTTGCGCGCCCTGCACGACGCGGGGCTCAGCGTGCTGTCCCTCTCTCGCCATCACTTCGATGCGCAGCACAACGAACGCATCATGAAGCTGCGCACGCCAATCGAAGCACTGGTTGGCACCTGGCGCGAGCATCGCCACCTGTGGCCAAATCTGCGCTTGCGGTTCATCTGCGTTCTGCAGGATGGCGGGGTAGAAGATGAAGAGACGCTCGAGCGCTATCTGACCTGGGCGGCAGACCAGGGCGTTGAAGAGATCTGCTTCAAGGAGCTCTACGTTTCAACCAGCACGGAATCGATGTACTTCGATCGCGCGGCAAACGATTGGAGTCGGCATCACCAGATACCGCTTTCGCTTGTGACCAGCTTCGCTGCACGCGAAGGTTTTTCGGTTGAACATCGGCTGCCGTGGGGCGCGCCGGTCTTCGCCGGCAAATGGGCTGGCCGACCGATGCGCATTGCCGCTTATACCGAACCAAGCCTGTACTGGGAACGCTCGCATGGCATTGCCCGAAGCTGGAACGTGATGGCTGACGGCCGCTGCTTTGCATCACTGGAAGACCGCGCGAGCGAACTCACCCTAGGGACCCCGACATGAATTTCGCAGCGTTCAAACTCTGGCGCGAGGCCTGCCTTCGTACGATGCCTGACGTGGTGGATTGCGCCGAAACGAATCTATACAGCACGCTCGCCCCGCTGCAACCGCGTCTTGATCCATCGGAAACACCGCAGCGGGTACACCGTTGCGATCTCGCGCGAGCGTGGCTTCAACGGTATGGCTTTGATGCCGGGCGTTCGCGCCAGGCGCTCGTGTGTCGAGGGGTGCGGCACGCTCTGCAATTGATCTTCAGGCGGCTGTCTGCGGAGGGTGCCCACCTATGGTTGCCGGGTGATGTCTACCCGGTCTACCAGACGTTGGCCGAGTCAGCGGGCATCGTGCCTCAACTGTTTCCGACGCTGCCAACGCCAAGCTTTCCCACAGTTGGGGGGACCGACGGCCCCGAGTTTCTCCTCATCGCGAACCCGCTCAAACCGCTGGGGCGATTCCTGAACGATGAGGAATGCGCGGCCCTGCTGGCGTGGGTCAACGCAGCGCCCGGCCGGCGCCTGCTGATCGACTGCGTCTACGACCTGGGCGCGCCGTTTCATCCCACAACGATGAAACTGCTGCAGACCGAGCGCGCGATTCTGCTGCACTCGGCCACCAAGGGCTGGCTCACACCGCAGACATTCGGCGTGGCGCTGGTGGGTGAAGACTGTGCTGGGTTCGAAACCGATTTCCGCGAAGATCCCCCATCTGCCATGCAACTGCAGCTCGCGCATCACTTCCTGTCTGCAGCGGCAGACTGCCCGGCGCGGGTGGTCGACGCGCTTCAGGCACGTGCACGCAGCCTTGCCGAGCGATTGCCCCAAACAGTTCGCGATGTACGGCTGGTCGCACCAGCCAACAGTGCGCCCGGTTGCTACCTCTTTCCCGTGCCGTTCAGTGCGGAGCAACTCCTGAATGACTACGGCCTGCTGGCCATCCCGGCAAGCGCGTTCGGCGCCGAAGGCTGGAACGGCAGCATCCTGACCAGCCTGTCCGATGGCTTTGCTCCACAACACCATGCATCAACCTGACATGACGCCGCTTGCCGACATGGCCGTCTACGAAGACGCCGATTTCTACGATCAGGAATTCGCCAACCGAGCGCACGACGCCAGCTTCTTCATCGAGCAGGCCAAACAGGCCGATGGCCCCGTACTGGAAGTGGCCTGCGGCACTGGCCGCATCACGCTGCCCATTGCGCGAGCCGGCGTTGACGTCACGGGGCTGGACGTCATGCGATCCATGCTGGATCGGGCACGCCAGAAATCGCAGGCCGAAGGGCTGGATGTGACCTGGCTTGAGCAGGACTGCCGGGCGATCCAGTCAGAACGGCGCTTCTCGCTGATCTTCTCGGCCACCAATGCCATGCAGCATCTGCACGACCTGGATTCGGTCAGCGCGTTTCTGGGTTCCGCAAAGCGCGTGCTGGCGCCGGGCGGCACGCTGATCCTCGATGTGTTCAATCCGGACATCCGCAAGCTGGCACGGTCGGCCGATACCCGCTATCTGCACAAGTCGATGGTTGACGCCGAGGGAAGGGAAATCCGCGTCGAGGCGACTTCGCACTACGACACGGCCAGCCAGATCCTGAGATTCGAGCTCTATTACCTGCGTCACGGCGAATGCATCCGGACCAAACAGGTCAGCATGCGCTGCTTTTTCCCGGAAGAGCTGCTGGCGCTGTGCCGGCTCAACGGATTCGACGTCGCTCGGCGTTTGGGAGGCTACGACAGGTCGCCGTTTACAACGCACTCGCCCAAGCAGATTCTGTTCTGCCGTGCCGCCTGACATACGCCCCGGCCAAGCGCAGCGATACGGAAGTTCAATGCGCCTGGCCCGAAAGGCCTGCACACACCTGACGCCTAGGCCTCTGCTGCACCGATGACCAGCAGAAGCTCGTCGAGTCGCTCAAGGGTGGAGGTCATGCCGTCCTTCAACCCCATGTCGATGACCTTCTGCACATCTTCCGGCGAGTTATAGACCACAACAGTCGTCACCAGCGTCGTTTCCTTTGCTTCGGTGAAGGTGACATCCCAACGCGCCCTGGGCATGTCCGGATTCACAACGCCGGTCTCGTCGCTGAAACCGTCCAGGGCCGTGTAGCCGTCGATCGGGTTGATGGATTGATAGTCCAGGCGGCTCCAGAACGTCTGGCCGTCAGGGGTGGTCATGCCGTAGTGCCAATAGCCTCCAGCCTTGAACTCCATGTGCTTGGTCTTGGTGGTCAAGGGCTTGGGTGCAAACCATCGATCGAGCAATTCAGGCTTCGTGTGGCAATCCCACACGAGCTGGCGCTTCGCCGCGAATGCCTTCTTCACGGTGATGCGGCTCTTTTCCTTGTCGACGAGAAAATCGAATTGAAGCTTAGCGTTCATCACCTTCTCCCTTCAGCTCTTCTAAGAGGTTGTCCAGGTTGCGATACCGGCTTGCCCAGGTCGCGCGCTGGTCAGCAAACCAGCGCTCTGCGGCATCCAGCTTCTCTTGTTCAAGCACGCACGTCCGGATTCGGCCGCTCTTGCTGGAACGGATCAACCCGGTCATTTCCAGTACCCGCACGTGTTTCATGAACGACGGCAGGGCCATGTCGAATGGCTCTGCCAGCTCACTCACCGTTGCGGGCCCGCTACCGAGCCGATGAACAACAGCCCTGCGCGTCGGGTCTGCAAGCGCATGAAAGATCGCGTCTAGCGCAATTGCATTGTTATCCATTTGGCTAACTATACTCTCGATGATTTTTCACTGCAACATGATGCGATGCTGGAGAAAACCCATGGGCACGTATTCAACGTCTTTCACAGGGCCAACGATGCGGCTGCGGCTCTCGGCACCTCGCAAGAATGAACCCGCGCCATCGATTGCTGGTAGGTCAGTTGGGTTCGGCGTCAAAATTGCGGCTTGTATGCCAAACCAAGAATGGACACCTCGCCGCTCAATCGATGGGGGCACGCAATGAAACGCCTCATCGCGATGCTCTCGCTCCTTGTGCTTTCGCTTGACGTGCTAGCTGGGGGGTGTCCTGCTGCGCCTGCCAAGATTGAGAAGGCGATTCAACAACACATGATCGCGCTACGGGCTACCGAGTATTGCGATGCCCGGACGGTGAAAACCGAACACGGCATCACCGTGGCGATCTACACCGCCGAAGGCGCATGCGCTGCGCAAGATCCGCAAGCGCAACCTGGCACGTGCTCGAACAACTGGGTGCGCTACATGGTTGTGCTTGCCAACCAAAAGATCACACCGCCCGTTGAAGTCGGAGGAAAAGGCCGCATGACCGACACCGGCGTCAGAATTTCAAGCGGAACCATTGAGGTGAAGGGCCGATCGCTGGGCCCCAAGGATTCAATGTGCTGTCCTTCGGTGCCAGAAACAAAGACATTCAAAATTTCCCCGTCGGGCCGCATCCACCAGGTGCTCCCCCTAGCAGCACGCCCCAACGCTGCCAAGTAACGGGGCTCACACCAGGAGCCACCGGAGGTCCGATGATGTTGAACGTTGAACGGTCATACGAGACCGTTTGTCGTTCGTCACTGGATGGTGTCAACCGATGCCGGCCATTCACGACACGCCGCACGCTGAGGCGCCGTGCAAAAAGCTCGGGTTGAAGTCGGTTGGAACCAGCGGACGCCCATGCCCGATTCTTCAGGAGACCCACATGCCCAGCAAGAACACGATCTGTCTCTGGTTCAACAACGATGCGGTGGATGCTGCCAACTTCTATGCGGAGACCTTTCCCGACAGCGCAGTGCAGGCTATCCACCGCGCACCGGGCGACTACCCCGCGGGCAAGCAGGGCAATGTGCTGACGGTGGAGTTCACCGTGGCCGGCATTCCCTGCCTGGGGCTGAACGGCGGCCCGGCCTTCCAGCACAACGAGGCCTTCTCCTTTCAGATCGCCACGGACGACCAGGCCGAAACCGACCGCCTGTGGAATGCGATCGTCAGCAACGGCGGCCAGGAAAGCGCCTGCGGCTGGTGCAAAGACCGCTGGGGCATCTCGTGGCAGATCACCCCGCGGGCGCTCATCGCAGCAATCGGCGACCCCGACCGTGCAGCAGCCAAGCGCGCCTTCGACGCGATGATGACGATGGGCAAGATCGACATCGCCGCGATCGAAGCGGCACGGCGGGGCTAACGCCTTTCCTCAAGTTGTGTGGGGATGGGCATCCTGCGCCGCTTCCTGCTGGGAAAGCGCGATGCGGTGCTGCAGATGCATCTGGAAGCGGAGCACAACGCGCAAGGCGCGCGAAAACTGGCGTGATGCAGGGGCTTCCTCATACGCGGTGTCGGGCCTCCACCCATGCCGCCTCTTGCCCAAACCAGTCCGTCAGAAAGTCGATGAATGCGCTCACCTTGGCCGATAGGTTGGCGCGCTCCGGATACACCGCAAAGATGTCGGCCGCGGGCAATGCCCAGTCGGCCAGCACGGGCACCAGGCGCCCCGCGCGCACGTACTCGTGGATGTCCCACTCGGAGCGCATCAGGATCCCGTAGCCGGCCAGCGCCCACAGCACACCGGTTTCGCCGTCATTGGTGCTGAGCGCGCCGCGCACCTTGATGGTCTCCTGCTTGCTGGCGCGCGTGAGGTACCACGTGCCGTAGGCGGCGTCGCTTTCGCGCAGCACGATGCACTGATGTGATTGCAGATCGCGCGGCACCTGCGGCACGCCCGCGCGTTTAAGATACTCGGGCGACGCACACAGCAGCCGGCGGTTGCTGACGATCCTGCGCGCCACCATGCGCGAGTCCGGCACCGTGCCGAACCAGATGCCGATGTCGAACGCCTTGTCCGCTAGGTTGACGGACCGGTCCGTCAACTCAAGCTGCACTTCCACCTCGGGATAGCGCCGCGCAAATTCCACCACGGCCTGCGCGATATGCCGGCGCCCGAACCCGAACGTCGCATTCACCCGCAGCAGCCCTTTGGGGGTGCCCCGGCTGCTGGAGACGGTCTGCTCCAGTTCCTGCAGCTCTTCAAGCAGCCGCGCACCGGTGGCCAGGTAGATCTCGCCTTCGTGGGTGACGCTCAGCCGGCGCGTGGTGCGGTTGAGCAGCCGCACGCCCAGCCGTTTCTCCAGTTGCGCCAGACGCGCGGTGATGGCCGGCGGCGTCACGCCAAGCTCGCGCGCCAGCGCGGCCAGCGAGCCCTGCTTGACCAGCTGGGTGAAAAACTCCAGATCCGATACGCGATCCATTATTCAATTGAAATGAAGAATAGATAAATTTTGACGCCAATTATAAAACGCTTCTGCATATCTACACTCCAGTTCACCGGTGGGCCGGGCCCAATCAATACGACCGGCCACCCGAATTGGAGGAAGCATGGCAAAGACGCTGTATCAGAAGCTGGTGGAGTCACACACGGTTGCCCAGCTCGATGCGCAGAACGTACTGCTCTACGCAGACCTGCACATCATGAACGAGTACACCAGCCCGCAAGCCTTTGCTGGCTTGGCAGAAGCTGGCCGCGCGGTCGCCGTGCCGGGCCAGCAGATGGCCGTGGTGGACCACATCATCCCCACACACCCGGTGCGGGTGCGCGTCATTCAAGACCCGGCATCGGCGCTGCAGGCGTCCAACCTGGCGAAGAACTGCGGCGAGCACGGCATCGTCCTGTTCGACACGAACGACGCGCTGCAGGGCATCGAGCACGTGATCGCGCCGGAGCTGGGCATGATCCGCCCGGGCATGGTGGTGCTCTGCGGAGACAGCCACACCACCACCTACGGTGCATTCGGCGCGCTGGGGTTTGGCATCGGCACGTCGGAGGTCGAGCACGTGCTGGCCACGCAAACGCTGGTCTACCGGCTCGCGCAAGACATGCGCATTCGCGTGGACGGCGAACTGCCCGTCGGCACCACCGCCAAAGACCTGATCCTGCACATCATCAGCCGCGTCGGTGCACAGGGTGCGCGTGGTTACGTGGTCGAGTTCATGGGCAGCGCGATTGCGGCGCTCTCCATGGAAGCACGCATGACCCTGTGCAACATGGCGGTGGAAGCCGGGGCACGCGGGGCGCTCATTGCGCCGGACGCCAAGGCCACGCGCTACGTGCTCGAACATGCGCGTGATGTGGCACACACGCACGCCAGTGCTGCGCTAGCCGACTGGCGCCAGCTGTTCAGCGATGCCGATGCGCAGTTCGATGCCGAGCACCGCTTCGACGCGCGCGACGTTGCACCGTACGTGACCTGGGGCACGAGCCCCGATCAGGCGATCCCCGTGACGGGCACGATCCCGCAGCCGGACGCAGCCTCCGCCCAAGCGTTGCGCTACACGGGCCTGCAAGCCGGTACCGCCATCGAAGGCGTGCCCGTGCAGCGCGTGTTCATCGGCTCGTGCACGAACGCGCGCATTGAAGACCTGCGCGCCGTCGCGGCCATCGTGCGCGGTCACAAGGTGGCGCCGGGTGTGCGCGCGATGGTCGTGCCCGGCTCGGGTGCGGTGCGTCGCCAGGCCGAGCAGGAAGGGATTGCCGAGGTGCTCAAGGCCAGCGGCTTTGAATGGCGCCAGCCGGGCTGTTCGATGTGCCTGGCCATGAACGACGATTTTCTCGCCCCCGGTGAGCGCTGCGCGTCCACCACCAACCGCAACTTCGAAGGGCGCCAGGGGCGCGGTGGCATCACACACCTGATGAGCCCTGCCATGGCCGCCGCGGCAGCCATCACCGGCTGCATCACCGACGTCCGTCAACTGCAAGCACAGCAAGCCGAGGCCGCCCATGTCTGACAACCCACGCATCGAAGGCATCGCCGCGCCGCTGCCCACGCCCAACCTCGACACCGATCAGATCATGCCCAAGCAGTTCCTGCGCGGCATCGACAAGTCCGGTCTCGACAAGGGCCTGCTCTATGACCTGCGCTACGACGCCGATCACCAGCCGCGCAGCGAATTCGTTCTCAACCAGCCGGCGTATGCAGGCGCTTCCATTCTGGTGGGCGGCAGCAACTTCGGCTGCGGCTCCAGCCGCGAGCACGCCGTGTGGGGTCTGCAGCAGTTCGGTATCCGGGCCGTCATCGCGCCAAGTTTTGGCGAGATCTTCTACAGCAACGCGATGAACAACCGCTTGCTGCTGGTGATGCTCGATGCGGCAGTTGTCGAGCGCATCCTGGCCGACGTATCCAACCCGGCCACCAGCCGCATCGCCATCGATGTGGAAACGATGACCGTGCGCAGCCACAGCGTTGCGGCAACGTTCTCGTTGTCCGGGCGCCATCGCCACATGTTCCTGCATGGCCTGGACATGATCGGCGCCACGCTGGCGCGCTGGGCCGAGATCGACGCCTTCCAGCAAGCGCACTGGAAAACACGCCCCTGGCTGCGCGACGTTGCCGCCACCACGCGCGCGCGCCTTGCCGCAATGACACCGGGCAGCAGCCTCTGAGGCTTGCCCGGCACGCGCTTCAACATTCACACATTGCACCGGCGCTCCACCACCTCGCTCAAGACGAGGCTCGCCGCGCGTCAAACCAGGAGACAACCATGGAAGCATCCATCCAGGCGCAAGACACGCGCACCGGCCTATGGCGCACGCTCGTCGACACCAAGATCGGACCGCTGCCGCTGCCCGTGTATGTGACGATCGCGGCCATCACCGTGCTGGCCGCGATCAACAAGAAGCTGCCCAACGACATGATCGGCGGCTTGGCGGTGCTCATGCTGCTCGGCTTCCTGCTGGGCGAGATCGGCGCGCGGCTGCCGGTGTTCAAACACATTGGCGGCGCAGCCATCCTGTGCCTGTTCGTGCCCTCAGCACTGGTCGGCTACAAGGTGATCGACCCGGAGATGATGAAGGCGCTGACCACCACCATGAAGACGGCCAATCTGCAGTATCTGTACATCGCGTGCCTGGTGGCAGGCAGCATTCTTGGCATGAGCCACCGGGTGCTGGTGCAGGGGTTCATGCGCATGTTCATTCCACTGCTGGTGGGCACGCTGGCGGCCGTGGTGGCGGGCATCACCGTCGGGTTGTTCTTCGGCTATGACCCGAAGCACACGTTCTTCTTCATCGTCATCCCCATCGTTGGGGGCGGCATTGGCGAAGGCATCCTGCCGCTGTCGATCGGCTACTCAGAAATCCTGGGCCGGCCGCAGGCGGAACTGATCGCCATGCTGGTGCCGGCCGCGCTGCTCGGCAACGTGGTCGCCATCCTGGCGAGCGGTGTACTCAAGACGCTGGGTGAGAAACGCCCGCACCTCAGCGGCAATGGCGATCTGGTCAAATCCGGCAAGGATGCCGACCTGCTCAGCAACAGCCACACCGATGTGCCCATCAACCTGAGCCTCATGGGCGCCGGGCTGATGATCAGTTGCGCGTTCTTCATCTTCGGCGCGCTGCTCGCGCAGTTCACGGGCATTCCGGGGCCGATCCTGATGATCATCAGCGCGGCGCTGCTGAAGGTGTCAAAGGTGCTGCCGCAAAAGATGGAACTGGGCGCCCACCAGATGTACCGGTTCGTTTCGACCAACCTGACGTTCGCCATCCTGGTCGGCCTGGGCGCACTGTTTGTGTCGTGGAAGGAGCTGGTGGCCGCCTTCACGCCGGGCTACTTTGCGATCTGCGCGGCGACGGTGCTGGCGCTGGTCGGCTCGGGCTTTCTCGTCGGCAAATGGCTGGGGATGTATCCGGTGGAATCGGGCATCGTCACCGCGTGCCACAGCGGGCTGGGCGGCACGGGCGATGTGGCCATCCTCTCGGCATCCAACCGCATGGGGCTGATGCCGTTCGCGCAGATTTCAACGCGCATCGGCGGGGCGGCCATGATTGTCTGCGCGACGCTTCTGCTCAAGGTGCTGCACTGACGGGCAAGGATTCCAAACCCACGCTTGCGCGGCGTGCCCGCTGTGAAGTTCTTCATCGGGCCACCCGCGCGGCTCGTGAACCGCATACGGGCGGTCTCATCGCGCACCTGCTGCAAGCCCTGATCAAGAAAGGCCATGGCGACATTGCAAAGCGCGTTGCCATCCGGGCACAGCGAATCCAAAACCACACGCGACATCCCGAGAGAGAAATAGGTACAGCTACAGCCCACCCTGACCGACCTCGAGGCCGTTCCATATGCGGAAATGGCGGCCCGTCCGAACCCGCGCCACTTTGTCATCCAACCAGTACCGGCGCGGGTTGCCATGCTGCTCTCGATCGAGCGAAAGAAAGGCAAGCCCTTGACCAAACAACGAAAATGGCCAGTCCATCAAGACCGGCCATCCCGGGAGAAGCGTCTCAAGCGTGTTGGGGAGTGAGTTCAGCCCAAATCCAGCGGCACGAAAATCTTCGTATCGTCCCGCTGCACCAGCAGCGCAACATGCTTGCCAGCGCGATCCACCAGCGTGCGCAGCTCCTGCGCAGAAGACACCGGCGTACCGTTGAGCGACAGAATCACATCACCCGGCTGAATACCAACCTTGGCCGCAGGCCCCGTCGCATCCATCACCACCAGCCCGCCGGGCAGACCGCTCTGACGCTTCTCTTCCGGTTGCAGCGGACGCACGGCCAGGCCCAGGCGGCCTTGGTCAGGCGTCGCCTTTTCGTTGGCCGCCACCTTCGCATCCTTGGCGGCACCCACGGTGACTGACAGCGTGGTCGGCTTGCCCTGGCGGATGATTTGCATCGGCACGGTCGTGCCTGGCTTGATCTCGGCAACCTGTTCCGGCAGGTCGCCCGAGTGGTCGATGCGGGCACCGTTAATCTGCAGGATCACGTCACCGGTCTGCAGGCCCGCCTTGGCGGCCGGGCCATCGGCCTCCACCGAGTTGACGAGCGCGCCTTCAGGCCTGGGCAGCTTGAAGGAATCGGCCAGCGACTGATTGACCTCCTGCACGGCAATGCCCAGGCGACCGCGCGTGACCTTGCCGGTGGACACGAGCTGCTGTTCCACCTTCATCGCCACATCAATCGGGATGGCAAACGACAGGCCCTGGTAACCGCCGGTCTGGCTGTAGATCTGCGAGTTGATGCCGATCACCTCGCCACGCACGTTGAACAGCGGGCCGCCCGAGTTGCCGGGGTTCACGGCCACATCCGTCTGGATGAAGGGCACATACGTATCGTCTGGCAATGAACGCGATTTGGCGCTCACGATGCCCGCCGTCACCGTGTTATCAAAACCGTACGGCGAGCCGATGGCCGCCACCGGCTCACCCACCTTGGTATTGGCCGGGTTGCCGATCTGCACCACGGGCAGGTTGGTGGCCGAGATGCGCAGTACCGCCACGTCGGATTGCTTGTCCACGCCCAGCACCTTGGCCTTGAACTCGCGGCGGTCGGTCAGCTTGACGTTGACCTCTTGCGCGCCATCCACCACGTGGGCGTTGGTGAGGATCAGCCCATCGGCCGAGACGATGAAGCCCGAGCCCAGCCCGCGCACGATCTGGTCGCCGCGCTGCTGCGGCACCTGCGGCATGAAGCGCTTGAAGAATTCGGCAAACGGGTCGTCCGGGCTCATGCCGGGCGGCAGGCCTTGCATACTGGTGCGTTGCGCGTGTGCAGTGGTGCTGATGTTGACCACCGCCGGACCATAGCGCTCGACGATGCCGGAGAAGTCCACCGGTGCAGCCACCGCGATCGGGGCACCCGCTGCAGCCTGCGCAGTCACTGGCGCCAGCGGTGCGGCCACCGCATGCGAGATCATGTCCTTCTGCAGATAGGCATAGCCACCTGCAACGGCCATCACAGCGGCCAGGCCAGCCGCGCTGCGGGTCAGGGTTTGACGCGTCATTGTCGTGTCCTCTCGTGCTTGGTACGCGGGCCACGACTGACAAGGTCGCCTGTCGTGCCCATCGGTTGCCAACATCGTAGGCACGCAGACTTAATCGAGACTTAAATGCTCGGGCATCACATGCAACAAAGTATTTCTGGAGGGTAGCGGCTAGGCGGCCGCCTTGAACGGAAAGCGCAGCACCACACGCAAACCGCCGCCCTCTCGTTCCTCCAGCGCCAACGTGGCATCGTGCCCCTGTGCAATCTCGCGCACGATCGCCAAACCCAGTCCGCTGCCGCCGGTGGGTGCCTGCGCGGGACGGTAGAAGCGGTCGAGCACACGCTCGCGCTCTTCAGCGGGAATGCCGGGGCCGTTGTCTTCCACCACGAGCTGTGCACCGCCGTCAGGCGCATGGCCCGTCGATACGTCCACCCGCGCGCCGCGCGGGCAGTAGTTGAGCGCGTTGTCGACCAGGTTGACCAGCAGCACGCGCAGCGCATCGCCGTTGCCCGTGACTGAAGCGGGCTGCGACTCCATGGCGATACCGAGGTCGATGCCCTTGTGCATGGCCGCCGGCGACAGCTCGGCCACCACATCAGCCGCCACCGCATCGAGCGCAACCGGCGCGCGCTGCGTATCTGCCGCGCCGGGCTCCTGCCGCGCTAGCGTCAGGAGCTGGCCCACGAGGCGAATCATCCGCTCCACGCCGCGATGCAGATCGGCATGCGCGGCGCGACGCTCATCCTCATCCTGCGCACGGTCAGCCACCTGCAGCTGCAGCTTGAGCGCGGCCAGCGGCGTGCGCAGCGCATGCGCGGCATCCGCAACGAAGGCACGCTGATGCGCGAGTGCCGCACCCAGACGGGCCAGCAGATCGTTCAACGCGTTGGTGAGCGGGCGAATCTCATCCGGCAAACCCTGCGTGGGCAGCGGCGACAACGCAGCGGCATCGCGCGCCTGCACTTGCTTGGCGACCGAGCCCAGCGGCGCCAGCCCGCGCCCCACCGCCAGCCACACGATCCAGCCCAGCAGCGGCAGCAGGATCAGCAGCGGCGCCACGGTGCGCAGCGCCATGCGGGCGGCCACTTCGTGCCGTGCGCTATACGGCTGGGCGATCTGCACAACAGCCGGCCCATAGGCCACGCTGTAGACCCGCCACGGACCCTCGGGCGTGCGTACATCAGAGAAGCCGAGCGCCGCGCGGGCGGGCAAATCAGGACGCGCGTGCGAAAGGTAGAGGCTGCGGCCGGTGTCGTCCCAGATGCGGATCACGACATCGTCGTCCCCGGCGATGGCGGCCAGTGCTGGCGGCGGCGGGTCGATCCACTGGCTCGGCAACGCGGCGGCCACCTGCTGCATCTGGTAGTCGAACAATGCGTTGGCTTCCTGGCGCGCCTGCGCGTAGATCAGGCCGGTGGCCACTACGATAGCCGCCAGCAGACCGCCGGCCAGCCACCACAGCAGAGTTTTTCGAATCGATTGCATGTGCTATTGGTGGTCTTTGCCGTCGGCTGGTTCCGCAGGAGACGTTGGCGACACAGAGGTCTCGCGGGGAATGACGTACCCCACGCCGCGGATGTTCTGGATGAAGTGGCTGCCAAGTTTCTTGCGCAACGCGTGGATGTAGACCTCCACCGTGTTGCTGCCGACCTCCTCATCCCAGCCATAAAGGTTGTCCTGCAACTGCGCGATCGACCACACCTTGCCCGGCCGCGCGAGCAGTGCATGCAACACGGCAAACTCGCGCCCCGACAGCTTGACTGGCAGCCCCGCACGCAGCACCTCACGCGTGACGGGGTTGAGCAGCACCTCTCCGTGGCGCATGAGCGGATCAGCACGACCGCCCTGGCGGCGCAGCAAGGCATGCATGCGTGCAGCCAATTCCTGCAGGTCGAACGGCTTGACGAGGTAGTCGTCTGCCCCCGCGTTGAGGCCGGCCACACGGTCGGCCACCGCGTCGCGCGCGGTCAGGATCAGGATGGGGATGGCGATGCCACGCTGGCGCACCTCGCGCACCACCTCCAGCCCGTCGCGCTTGGGCAGGCCGAGGTCAAGCAGCATCAGGTCGAACATGGAGGTGCCGGGGTCAGCGCCGGCAGCACCGGGGGCGATGACCGCCTGCACGGCGGCGTCGCCATCGCGCACCCAATCGATGGCGAAACCGTCGTGGCGCAAACCCTTGCGCACGCTGTCGCCAATCATGTCGTCGTCTTCGACTAGCAGTACGCGCATGACAAGAAAGATGATGAGCCGGGGAAGGCTCATTGTAAGACCGCCATCGGGATTGCCCGATGAAGGCCCGACGGCCCCTCTGGTTTACCCCTTCATCCGAAAGAGACGCACCGTCTACGCCCAGCCCGCTGGGCGTTTGCCGTGCCGCAACAACGCCGTATGCATCCCGCGCAAACCCAATCGTCATGGGCTTTTTTGCGCATATCGCACACGGGTGGCAGGGCGTACAAGCCCGCCTTCCCGCACCGGCAGGGGCCGTGAAAACCCCGAGTCGGCGGCAATTGACAGCTTAAATAGTTCATACCTAAATTAATCATACTCAAACCATTTGCAGCCGGCATCACACCGCCGGGCCCTGCGCAGCCTGGCGCGACCGTACCCGGACGCGCCCCGCCCCAGCCCGCACACCAGGCGAAGGGTATGCGGCCGACCGCCCGCTTCATCTCGCGCCGCACGCATGAGCCGCACCGCCAGCAGCACCCCAAGCCGTATCCACCCCAATACCGAGGAGACCCCATGTTCAAGCCACTCGTTCTTGCCGCGGCGCTATCTACATTGGCCGCGGGCGCCACGGCCGCCGACGGCATCAAGGTCGGCATGATGACCACGCTGTCGGGCCCCGGCGCGAGCCTGGGCATCGACATCCGGGACGGCTTCAACCTGGCGCTCAAGCGGCTGGACAAGAAACTGGGCGGCCTGCCGGCCGACGTGCTGATCGCCGACGACGCGCAGAACCCCGAGACGGGCAAGCAGATTGCCGAGCGCTTCATCAAGAAGGACAAGGTCGACATCGGCACCGGCATCGTCTTCTCCAACATCATGCTGGCCGTGGGACCGGCGTTCTTCAACACGCAAACCTTCTATGTCTCGGCCAACGCCGGGCCCAGCCAGTACGCGGGCGCGCAGTGCAATCCCTACTTCTTCAACGTGGCCTGGCAGAACGACAACCTGCACGAGGCGATGGGCAAGTACATGCAGGACAAGGGCATCAAGAAGGCCGTGCTGCTGGCGCCCAACTACCCGGGCGGCAAGGACGCGCTGGCGGGCGTGAAGCGCTACTACAAGGGCACGGTGGCCGACGAGATCATGACCAAACTCGGCCAGCTCGACTACGCGGCCGAGATCGCGCAGATCCGCGCGGCCAATGCCGATGCGCTGTACGTGTTCCTGCCCGGCGCGATGGGCGTCAACTTCATCAAGCAATATGCGCAGTCCGGCCTGCTCAAGAAGACGCCGCTGTACGCGCCCGGCTTCTCCGCCGACGAGGATGTCGTGAAGGCCGTGGGCCCGGCCATGGAAGGCATCTACAACACCTCGCACTGGTATCGCGAGATGGACAACCCCACCAACAAGCAGTTCGTTGCCGATTTCCAGAAGGAATATGGCCGCCTGCCGACGCTGTATGCATCGCAGGGCTACGACGCCGCCCTGCTGATCGACGCAGCCGTCAAGCAGGTGGGCGGCAAGCTCGACAACAAGGCCGCGCTGCGCAAAGCCCTGGAAACCGTCAAGGCGCCCACCACGCGCGGCGAATACCGCTTCGGCCCTAACCACTATCCGGAGCAGGCCTACTACCTGCGCGAGATCGTGAAGAGCGCCGACGGCAGCGTCAGCAACAAGTACATCGGCAAGGTGGCCGACAAGCTGGCCGACACCTACGTGGGCGAGTGCAAGATGCAGTAGGCGGACGGACCACCGACGTTATACCGATGCCGATGCCGCTTCGCGCCACGCGGGGCGGCCCTCCTGGATGGCCTCACGCCTCTGCGCTTCCCTGCGGTTTCATCATGCTGGCACTGATCCTTGAACAATTCCTCAACGGGCTGCAGTACGGGCTGATGCTGTTCCTGCTGGCGGCGGGGCTGACGCTCGTGTTCGGCATCATGGACCTGATCAACCTGGCCCATGGCTCGCTGTACATGATCGGCGCCTTCCTGGCGGCTGCGTTCTACCAGCTCGTGCACCACTTCTTCGGCGCGCTGCTGCTGGCGATCGTGGCCACTGCGCTGTTGGGCGCGCTGCTGGAGAAGGTGCTCTACCAGCGGCTGCAGCGCATGCCGCATCTGTCGCAGGTGCTCGCCACCTTTGCGCTGATCCTGATCGCCAACGAGGCCACGAAGATGCTCTTCGGCGCGCAACCGCTGATGATCGGCATGCCCGACAGCCTCTCGGGCTCCGTCAATCTGCTGGGCGACGATCTGCAGTACCCGCTCTACCGCCTGGTGATCATCGCCGTGGGCGTGGCGGTGGCGGTGGGGCTGTATGTGCTGGTCAACAAGACTCGGCTCGGCATGTGGATCCGGGCGGGCGCTTCCAACCCGCCCATGGCGGCCACCATGGGCGTTCGCATCCAGCCGCTGTTCACCTTTGTCTTTGCGCTGGGCGCCGCGTTGTGTGCGCTGGCGGGGGCGCTGCTGGGGCCACTGCTGTCGGTGTCGATCGGCATGGGCGAATCGATCTTGATCCCGGCCTTCGAAGTGATCGTGATCGGCGGCATCGGGTCGATGCGCGGCGCGCTGGTCGGGGCGCTGCTGGTGGGCATGATCGACACGCTGGGCCGGCTGGTGATGACCACGCTGCTCAAGGCGCTTGCGGTGTCAGAGGCGGCCACGCTGGGCGCCACGCTCGCCTCCATGCTGGTCAGCCTGCTGATGGTGGGCATCCTGTTCTTCCGGCCCAAGGGCCTCTTTCCGGCGCGGGGGTAAGAGCATGTCGCAACAACCGTCTCTGCTGAACCTGCGCCCCGCCGACACACCGCTGACGGCCGGCCTGCCCGGCGGCTGGACCGCGCTGGCCGTGGTGGTCGGCCTGGCGCTGTACCCGCTGCTGATGCGTGGTATCGGCGCGGATTTCTACATCACGCTCGGCGCACGCATCCTGATCCTGGCGCTGGCTGCCAGTGCGCTCAATCTGGCGCTTGGGTACGGCGGCATGATCAGCCTCGGGCATGCGGCGTTCCTCGGCACCGGCGCCTACACCGTGGCATTCCTGATGAACCAGGGCGTGCAGGCGGCCTGGCTGGCGGTGCCGGCCGGCGTGGCTGTCGCCGCGCTGGCGGCCTTCCTGATCGGGGCGGCCAGCCTGCGCACGAGTGGCGTCTACTTCATCATGATCACGCTGGCCTTTGCGCAGTTGCTGTACCTGCTGACGGTGTCGCTGCCGGTGCTGGGCGGCGACGACGGCCTGCAGTTGACGACCCGCCTGAATGTGCCCGGCCTGTCGCTGGGTGACGACGTGGCCTTCTACTACTTCGTCCTCTTCATCGCAGGGCTGGCCTTCGCCCTGCTCTACCGCCTGGTCGCCTCGCGCTTCGGCCGCGCGCTGGTCGCCATCCGCGAGAACGAACGGCGCATGGCGGCCATCGGCTACCCCGTCTACCGGCTCAAGCTGATGGCCTTCACGCTCTCGGGTGGGCTGGCAGGACTGGCCGGTGCACTGCTGGCCAACCTGAGCCTGGGCGTCACGCCGCATACGCTCACGTGGCACCAGTCGGGCCTGTTGATGGTCATGGTGATCCTGGGCGGCTCGGGCTATTTCTGGGGCGGCGTTGCGGGCGCGGCCATCTTCCTGCTGCTGGAAGAGGTCATCTCCTCGCACACCGAACACTGGAACCTCGTGCTCGGCGCGCTGCTGCTGTTGATCGTGATGGTGGCGCCCAACGGCGTCATGAGCCTGCGCGGCCGCATAGCCGCTGCGCTGCGCCGCGGAGGTGCGCAATGAGCCCGATCCTGCAGGTTGATCATCTCTTCAAGCGCTTTGGTGGGTTGGCGGCCACCAACGACTGCAATCTGGAAATCGCCGCCGGCGAGGTCCATGCGCTGATCGGCCCGAACGGCGCCGGCAAAACCACGCTGTTGGCGCAACTGTCGGGCGAACTGGCCTCCGACAGCGGCCGCATCCTGTTCCGCGGCAACGACGTCACGCGCCAGCGCGTGCATCAGCGCGTGGCGGCGGGCATCGCGCGCTCGTACCAGATCACGACGCTGTTTGCCCGCCTGACGGTGCGCGAGAACCTCGCGCTCGCCGCGCAGGCACGCACGGGCCACTCCTTCGACGTGCTGGGCGTGGTGGCCGGTGAATCGGAGTTGGACGCCGCCGCGCAGGAGATCGCCCACGTCGTCGGACTGAGCGATGCGCTGGACCGTGTGGTCGGCACGCTCTCGCACGGCAAGCAGCGCGCGCTGGAAATGGGCATGGCGCTGGCCTGCCAACCGGCCGTGCTGCTGCTGGACGAGCCGATGGCCGGCACCGATCCGGAGGAATCCCAGCGCATGGCCGATTTGATTCAGGCGCTGCGCGGCACGTACACCATCGTGCTGGTCGAGCACGACATGGATGCGGTGTTCCGCCTGGCCGACCGGATTTCGGTGCTGGTCGCCGGCCACGTCATCGCCACGGGTGCGCCGGCAGACATCCGTGCCAATCCGGCCGTCATCCAGGCCTACCTCGGCAACGACAGCGACACCGCCGACGAGGCGCCTGCCACCCACACGATAGTGATCTGAGATGAGCGCCCTGCTTTCGTTTGAACACGTGGAATCCGGCTACGGCCAGAGCCAGGTGCTGTTCGGCATGGATTTCGAACTGCGCGCCGGCCAGGTAACCACCCTGCTCGGCCGCAACGGCATGGGCAAGACCACCACGCTCAAGGTGCTGTTCAACCTGCTGCCCGCCTGGCGCGGCGAGATCCGCTTCCGCGGCGAGCGCATCAACGGCCGCTCCACCGAACGCATCGCGCAGATGGGTATTGCGCTGGTGCCGGAAGGCCGGCAGATCTTTCCGAACCTGACTGTGCGCGAAAACCTCGCCGCCTTTGCCGGCAACCGCAGCGGCAGTGCAGACCCTTGGAACCTCGACCGCATCCACGCCCTGTTCCCGCGCCTGAAAGAGCGCAGCGACAACATGGGCAACGAATTGTCCGGCGGCGAGCAGCAGATGCTGGCCATCGGCCGTGCATTGATGACCAACCCGCATCTGCTGATCCTGGACGAGGCGACCGAGGGCATCTCGCCACTGATCCGCCGCGAGATCTGGAACGTGCTGGCCCGCCTGAAGGCCGCCGGCCAAACCATCCTAGTGATCGACAAGTACCTGAAGGAAATCCAGCGCGTGGCCGACCACCACGTCTTCATTGAAAAAGGCCACGTGCCGTGGACGGGCGACAACGCCCGCCTGGCGGCGCAGCCCGACCTGTGGGAGCGCTATCTTGGCGTCTGAACCGATGCATGCGCCGGCGGTGGACCTGGCGCGCGAATACGATGTCTCGGCCTTCGTGCCGGCCTTTGCATCGACCCTGTCGTCGTGGACCGAGCGCTCCCGCGCGCTGCGCGACGGGCCGAACCGGCTGCCCGGTCACTACAACCTGCCATACGGGCCGGGCGAAGCGGAACAGCTCGACCTGTTCTGCGCCGCACCGGCCACGCACAACGCACCCCTGCTGGTCTTCCTGCACGGTGGCTTCTGGCGGCGCCTGCACAAGGACGATTTCGCCTGGGTCGCTCCCGCTTACGTGCAGCGCGGCGTGTCCGTGGCCGTCGTCAACTACGGCCTGGCTCCGGCCACGACGCTGGAGACCATCGTCGACCAGACGCGTCGGGCCATCGCCTGGCTGTACAGCCAGGCAGACACCTACGGCATCGATCGCCGCCGCATGGTCGTGTCGGGCCACTCGGCGGGCGGGCACCTGACGTGCATGGCCATTGCGACCGACTGGCCTGCGTTGGATGCAGCCCTGCCGGCACGGCTGCTGGCAGGCGGCATTGCGCTGTCGCCGCTGGCCGACCTTGCGCCGCTGGCGCAGGTGCCGGTCTTGCACAACGACCTCCATTTCACGCCGGAGCGCATTGCGACCTTGAGCCCGATCCACCAGATGCCGGTGGCGAACACCCCGCTGATCGGCGCCGTGGGCGGCCAGGAAAGCAGCGAGTTCAAACGCCAACTGGCGCTGCTTGCCGATGCCTGGTCCGATGGCTGGCGCGGTGCGGTCGACATGCCGGCGGACGATCACCTGAGCCTGTGCGAAGCCTTCGCGCAACCGCAGTCACCGTTGTTCGAGGCATCGCTGGAATTGATCGATGTCTGTCGCGCGTAGGGCCGCGCCGGCAAGCATGCACAACGCTTGGCAGACATCGTGAACACTCCACGCAACCGGCGCAAAGGCAAGACGGAACCGCAGCATGGCGGCGCCGTCCGCCCCGACTCGAAGCCCCCATCCGCCGGCAACCACGGTGCGCTGCGCGTGTGGTTGCGGCTGCTGACCTGCCACAGCCTGATCGAAACGGAACTGCGCAGCCAGCTGCGCACCCGCTTCGAGACCACCCTGCCGCGCTTCGACCTGATGGCGCAGCTTGAGCGCCATCCGCAAGGGCTGAAGATGCGCGACCTGTCGCGGCTGCTGATGGTGTCCGGCGGCAACGTGACCGGCATCACTGATCGCCTGGTCGAAGAAGGCCTGATCGAGCGCCGTGATGACCCGCGCGACCGGCGAGCCTACACGGTCTGCCTGACCGACAAGGGCAAGACCCAGTTTGCGGAGATGGCGGCGTTGCACGAGCAGTGGGTGATCGCCCTGTTCGACGGCCTGAGCGGCGAAGAGCAGGGCCAGCTCGCCAACCTGCTCGGCAAGCTCAAGCGCCACCTGGGCGAATCGCCTGGGCGCTAGCGGCCGCCCCTTGCCGGCCGCTAGCCAACCACGCCTACGTAGCGATCAGAACCCGCCCGACTGGATGAGCTGGTTCAGCGCGCCGATGTTCAGGCTGCCCCACCCCGTCGGGTAATCCCAGCCCTGGGCCGCGTTGTAGCCGTAACCCTGGTAGCCATTGTTGCCCGACACCACGTCATACCGCAGCAGCGAGGCATTGGCCGGAATGGCGCTGTACAGCCGCGCCGCCGGGAAGCCCAGGTTGCCGTTGGCCGCCAGCAGCCGCGCCCAGAAACCCACGAAGATCGGCGATGACAGGCTGGTGCCGCCAATCTGCTGCAGTTGCCCGTAGTTGTAGATGTAGGCGCCAGTACTTTGCGCGGCATCGAATGACACGTCGGGCAGCAGGCGGGCGTTGCCGCCCTGCCAGGCAGGCGCGGGCAGGATCTGGCTGCTGCCGCCGCCCGTAGCCCACAGCTTGCCGTTGCCATCCAAGCCTTCATTCCACACGGTTTCGCTGGCGAAGCTCGAACCGCTGGTGTAGAGCGTCGTGCCGCCAATGGCCAGCACGTGCGGCGACGATGCCGGCCACGACACGCTGTAGTTGCCGCCATCCGGATAGCCGCGGTTGTTGCACTCGTACACGCCTTCGTCACCGGAGGAGACAGAGAACGTCTGCCCCTGCGCGGCGGCCGTGGTGAAGATGGCCTCTTCGGCGTTGAGCGTGCCGTCGGCGTTGGCGTCGTTCTCGCACCAGCCGAGCGACACGTTGATGATCTTGGCCGTGTTGTCCGACACCGCCTTGTTGAAGGCCTTGGTCAGGCCCGTGTTGCCCGGTGCGTTCAGATCCGCCATGTAGAAGGCCAGCTTGCCGACTGCGCCGCCCGCTGCACCCACGATGGACTGGCTGTCGAGGTTCCACTCGCCCTGGCCGTCTTGGTCGTCGGCGTAGTTGCCGCTGGTGCCGTTGGTCTTGATGGTTTGCGTGGAAACGGTGGCGTAGCCATTGCTGCTGGTAAAGGTGCGCAGGTCGCGCAGCGTTTGCGACACCCCGCCAATGGTGATGATGCCGATGGTGGTGCCGCTGGCCGTCGGCACGCCGGTAGCGCCGTACAAGGCCGGGAATTCCTTCGGATAGTGGCCCGTGGCCGTACCGGCGGCCAGCGTGCGGGCTTCTGCCACGTCACCCACGCGCAGCAGCGGGCGGGCGCGCGTCACGTTCTGCAGCCCCAGCACGGAGCCGACAATGCCGCCCAGCGCACGCGGCACCTGAGCCTTGCCGCTGTTGGCAAAACCACTGCGGCCCGCAAACTGGTAGTGCACCAGCGGCGTGTTGAATGCGGTCCTGATCGTGCCGGCTGTACCGCGTGCCGACACCAGCAGCCGGTTGGGCGCGACCTCGATGTCGATGAAGCCGTTCTGGCGCAGATAGCTCACCACCGCATCGACCTGCGCCTGGGTGGGCGCATGGTCAGCCAGGAACCGTGCGCTCGTGAGGTACTGGCGATAGTGCACGCTGCGCGGATTGTTCACGTCGTGCGCGAGCGCCTTGAGCTTGGCTTCGTTGCGCGGCGTGAGGCTGATCAGCACATCGGTGGTCTGTCCGGGTGCGACCTCGTTGGCGGCACCGCGCGCCATGAGCTGGGGGCCCGTAACGAAGGCCTTGGTGTGGGTGTCGACCCAATCCGTGGCGGCATGCACGGACCCAGCCGCCAGCGCCAGCGGCCATGCGCGGGCCAGGTGACGGCATAGGGAGGAAAGATGCTGCATGGGGGTGGCAGTACGGTTCATCGGATGTCCCTTTTAGGAGTACGACGTTGTGGAGCCACCGCGCTTGTGGCGCCCGTGGCGTCGTTCACCGTATCCACCACTTCGCCCCTGCAACAGTGCAAAAACATACAGTTGCAGGCGGAGCCATCCACACCTAAGCAGGCGGTTGCGCAAGGCTGCGCTTGCCTTTATCGTGACGCGATCAACCACCCGACACCCGCGCGCAGATGAGCGCCCTGCCAGCCACGCCCCCCGCCCCCGCCAACGCTTCGACCGACTTGCGCGAGCGCATCCGCACTGCACGTGCATCGCTGTCGCCAGCGGAGCGCCAAGTGGCCGACTGGGTGCTGCGCCAGCCGGGCACGGTGCTGAGCCTGCCCGTGGCAGCCATCGCGCGTGAGGCCGGCGTCAGTCAGCCAACCGTGATCCGCTTCTGCCGTTCGATGGGCTGTCACGGCCTGTCGGATTTCAAGCTGCGGCTGGCCCAAGGCAACCTCGGCAATGTGGCGCACGACGGCGCACGCGGTGCCGCGCCGGAACGCGCCGCACCGCCGCCGGGCACGCGCGTGCTGCAGAACACCATCGACGCACTCGCCGCCTTGCAGGACCGGCTCGACCCACACGCATTGGACGCCGCCGTTGCACTGGTCGACGCTGCCCACCGCATCGACCTGTACGGCTTCGGCAGCTCCGGCGTGGTGGCGGCCGATGCACAGACCAAGTTCTTCCGCTACGGCATTCCCGCCAATGCGTACAGCGATCCGTACCTCGTGTCGATGTCGTTGAACGTGTTGCAGGCGGGCGACGTGGTGATCGCCATTTCCAAGTCAGGCGCACTGCCCGAATTGCAGACGGCCGTGGAGCGCGTGCGTGAGCTAGGCGTGCGTGTGATTGCCGTGACGGCGCCCGACAGCCCACTGGCCGCGTTGGCTGATGTGGTGTTGCCCGCCGACGTGGTCGCCGACGTAGCCGACCGCTCCATGGTCGCGCGGCTGCTGCACCTGGCGTTGCTCGACGCCCTGGTGCTGGAAGTGGCGCTGCGCAAGGGCAGTGCCATTCCGCAAGACCGTCAGTTGCCGGAGTAGATCGGGCTGCGCTCGATCAGCACAGTCACCTGTGCACCGCCGGGCATGGCGGGCAACAGTTCGCTGAGCGCCACCGTCGTGCTGTCAGCGCGCGGCGTGAAATGCCATGCGCCGATACGCGTGCCGCTGCTGAACGCCACCGTCTCGCCCGATGACACACGCACGACGTTCTGGCCGCGCAGTTCGACCGTGCGCGTTGCCGTCTTCGCATCCGCGGGCGTGCCGAACAGGTGGGCGTAAGCGCCCGGCCGGGCAGCTTCCTGCACGGTCATCTGCGTGACAGCCAACGCCGGATTGGCACTGAGAAACGCCGCGAGCGAAAGCGCGGCGGGTAATACAAAGGCAGCAGAGAAGGTCATCGCAAACTCCTGTCGTCGTGTCAGAGACAGGGTCAGCGTAGAAGGCGGCCCCCGACGCGAACGTGGCGCGTAGATGACAAACGCATCATCTACCGCACCCACATCCGGGCGCGATCAATGCCCTTGTGCGACCGCGTGGTCCATCGCCGCGCACAGGCCGATGAGCGCGGGGTACGGCGAGTGAATCACATACACGGGCATCGATGCCACATAGGCCGAGAAACGCCCCTTGTCTTCAAAACGCCGGCGGAACGGCGAGTTGGCAAAGGTCGGCCCCAGGCGCGGCACGATGCCGCCGCCGATATACACACCGCCCCGCGCACCGAGCGTGACCGCCAAGTTGGCCGCGATGGTGCCCAGGAACGCGCAGAACGTGTCGACCGCATAGCGGCAGCGGGCATGATCGCCCAGGTTGTCTTCCATTTCGCCGAGCGCGATGGCGGTGATGTCTGCGGCGCGGCGCACGGCGGGGCCTTGCTGCCAGAGGTCAAAGCATGCGCCCAGCGCTTCGTAGATCAGCTCCAGCCCCATACCTGAAATCAGGCGCTCGGCCGACACGTGACCAAAGCGGTCACGCGCGAATTTCCAGATCGCGACTTCCTCGTCGTTCATTGGCGGGAAGGCGACGTGGCCGCCCTCACCCGCCACGGCGATATAACGCACACCCGAGCGACCATCCGGCGTGGGCAGCAATGACGCCACGCCCAGGCCCGTGCCAGCGCCCAGCAGCGCGCGCGGCGCATCGGTCAGGCCCGCACCACCGCCCACCTGCTCCAGCTCGTCCGCCGGCAAGTACGGCAGCGCGTGGGCCAGCGCGGCAAAGTCATTGAGTACGACAAAGGTGTCGAAGCCCAACGACTGCCGCATCGCTTCAATGGAAAACGCCCAGTCGCGATTGGTCATGCGAATCTGGTCACCCAGCACCGGGTTGGCGATGCCAATGGCGGCATGCCTGACACCCGTGGCCGCAATCTCACGCGGTAGCGCCGCAAGATACGCGCGCATGGCCGCTTCGAGCGAAGGGTAGTCGTCACCGGCCAGCATGCCGATGTGGGCGAGGCGCATGGGCGCCATCTCCAGCGCAAAGCGCACGTTGGTGCCACCCACGTCGGCCACCAGGCGCGGGTAGGCCAGCGTGTGGGCCAATCGGTCGGCCCCGGTGCCCGCGCTCACTTCATGCAGTCCAATAGACATCGAGCGGTACCTCCCGCTGATGAATGACGTAGCTCACCGGCAGCGCGCGCTGTGTCGCGCCCTGTGCAGCCTCGTCGAATACCGTGCGCTTGACCGGCCCCGTGATCGACAGGAACAACTGCCGCGCCGCGCACAGCGCCGACAGGTTCAAGCTGATGCGCCGATGCGGCGCCACACCCGGGCGCACCGGCAAATACGCAGGCGCCTGCTCGCGGTCGATGCCCTCGTCCAGTTCTGCCGCATCGGGAAACAGCGATGCCGTATGCCCGTCGTCCCCCATGCCGAGGATCACGACGTCGGGTTGCTGAAACGGATCGTTGGCGGTGGCCACACACGCATCCACTTCCACGGAATCGCCATGCACGTGTGCGGACAGCACCAGCGGAAAGAAACGCGCGGCGGCAGCACCGTCCTGCAGCAGATGCTCGCGTACCAGGCGCGCGTTGCTGTCGGCATGCTCGGGCGGCACGGCGCGCTCGTCGACCAGCGTGATCGACACATCGGCCCAGCGCAGCGGCAGTACACGCAGCGCAGCAAACAAGGCGATGGGCGAGCGCCCGCCGGATACGGCCAGGCAAGCACTGCCCTGCGCGTCGATCAAACGCGTCAGCGCACCAGCGATGGCTTCCGCCAGCGACGCAACTTGCGCTGACGCATCCGACGAGACGTGCCACCGCATCGTCATCACATCTCCTCGTGCCAGGCAGCGGCATCGCGCGAGAGCAGTGCGCTCGACGCAGCCGGCCCCCAACTGCCCGCCGTATAGCCCTTGGGTGGCGTACGTGCCTCATTCCACGCTTCGATGATGGGCTCGACCCAGCGCCACGCCTCGGCTTGCTCGTCGCGGCGCACGAACAGGCCCAGCTTGCCGTTGACGGCATCCATCAGCAGACGCTCATACGCACCGGCATGGCGCACGCCGCCGTGGTTGGTGAAGTCCAGGTCCAGCGTGGAAGGCTGCAGGCCTAGCGCCGCGCCCGGCGTCTTGGTCAGGAACTGCAGGCGGATGCTTTCTTCCGGCTGCAGGCGAATGACGAGACGGTTTTCGGGAAACTGGATCAGCGGCTTCGGAAACAACGCATGCGGCACGTCATGAAAGCGCACCACGATCTCCGCCAGCCGCTGCGGCATGCGCTTGCCGGTGCGCAGGTAGAACGGCACGCCGGCCCAGCGCCAGTTGGCAATCTCGGCCTTGATGGCGACAAACGTTTCGGTGCGGCTGTCCGGCGGAATGCCCTGCTCGTGCAAATAGCCCTGCACCGGCTGCCCGGCGATGGCCCCTTCCAGATACTGGCCGCGCACGGTCTTCTCGGGCACTTCCTGCAGCGGAATCGGCTTGAGCGCCTTGAGGATCTTGAGCTTCTCGTCGCGGATGGCGTCTTGCGACAGGCTCGACGGCGGCTCCATGGCGACGATACACAGCAGCTGCAGTAGGTGGTTCTGCACCATGTCGCGCAGCGCGCCGACACCGTCATAAAAGTCGCCGCGCTTTTCCACGCCGAGCTGCTCGGCAATGGTGATCTGCACATCCTTGATCCACTCGCGGCGCCACAGCGGCTCGAACAGCGCATTGCCGAAGCGGATGGCCATCAGGTTCTGGACGGACTCTTTCCCGAGGTAGTGGTCGATCCGGTAGATCTGCTCTTCAGCAAAGAACTCGGCCACGGCGGAGTTGATGCGCTCGTTCGACGCGAGATCGGTGCCCAGCGGCTTTTCCAGCACGAGCCGCACATTGGGCGTATTCAGGCCAACGCGGGCGAGCTGCGCGCAGATGTCGATGAAGATGCCGGGCGCCGTGGCCAGGTAGCACACGGTCACGGGCGCACGGTCTTCACCCAGCGCAGCGGCCAACCCATCGAAATGCTCCGGTTTGCGGGCATCGACCTGCTGATAGACGATGCGCTTGGCGAACGATTCCCAGGCGTCGTCCGACACGGGTGCGCCGGAGTATAGGCGCATGGTCGGCCGCGTTTCACGCTCCAGCAAGGCCAGGTAGCCCGCGGTTTCCAGCGGTTGGGTGCCGATGGCGAAGATCCGCCCGCGCGGGTGCAGTTCGCCGCCCTGGTGCGCATCGAACAAGGCCGGAATCAGCTTACGGCGGGCCAGATCGCCCGTACCGCCAAACAACACCATGTCGAATGCGGGCACCGACATCGTCATCTCCTGTGTGTGAGCCACTGATTAGGCTAGCCTAGAAAACGCGCAGGAATCGCGCCGATTCATTGTGAGCGCGTTTTGTGGCGGCTAGCGGGGCAACGTGCTTTTCTCGCCCATTCTGTAGTATTACTACATCACAGGCAAGGCGTTGTTGCGGCCGCCCCCGGCACTGTTTTCCGATCGACCGCAATCTGCCGGAAATGCCGCACAGCGAGCGCCTTGGCGCCTCTTCTGGCACGCAATTCGCGTGCTCAGGCGCCAGAACACAACCGGCACCTGTGGAAAACCCTGCACCACGAACGGCCCGTTTGTAGGAAAATTACAGCATTCCGTCCCACCCCGGACCCCCACCAGGAGAACCCGTATGGCCCCGCACCGCCTGCACAACGTTGTGGCCGACGTCACCCAGCGCATCATCGACCGCAGCCGCGGCCCCCGTCAGGCCTACCTGGATGTCACGCGCAAGAACATCGGCCGCAAGGTCGAGCGCTCGCTGCTGTCGTGCACGAACCTCGCCCACGGCTTTGCGGCCATGCCACGCGAGGCGAAGATCCGCCTGAAGGCACTGGAGCGGCCCAACATCGGCATCGTCTCGGCGTACAACGACATGCTGTCGGCGCACCAGCCGCTGGAAGCGTTTCCGGCGTGGATCAAGGAAACCGCACTGGAAGCCGGCGGCACCGCGCAATACGCCGGGGGCGTGCCGGCCATGTGTGATGGCGTGACGCAGGGGCAGGACGGCATGGAGTTGTCGCTCTTCTCGCGCGACACGATTGCGCTGTCGACCGCTGTGGCGCTATCGCACCAGATGTTCGATGCGGCGCTGTACCTGGGGGTGTGCGACAAGATCGTGCCGGGCCTCGTCATTGGCGCGCTGTCGTTCGGCCACCTGCCGGCCATCTTTGTGCCAGCCGGCCCGATGACCACCGGCATAAGCAACGACGAGAAGGCCCAAACGCGCCAGCGCTACGCCGAGGGCAAGCTCTCTCGCGCTGACCTGCTGGAAGCGGAATCCAAGTCGTACCACGGCGCGGGCACGTGCACGTTCTACGGCACGGCCAACTCCAACCAGATGCTGATGGAAGTCATGGGCCTGCACCTGCCTGGCACCGCGTTCATCAACCCGGGCACGCCGATGCGCGAGGCGCTCACGCGTGAATCCGCCCGACAGGTGCTCAAGCTTGTGTACGGCGGCGAACAGTTCACGCCGATTGCCGATGTGCTGGACGAGCGCGCCTTCGTCAATGGCATCGTCGGCCTGCTGGCGACGGGCGGCTCGACCAACCACACGCTGCACCTGATTGCCATGGCACGCGCGGCAGGCATTCTGCTCACGTGGGATGACTTCAACGATCTCTCCGGTGTGATTCCGCTGCTGGCGCGCGTGTACCCGAACGGCAAGGCCGATGTGAATGAATTCCAGGCGGCGGGCGGTTTGTCGATCGTGATTCGCGAGCTGATCGATGCCGGCCTGCTGCACGACGATGTGACCACCGTCATGGGCAAGGGCTTGCGCCGTCATGCGCAAGAGCCCTTCCTGGAAGGCAGCACGTTGGTGTGGCGCGATGGTGCGGCAGCGTCGCTCGACACCAACATCGTGCGCGGCGTGGCCGAGCCGTTCTCGGCAGATGGCGGCCTGCGCGTGCTGGACGGCAACCTCGGGCGCTCGGTGATCAAGGTGTCGGCAGTCAAGCCGGAGCACCGCGTTGTGGAAGCACCCGCGCGCGTGTTCCTGGCGCAGGATGATCTGATCCACGCCTTCAAGGCCGGCGAGCTGGAACGCGATTTCATTGCCGTGCTGCCGTACCAGGGCCCAGCCGCCAACGGTATGCCCGAACTGCACAAGCTCACGCCCACGCTGTCGGTGCTGCAAGAGCGCGGCTTCAAGGTGGCGCTGGTCACGGACGGGCGCATGTCGGGCGCGTCGGGCAAAGTGCCGGCCGCCATCCACATCACGCCGGAAGCGCTCAACGGTGGGCCGCTGGCGCGCGTGCGCGATGGCGATGTCGTGGTGCTGGATGCCGAAGCCGGCACGCTGCAAGTGCGTGTGCCGGAGGCGGAATGGAATGCCCGTCAGGTCACAACGCCAGACCTGGCGCACTACCACGCGGGTGTTGGGCGGGACTTGTTCTCGGGCTTCCGCCGCAACGTATCGGCGGCGGAAGAAGGCGCCTGCACGCTGTTTGTGTCAGCGGGCGCGTGAGTTGATGTCAATGTGTGCGGGCGCGATACCCGGGCCTGCACACAGCTAGCTACATCGCGCGGTCGAACAGAAATTCCCGGATGATCGCCACCACCTCATCGCCCTGTTCGAGAAAGACCGCATGGCCGCTGTCGACTTCCACGTCCTGACTGTTGTTGATCAGCGTGCGTAGCAGCGCAGTTTGATAGGGCGGGATCAAATAGTCGTGTGACCCACGGATGATCAGCGTCGGCGCTGTAATCGTACGCAGCGCGTCGCGTATGTCGATGCGCGAACCCAGGTCAATGCGCCGTCCTGTCTCCGACGGAGCGGGTTGGCGGCTCAACGCTGCAATCGTGGCCTCGCCGAGCGCGGTGAGGAACGCGGGCTTCACAGCCAGTGCCATGCCATAGCGGCTCGCGAGTTCGGCATCGCTCGCCTCCAAGCGCGCCCAGGTATCGAACACCATCTTGTGCCGCGCATCGCCGCTATCGGCCCACCCTGCCACCAGCACCAGCTTGCGCACCAACGCCGGGTAGCGCGCTGCCGTCGCGGCCGCAACCACAGCGCCAAGCGAGTCGCCCACCAGATCGACCGGGGCTGTCGCCGCATGGCGAATCGTTCCGGCAATCTGTTCCACCAGAGTGTCCAGCGCCAGACTCCCATCGGGGATCGTCGAATTGCCGGCCCCGCCGTAGTTGGGGCAGATCACCCGCCGTTGGTCAGCAAAGCGGTCGACCACGTGGCCGAAATTGCCCTGCGCATCAACGCTTGTTCCGTGCACGAACACCAGGCCCGGGCCCGCACCCGTTGCCGAATAGTTCACGCTCGTACCTGCGACGTTAATCGTCGTCATCTCGTGCATCCTCTATTGCCGGTATTGACCTGCGGTCGTCACAGCCTGATGCGATCCGCATTCGGGACCCATCACTCAGCCGCTTCTGGACAGGATCGATTGAGTCCATGCCTCAGCGCGGAGCCGCATTGCGTGAGGGCGGGCCAATACTATCTGAGAATGACAAATAATGTCGATCAAGGATCACATTGACCGAGCGTGACCGGCGGTGATTACAGCGTCGACGTGTCAATCGAGATGCCCAACTCCCCGGCCATCTGTTCGACGAGTGCTTGAAGCCGGGCCACTTGGTCGGCCAAGCGCTTCTGCTCCGCTTTGAGCGCTTCGAACTCGGAAGGCGCGATGGCCTCGTCGGCAGCGCTGCTCTGCGGCATGTCGGTCTGCGTGACTTCACCGCATAGCAGATGCATCCAACGGCTTTCACGCTCCCCCGGCGTGCGCGCCAACTTTACGGCGGTCGGCGGATCGCTTTCGGCCATCTCTTCCAGAAACGCTTCGACAGACGAAATGTCGGCAAAGGCGTGGAGCCTTGCGGCGTTCAGTCGCAATTCGGCGGCGGTCTGTGGGCCGCGCAGCAGCAGCACGGTCAGCAACGCAATGGCTTGGCTAGGCACACCGAGCACGCGATTCATGTTGTGCTCGAAGCGCGGCACGCGGCTGCTGCTGCCCTCCATGACCAGGCTCAGCGATTTCAGGCCGTCGATGGCGGTGAGGATCTCAGCTTCGGTAACAGACATCACCGGGGCGCGTGCGGTCTTCTGATTGCAGCCCGAAGCCAGCGCGTTGAGCGTCAGTGGGTAGGTGTCAGGCACCGTCTTCTGCTTCTCGACCAGGACGCCAAGCACGCGTCCTTCAAGTGCGGTGAGAGTGCGGATGGTGCGGCGCGCAGGCGCGTCGGGATTGACGTTCATGATGGGATGGCGACGGATGTGTTGGGAGCGAGGCCGGTCGTGCGCCTGTTAGGCGGCGGCCCGTGATCCCAACATGATATCCGGCACAGGCGGAGGCACCCGTCGCCATCGGGCCGGCGTTGCGTCAGCCCTTGGCAGGCCCGCGCACCAGCAGGACCGGCGTGGTGGCCTGGCGGATGAACTTCTCGGCCACGCTGCCCAGCATGGCGTGCGCCAGACCACGGCGGCCGTGCGTGCCGATCACGACCACATCAGCGCCGCTCTGTGCGGCTTCGCGCTGCAGAGCGCCCGCCACGTCTTCGCCCACGCTTTCGGTTTCCACCAGCGTGGTCTCGTACGTCAGGCCTTCCTTGGTGAGTGCGGAGCCAACATCCGCCAGCAGCGCCGTGCCAGCCTGGACGAACGATTTGCGCAGCTCGGTCGGGTCGTAGTAGCCGACGTCGAACAGCATGGCCGGGCTGTCGACGATATACACGGCGCGCACCGTGCTCTGAAACGCCTTGGCCAGGCGCACAGCTTCGGTCAGGGCCAGTTTGCTGGTTTCGCTGCCGTCCACGGCGACCAGGATTTTCTTGTACATGGTTGAAGCCTCGCAGGAGAGTGGTTGTTTGCGTGTTGCAATGGCACGGCTTTGCCGGCACATGCGTATTCTGTGACATCCACGACCCTTTTGCGTTGCGCCAAATCAGATGGCCGTGACGAAGTGACACAACAATGCACCGTCATCCACCCGCTCTCACACCTGATCTGATCGCCGCATACCGCAGCGCGCGGTATCGCGTCGCGTCGCCGCAAGGCGATGTGCTGCTGCTCATCGACGCCGCCAGCCCGCGTGTGGCCGCGCTCCTCGCGCAGGCTGAAGCACCATGGGCTGCCTTCGTGACGGCGTATCAACCGTTCTCCCACCCGGTCTCTGCAGAAGAGAACGCCGCACGCCAGGCCGAGCTGCTTGCCTGGGCCATCGCGCGCGGCATGTCGTGGCTCACCGGCGAGGGCGGCCCACCTGAAAACACGCCCACGGGCACATCCAGTGCGTGGGCACCGGAGCCCAGCCTGCTGCTGTTCATCGATGATCCGACGATCGCCGACACCCTGATGCTGACCTTCGAGCAGAACGCCGTGGTGCTGTGTGATGCGCAGGGTTTTTGTACCTTGCGTTGGCACCCGTATCTGCCAGACTGAGTTACGCAAAAGGGCACTTAGCGAGTGGCGCTCTGAAGCATTGCGAGTGGCGCTTCCGATGCTTAAGTGCTGACGCGGATACATCAGCAGGAGGTTCGTATGGAACTGCATATGCAATCGCATCATTGGGAACGCCGCATGCCCGACTGGCTGGCTGCGAGCGTGGCGGGCATCGTGGGCGGAGCACTGGTCATCGTGCTGGAGTTCTTCTGGTCGACCATGGTGCTCAATGAAAGCCCTTGGCGCCCGACGCACAAGATCGCGGCCATGATCATGGGCCAGGGGGCGCTTGAGCAGATGTCGCTGTTCAGCTTCGGCATCGTGGCGACAGCGTTGGTGCTGCACTTCGTGCTGGGCGCCATCATGGGGATGATTCTCGGGGCCATCATCGCGCCGTTCCACTTCGATTCGAGCATGGGCATGCTCGCCGCCATCGGGCTGGCCTTTGGGATCGTCGCGTACGTCGTCAACTTCTACGGCATGACGGCAGTGTTTCCGTGGTTTGCATCGGAACGCGGCTCCGGGCCATTGCTGGCGAACCTGCTGTTTGGCGCGGTGACCGCCGTCACGTACGGCATGCTGGAGCGGCGCGCCCAGGAAACGATGCACTGACGCGCCGTTTTTTCCTGCGGCGCCGCAAGACACCCGGCGCCATCAGGAGACGGCCGCCTGCGGCACGACATGCCGGAGGCGGCCGTTTTGCATTGCATCGCAACACGCAAAACGTGTGTTGGCGCAATCCGCATGCCGGGCGCGCGTCCTCCTTTCGTTGCCTTGCACGATCCAGATGGGCGACCTAGCCTGTCTTTAGCGTGTTGAGGATCACCCTCGGCGGGAGGTGCCCATGGCCCTTGCGATTGCGCTTGTGCTGATCGTCGTGCTGGCGGTGGGGTTTCACTTTGTCAGCCCGTGGTGGATCACGCCAATCGCATCCAACTGGGTGCGCATGGACGACACGCTCACGATCACCATCATCATCACCGGCGCGCTGTTCATCGCCATCAACCTCTTCATCGTTGCGGCACTCGTGCGCTACCGTCATCGTGACGGCCATCGCGCCACGTACGAACCGCACAACCGCCGCCTGGAATGGTGGCTAATCGGCATCACCTCCGTGGGCGTGGCGGCGCTGCTGGCGCCGGGCCTGTTCGTCTACGCCGACTACGTGCGCCCCCCTGCCAACGCGCTGCAGATGGAGGTGCTCGGCCAGCAGTGGCAATGGCGCTTCCGCTTTGCCGGCGCAGGCGGCAAGCTCGGCACAACCGACGTGAAGTACATCAGCGACGACAACCCGTTTGGCCTGAACCCGGCGGACCCGAACGGGCGCGACAACCACCTGATCGATGCACCCGAAGTGCACCTGCCGCTGAACCGCCCCATCCAGGTACTGACACGCTCGCGCGATGTGCTGCACGACTTTTATGTGCCGCCGTTCCGGGCGCGGATGAACATGGTGCCGGGCATGATCACCACGTTCTGGTTCACGCCCACCAAGGCGGGCCGGTACGACATCCTATGCGCGCAGCTTTGCGGTATCGGCCACTCCAACATGCGCGGTGTGGTGGTGGTGGAAGACGAAGCGTCGTTCGCACGCTGGCTGGCACAGCAGCCGACGCTTGAGCAGCGGCAGCAAGCCAAGGTGCCAGCCGCATCGGCCGGGCAAACAGCGGCTGGTGGCAGCGCGCAGGCACTGGCCGACCAGGGCAAGACACTCGCGCAGGCCAAGGGCTGCGTCGCCTGCCACACGGTCAACGGCAGCCCTGGCGTCGGCCCCACGTGGAAAGGCTTGTATGGCTCCACGCAGACCATGGCCGACGGCTCGACCGCTGTGGCCGATGAGGCCTACCTGCGCGCCTTCATTCGAGATCCGAAAGCGCGTGTGGTGAAGGGCTTCGCGCCGATCATGCCGAACTTCGATCTGAGCGAGCAGGAACTCTCGGCACTGGTGGCCTACATCAAGGCGCAGAGCAGCGACGCTGCAGCCACCGCGGCCAAACCGTAGCGAGGAGACTCCATGTCCTACGCCCACACCGACCACGACGGCCAGGGTCACGAACCCTCGAGTTTCTGGACACGCTACGTCTGGAGCCAGGACCACAAGGTCATCGCGGTGCAGTACTCGCTCACGGCCATCGCCATCGGGCTGGTGGGGCTCGTGCTGTCGAACCTGATGCGGCTGCAGTTGGGCTTTCCGGGCAAGTTCGCCTTCATCGACGCCAACCACTACTACCAGTTCGTCACCATGCACGGGATGATCATGGTGATCTACCTGCTCACGGCACTGTTCCTGGGTGGCTTCGGCAATTACCTGATCCCGCTGATGCTGGGTGCGCGCGACATGGTGTTTCCGTTCCTGAACATGCTCAGCTACTGGGTCTACCTGCTGGCTGTGCTGGTGCTGGTGGCAAGCTTCTTCGTGCCCGGCGGGCCGACGGGCGCGGGCTGGACGCTGTATCCCCCGCAGGCCATCTTGCCGGGCACACCGGGCACCGAGTGGGGCATCGTGCTGATGCTGGTGTCGCTGGCGATCTTCATCGTCGCGGCCACCATGGGCGGGCTCAACTACGTGACGACCACGCTGCAGGCGCGCACCCGAGGCATGACGCTGATGCGCATGCCGCTCACGGTGTGGGGCATCTTCACTGCGACCGTGCTGGCGCTGCTCGCGTTCCCGGCGCTGTTCGTGTCGGCCATCATGATGCTGCTCGACAAGACACTGGGCACGAGCTTCTTCATCCCGGCGGTCGTGTCGATGGGGCAAACACTCCAGCATGCCGGCGGCAGCCCGCTGCTGTTCCAGCACCTGTTCTGGTTCTTCGGGCATCCAGAGGTGTACATCGTTGCGCTGCCGGCCTTCGGCATCGTGTCGGACCTCATCAGCACGCACGCGCGCAAGAACATCTTCGGCTACCGGATGATGGTGTGGGCCATTGTGATCATCGGTGCGTTGTCGTTCGTCGTCTGGGCGCATCACATGTTCGTGGCGGGCATGAACCCGTACTTTGGTTTCTTCTTTGCCACCACCACGCTCATCATCGCCATCCCGACCGCGCTCAAGGTCTACAACTGGGTGCTCACGCTGTGGCGCGGCGATATCCACCTGACCGTGCCCATGCTGTTTGCCATCGGCTTCATCAGCACGTTCGTGATCGGCGGGCTCACCGGCCTCTTCCTCGGCAACGTGAGCGTGGATATTCCGCTGTCCAACACGTACTTCGTGGTCGCGCACTTCCACATGGTGATGGGCGTGTCGCCGATCCTGGTGGTGTTTGGCGGGCTCTACCACTGGTATCCGAAGGTGACGGGCCGCATGCTGAATGACACGCTGGGCCGCGCGCATTTCTGGATCACCTTCATCGGCACGTACCTGATCTACTTTCCGATGCACTACCTCGGTGTGCTGGGCATGCCGCGCCGGTATTACGCCTATGAGGGCTACAGCTTCATTCCGCCATCGGCGCAGACGCTGAATACCTTCATCAGCATCATTGCGTTCATCGTCGGTGCCGCGCAGTTGCTGTTCCTGATCAATCTGGCGTGGAGCCTGGTGCGCGGCAAACAGGCCGGCGGCAACCCGTGGCGCGCCACCACGCTTGAATGGCAGACCCCGCAGACACCGCCCGTGCACGGCAACTGGGGGGCGACGCTACCGGTGGTCTATCGCTGGGCATATGAATACAGCCCGCCCAATCGCGCAGAAGACTTCGTGCCACAGAACGAGCCGCCCACCGGTGCACCCGAGACGGAAGCCGACATCCTCCACGCTGGCGGGGTGCGCGCATGACGACCCTGCCCCGCCACTTCGTTCCAGATGCATCGCCCGTTCTACCAAGCGCTGGCCAGGATGTGGAAAAAACGGGGTTGCGCGTCTTCATGGGCGTCGTGACGGCATTGTTCTCGCTGCTGATCCTCGCTTATGCAATGCGCATGCGTGAAGCGGATTGGATGCCCGTGCCGCACCCCGTGCTGCTGTGGTGGAACACCGGTGCGCTTGCGCTGGCGAGTGCGGCGATGGAGCTTGCACGGCGCACAGCATCGCGCCGCACGGTCTGGCTGCTGGCGGGCGGTGCACTCGCGGCGTTGTTCGTTTTCGGCCAATGGAACGCTTGGCAACAGCTATCTGCCAGCGGCCAAGGTGTGGCGGCCAACCCTTCCAACAGTTTCCTGTATGTTTTCACCGGTCTGCATGCGGCGCACGTCATCGGCGGGCTTGTCGTCCTGGTTGTGACGATTGCACGCCTGCGCGGCAACATGGATCGCACCCAGCGCGCCGTCGCTCTCTGCACAACGTACTGGCATTTCCTGCTGGCCGTGTGGCTCGTGCTGCTGGCGGCGATGTGGTGGATCACCCCAGCATTCGTCACCGCCATCTGCGGGCCGCTGACTGGAGCCACACCATGAGCACCCCCACGCTCCCGACCGATTCCGCCAAGGCCTTACCTGAAGGCTGGCCCGGCATCGTCACCGACTGGTCAGGCGACCGCGAAACCTTCAAGGTGCCGTGGGGCAAGGCCATGATGTGGATCTTCCTGCTGTCGGACACCTTCGTCTTCAGCAGCTTCCTGATCGGCTACATGACGGTGCGCATGTCGACCACCGTGCCGTGGCCTGATCCATCCAAGGTGTTCGGGCTGTCGGTGGGTGGCGTCGAAGTGCCGTTGCTCCTCATTGCCATCATGACGTTCGTACTCATCAGCAGCAGCGGCACGATGGCGATGGCGGTCAACTTCGGCTACCGGCGCGACGCCAAGCGGGCGGCGTTGTTGATGCTGGCCACAGCCTTGCTGGGCGCAGCCTTTGTCTCGATGCAGGCGTTCGAATGGACCAAGCTGATCGTGCATGAAGGCATCCGCCCATGGGGCAACCCGCTAGGTGCGGCACAGTTTGGCGCGTGCTTCTTCATGATTACCGGGTTCCACGGCTTTCACGTGACCTGCGGCGTGATCTACCTGCTGGTGATCGCGCGCAAGATCCTGCAGCCAGGCTTTGCTGAGCAAGGCAACTTCCAGATTGTTGAGATCGCCGGCCTGTACTGGCACTTCGTCGATCTCGTCTGGGTATTCATCTTTGCGCTGTTCTACTTGTGGTGAGGCAGACCATGGACCACACCGACGCCGCTCACGGCCATGAGGCTTCCGCTGCCGCACATGGCCAGCAGCACCCCATCGGCATCTACTTGAAAATCTGGGGGCTGCTATTCGTGCTGAGCACCCTGTCGTACCTGGTGGACTACTTTCGCGTGGAAGGCCTGACGCGCTGGACACTGATCATCGTGCTGATGGTTGCCAAGGCGGGCCTGATCGTATCGGTGTTCATGCACATGGTGTGGGAGCGGCTGGCATTGGTCTACGCCATCCTGATGCCGCCCCTGGCCCTGCTGGTGTTGATGGTGCTGATGGCCGCAGAGGCACACCACACCTTTGGCATGCGCGCCCTCTTCTTCCACTGACCTGCCAAAGCGCAACAACAACGTAAGGATTGGTTGAGCGCCGCACAACCGGACGACATTCCAAGCACCATCCTTTGATCGAGGCACCACAAAGCCATGGGCCTCGGCACGCATGCCAAACATGGCGCGCGGACAACAAAGGAGACATGCATGGAAAAAACGTTGGCGCCAGCCGACTTGCGCCCCCTAGCGCAACCTAATGACGACGCACTCTTTACCAAGGTCAACTGGCACCTGTTGCCATTGCTCATCACGTGCTACGTCATTGCCTACCTGGACCGGATCAACATCGGCTTTGCGCAGTTGCAGATGAAGCATGCGCTGCCGTTTAGCGATGCGGTGTACGCGGCGGGGGCGGGCATTTTCTTTGTCGGCTACTTCCTGTTTGAAGTGCCGAGCAACCTGATCCTGGAGCGGATCGGCGCGCGCAAGACGCTGCTGCGCATCATGGTGTGCTGGGGCCTGTGCGCGGCCGCCATGATCTTCGTGCAGACGCCCATGCAGTTCTATGCGCTGCGCTTTGCGTTGGGTGCATTCGAGGCGGGGTTCTTTCCGGGCGTCATTCTGTACCTGACTTACTGGTACCCCAGCAGCCGGCGCGCCAAGGCCATCTCAACCTTCATGGTCGCCCTGCCGATTGCCGGCATCATCGCCGGGCCGGCTTCAGGCTGGCTCATGAAGTTCATGGACGGCGTACTCGACTTGCATGGCTGGCAGTGGCTGTTTGTGGTGCACGGCCTGCCGGCGCCGTTGCTTGGCATCGTGGCCTATTTCACGCTGAAAGACCGCCCCGAAGACGCCGCCTGGCTCACGCAAGGGGAGAAGCACACGCTGCGCCGCCTGCTGAGCCAGGACACCACCCGGGCCGGGCACGGTGCGCTGGGTAGCCTGCTGCGTGATCCGAAGGTCTATCTGTTGTCGCTCACGTACTTCCTGTTTCTGGGCGCGAGCTATGCGGTGGTGTTCTGGACACCGACGCTCATCAAGAGCTGGGGCGTGGCAGACGTGTTCGTGGTCGGATTGCTGGCCGGCATTCCCGCCGTGGTGGGCGCGGCCAGCATGGTGCTGGTGGGCCGGAGTTCCGATCGTCACCAAGAACGCCGCCGGCACTTTGCCTGCATGGCGCTACTCGCCGCATTGGGCCTGTTCCTGACGATCTTCGCCAAAGGACACTTGGTGTGGTCCATCGTGGCGCTGGCGGTAGTCGCGGTGGGTAAATCGTCCACCACGCCGCTCTTCTTTGCTGCCGTAAGCGAGTACGTGCCGCGCAAGACCGCCGCAGGCGGCATCGCCCTCATTAGCAGCCTGGGGAATCTCGGGCCATCCGTCATGCCGTCGATCACGACCTGGATTACCGGTGCGACCGGCTCCCCCGTGCCCGGGCTTGCATTCGTGATGGCCCTCTACCTGTGTGCCGCTGCGTTGCTGATGCGCGTGCTGCGGCACAAGCCGGCTTACGCCTGAACGGTAATGGCGTCCAGCGCCTGGGTGAAGTCGGCCAGCAGGTCGGCTTCATCTTCAATGCCGACCGACACACGCACCAGCGAATCGGCAATGCCCATCGACGCACGGCGCTCGGCGCCCATTTCCCAATAGATGGTCGGCGCCACCGGAATCACCAGCGTGCGCGTGTCGCCCAGGTGGGTGGCACGCACGGCAAAGCGCAGGTGGTTGAGCATCTCCACATAGTCCGCGCCTTCCACCAGCTCGAAGCTCAGCAGGCCGCCGTAGTGGCGGAACAGCTCGGTGGCACGGGCATGCTCGGGGTGCTCCGGCAGGCCGGGGTAGTAGACGCGTGCCACCTTCGGATGCGCGGCCAGCGTGCGAGCCAGTGCCAGCGCGTTGCTGCAGGTGCGGTCCACGCGCAGGGCCATGGTTTCAGCGCCCACAGCAATGCGGTGTGCGGCATCGGCAATGAGCGTCGCGCCCTGATCGCGCAGACCCTTCTTGCGGATCTGCTGGATGCCCTGCATTTCCGGCTTGGCTTTGCGATAGGCCGGGAAGATGTTCGGATACGTGGTCCAATCAAACAGACCGGTGTCGACCACCGCGCCGCCCAGCGCGTTGCCGTGCCCGCCGATGTACTTGGACAGCGAATGCACCACGAGGCTGGCCTGTGCATCACGCCCACGGAACAGCCACGGCGAAGTCATCGTGCTGTCGATCACGTACAGCAGGCCGCGCGCCTTGCAGATGTCGCCGATGCCCTTGAGGTCGGCCACCTGTGTGCGCGGGTTGGCGATGGTTTCCACGAAGACGAGGCGCGTGTTCGGCTGCACGGCGTCGGCCACGGCCTGTGCCGAGGTGGCATCGACAAACGTCACCTCCACACCCATGTGGCGCAGCGTCTCGAACACGCTGTTGGTATTGCCGAACAGGAAGGCGCTGGAGACCACGTGGTCGCCCGCGCGCAGCAGGGTCGAGAACACCGCCACGATGCCGGCCATGCCGGTGGCGAAGCACGCGGTGGCCAGGCCACCCTCCATCATGGTGATCTTGGCTTCCAGCGCCGCCGTGGTCGGGTTGCCCTGGCGCGCGTACGTGTAGCCGGGCTTGCCCTGGAACACGTCGATCAGCTCGCGCGTATCCGTATAGCCATAGGTGGTGGACGTATGGAGCGGCTTGTGGACAGCGTAGTGCTCGGAGCCGGCTTCGCGGTCGGCGTGCAGGAGGGCGGTGGTGAGTCCGGTCATGGCGGGGGCAGCAAGGGAAAGGCGGGAAAGTCGATCATTATCGCGCGAATCTTGCTACGCCTGCGGCGTCGCAACGCGTAATGCAGGTCATCACGCCAAGGCTTCGCAAATCAGACGCCGGGCAATTTACAGACAGAAACCGATCACTACCATTTACGCACCCGCCTTCGTGGTGCCGGCAGCTGACGTCGCAGTCTCGACATCGTCTGTTCCGCGATCAGCCATCAGGCTGGCTCGCCATCCCCCTCTTGCATATCAGTAGTTTATAAACCACAATTCTGTGATCGAGCTCAAGCAAACCGAGACGTTCCGAAAGTGGCGCACAAAGCTCAAGGACGAGCGCGCTCGCGCTGCCATCGCCTTGCGGTTGGCCCGTTTGGGTTATGGCCACGTTGGCGATGCCGAACCGGTCGGACAAGGCATTAGTGAGCTGCGCATCCACTACGGGCCTGGATATCGCATTTATTTCCATCAGCGAGGCAGCACGATCGTTATCCTGCTTTGCGGTGGTGATAAAAGCACGCAGGCCAAGGACATCAACACGGCCAAGCGCCTCGCTGCGCAATGGAGCGAATGACATGACCGACAAGTTGACGACCTATGATCCGGCTGAGGATCTGACCTCTGACGAAGCCATCGCCACGTTCATGGCCGGCGCATTCGAAACCAACGATGCTGGCTTCATCTCGCATGCGCTGGGAATCGTCGCCCGCGCCAAAGGCATGGCACAGATCGCCAATGACACCGGTCTTTCCCGCGAACAGCTCTATCGCTCATTCAGTGAGCAGGGCAACCCCACATTGAAGACCTTGCTGGCTGTCATGCAAGCGCTCGGTATTGAATTGACGACCAAGGTCCACGTTGCCCACTGAGCAGCGGTAAGAGACAGGCGATCCAACCCGCGCGTCCGCTTATTGGGGATTGACCGGTCGGTCAAATGGAAGCCCTAGGCAGAACAGCCGCACCACGCAACGCTCTTCAGTTGCCTCGGCAGCCGCCGTTATGCACTGTAATAATGTCTGATCATCAAAACATTCTGATCGAACACTCCCGGCGCTAGAATTGTTGGTCGCCGCCCGCTCGGGTGGCTCTCGCCCCCGTCAACGCTTCGCGGTTCTGAAACGCTTCCATGTGGATTGTCCAACTCGCGCTGCGAAGGCCGCTGACGTTCATCGTCCTTGCGCTGCTGATCCTGCTGGCAACGCCGTTTACGCTCATGCGTACGCCAACGGACATCTTTCCGGAAATCGATATTCCGGTTGCCAGCATCATCTGGAACTACAACGGCCTGCCCGCCAAGGAGATGGCCGATCGCATCGTCTCCGTCACGGAGCGCAGCCTCACCACCACCGTCAACGACATCGAGCACATCGAGTCGCAGTCGCTGGGCGGCATCTCCATCATCAAGGTCTTCTTCCAGCCCAACGCCAACATCCAGACGGCGCTGGCGCAGATCGTGGCGAGCACGCAGGCGCAGGTGCGGCAGTTGCCGCCAGGTACCACGCCGCCGCTGGTCATCAAGTACTCGGCTTCCAGCATTCCGATTCTGCAATTGGGGCTGTCGTCCAACACGCTGTCTGAGCAGGAACTCAATGACACGGCGCTGAACTTCCTGCGCCCGCGCCTGATTACCGTGCCGGGCATCGCCGTGCCATTTCCGTACGGCGGCAAGAGCCGGCAGATCACGGTGGATCTGGATACGCAGAAGCTGCTGGCGCAGGGTCTGACGCCGGTGGACATCGTCAACGCGGTGGGCGCGCAGAACCTGATCCTGCCGGCCGGCACGCAGAAGATCGATGCCACCGAATACGGCGTCACGCTCAACGGCACGCCGGGCAGCATCGCCGCGCTCAATGCCATTCCGGTCAAGACCAGCAACGGCGCCACGCTTTACCTCGGCGACGTGGCCAACGTGCGCGACGGCTTCTCGCCGCAAACCAACGTGGTACGCCAGGACGGTCAGCGCGGCGTGCTGCTGTCGGTTCTCAAAAACGGCGGTGCGTCCACGCTCGATATCGTCAACAACATCTACAAGCTGCTGCCTGCGGCGGAGGCGGCCCTGCCGCAAGACCTCAAGATCACGCCGCTGTTCGACCAGTCGCTGTTTGTGAAGGCCGCCATTGAGGGCGTGATTCGCGAGGCGCTGATCGCCGCGTGCCTGACGGCGGCCATGATCCTGCTGTTCCTGGGCAACTGGCGCAGCACCGTCATCATCGCGATATCGATTCCCTTGTCGATCCTGACATCGATCATCGTGCTGCACCTGATTGGCGAGACCATCAACCTGATGACGCTGGGCGGCCTGGCGCTGGCGGTGGGGATTCTGGTGGACGACGCCACCGTCACCATCGAGAACATCGAGCGTCATCTGCACGAGGGCAAGGACCCGATCACCGCCATTCTGGACGGCGCGGCCGAGATTGCCGTGCCGGCGTTCGTTTCGACGATCTGTATCTGTATCGTGTTCGTGCCGATGTTCTTCCTCACCGGCGTGGCGCGCTACCTGTTCGTGCCGATGGCCGAGGCGGTGATCTTCGCGATGCTGGCGTCTTACGTGCTGTCACGCACGCTGGTGCCGACGCTGGTGATGATGATGATGGCCGGCCACACGCAAAACACGCAGAAACCCGACGCCAAGCCGAGCACCTTCAGTCGCATCTACAAGGGGTTCAACGCGCAGTTCGAGCACATGCGCGGCAACTACGCGGCCATCCTCAGTGGGCTGCTGGAGCGCCGCCGCGCGTTCGCGCTGTCGTTCCTGGGCTTTTGCGTGGCGTCGTGCGCGCTGTATCTGGTGCTGGGGCGCGACTTCTTCCCCGATGTGGATGCAGGGCAGATCCGCTTGCACATGCGTGCACCGTCCGGCCTGCGCATTGAAGAAACCGCGCGCCTGGCGGATGAAGTGGAAGCCACCATCCGCGAGATCATTCCCAAGAACGAGCTGACCACCATCCTCGACAACCTGGGCGTGCCGAACTCGGGCATCAACCTGTCGTACAGCAACGCCGGCACAATCGGCACGCTGGATGGCGAAATCCTCATCGCCCTGCGCGAAGGCGAGCGCAAGCCCAGTGCCGTGTATATCAGCCGCCTGCGCGAAGAGCTGCCCAAGCGCTTCCCGGGCGTGGAGTTTGCCTTCCAGCCGGCGGACATCGTCAGCCAGATCCTGAACTTCGGTTTGCCCTCGGCGATTGACGTGCAGTTCTCGGGCGCCGATGTGGCCACCAACCAGCAGTTGGCCGGCATTCTGGCCAACCGCATCAAGCAGATTCCGGGCGCAGTGGATACGCACGTGCACCAGCGTTTTGACCAGCCCACGCTGGCCCTGAACATGGACCGCACCCGCATCCAGCAGGTTGGCCTGGAAGGACGCGACGTGGCGCAAAACCTGCTGGTGTCGCTCAGCTCCAGCTTCCAGACGTCGCCCACGTTCTGGCTGAACCCGATCAACGGTGTGGTCTACCAGGTAGCGGTGCAGAGCCCGCAGTACCGCGTGGATTCACTCGACGCGTTGCTGCGCACGCCGGTGGCCGGTGCGCGTGGCGGTGCTGCGCAGCCGGGTGGCCCGCAACTGCTGGGCAACCTCGTACAGGTGAGCCCATCGGTGCAGCCGCAAGTGGTTTCGCACTACGACATCACGCCAGTGGTGGACGTGTACGCCTCCGTGCAGGGGCGCGACCTGGGAGCCGTCGCCAAGGAAGTCCAGAAAGCCGTGGACGACATCCGCCCCAAGCTGCCGCGCGGCGCGCAGGTGACCATTCGCGGCCAGGTGCGGACGATGGAATCGTCGTTCGTCGGCTTGGGCGTGGGCCTGGTGATGGCCATCGTGCTGGTCTACCTGCTGATCGTGGTGAACTTCCAGTCGTGGATCGATCCGCTCATCATCGTGACCGCCCTGCCGGCGGCGCTGGCGGGCATTGCGTGGATGCTGTTCGTGACAGGTACGACGCTGTCGGTGCCGTCGCTCACGGGCGCGATCATGACGATGGGGGTGGCAACGGCCAACTCGATTCTGCTGATCTCGTTTGCGCGCGAGCGCTTGGCCGAAGGCATCGCACCCGTGCAGGCCGCGCTGGAAGCCGGCGCCACCCGCCTGCGCCCGGTGCTGATGACGGCGTTGGCAATGATGATCGGCATGGTGCCGATGGCGTTGGGCCTGGGCGAAGGCGCGGAGCAGAACGCGCCGCTGGGCCGCGCAGTGATCGGCGGTCTGCTGTTTGCGACCGTATCGACACTCTTCTTTGTTCCGGTGGTGTTTGCCAGCGTGCACAACAGATTGCAGCGGCGCGCCGCACGGCGTAGTCACGATTTGCGGGGAAGCGAAGGACATGTCTGAACAATCATCCGGCACGCATTCTGGGCCGCATTCGGGTCATCTGGCGGACGGCCCGCCGCATCACGTCGTCACCGTTGACCCGATCGAGCACGTAGACCGCGGCCGCGCCATGCGACGCGCACGCTGGGTCGTGATTGTTGTGGGCGTGCTGCTGGCACTGGGCGCTGCGCGCACGCTGGTCAGCCGCTACTACAACGCCCACGCGCTGGAGCGGCAGGTGAGCGCGCAAACCAGCCGCTACGTCAACACCACCGCACCGAAACCCGCCAACACCAGCCGCGACCTGACGCTGCCCGGCACGCTGCAGGGCTTTGTGGAATCGCCCATTTATGCGCGCACCAACGGCTACGTGCTGCGCTGGTTCAAAGACATCGGCGCGCATGTCGACAAGGGCGAAGTGCTGGCCCTGCTCGACACGCCGGAAGTGGACCAGGAACTGAACCAGGCCCAGGCCGCGCGCAACCAGGCGGCCGCGCGTCTGGCACTTGCGCAGACGTCGCTCACGCGCTGGCAGAACCTGCGCCAGAAAGACGCCGTCTCGCAACAGGAACTGGATGAGCGCACCAGCACCGCCAACCAGGCGCACGCCGACCTGGCTGCCGCCGATGCCAACGTGCGCCGCCTGCAGGAGCTGCAAGGCTTCCGCCGTGTGGTGGCACCGTTTGCAGGTGTTGTCACCAAGCGCAATGTCGATGTGGGCACGCTGGTCAACGCCGGCAATGCGGGTGCCAATCGCGAGCTGTTCACGCTGGCGCAGACCGACCCGCTGCGCATTTACCTGTACGTTCCGCAAGCGTATTCGCAGCAGGTGAAGGTAGGCCAGGACGTGGCCGTCACGATGGCCGAAATGCCGGGACAGACCTTCCACGGCACCATCGCCCGCGCATCCGGCGCCATTGATACGGCCACGCGCACCATGCAGGTCGAGGTGCAATTGCCCAACAAGGATGGCCGTCTGCTGCCCGGCGCGTATGTGCAGGTGGCCGTCGCCGGCAAGGCAGGTGCAACCGGCGATGCGCCAAAGTCGTTCATCGTGCCGACCAACACGCTGCTGTTCCGCAAGGAAGGCCCACGCATTGCCGTGGCAGAGAACGGTCGCGTGGACCTGCGCGCCGTCAACATCGGCCGCGACTTCGGCCGCACGGTCGAGATCCTCTCCGGCCTGAAATCGGACGATGCGCTGATCCTCAACCCGGCCGATTCCATCGAACAGGGCGAGGCCGTGACCATCGTGAAGCCGGCGCCTGCTGCATCTCCGACGTCCTCGCCTGCGGCTTCCGCGCCGCGTGCATCATGACCGGGCTGCCCAAGTTCCATGTGACCGCATTGGCATCCACGCTCACCGCCCTGCTGGTGGGCTGCTCGCTCGCGCCAACCTACGAGCGCCCGGCCATGGACCTGCCCGCGCACTGGCAGACCGAGGCCCCCTGGCGCGCCGCGCAACCCGCCGACGATGCCCCCAAGGGCCCATGGTGGCAGCGCTTCAATGATCCGCAGCTCGACAAGCTGATCGAGCAAGCGCTGCGCGAGAACCAGTCGCTCAAGGTGGCACTGACCAATCTGGAGCAGGCCCAAGCCGTCACGCGCGTGGCGCGCGCCAGCCTGCTGCCAACGGTCACTGCCAGCAGCAACGACGCACGCACCCGCACGTCCGCCTTCCGGCCGCTTGCGTCGTACAGCAGTCCGACCATGTCGACGGTGCAGGACGACTTCGTCCTGCGTGCCGACGTCAGTTACGAAGCCGATCTGTTCGGCCGCGTGCGCAACACCGTCAGCAACGCCAAGGCCAGCGAAGAACAGGCTGCGGCCAACCTGGAAAACTTTCGCCTGTTGCTGGCCGCGCAAGTGGCCACCACCTGGTACAACCTGCGCGAGACCGATGCCGAAATCGCCGTCGTGCAGGAGGGCCTGGCCCTGCAGCGCAAGGCGCTCGATTTCGTCACCTCACGCCATCAGGACGGCGTGGCCTCTGGCCTGGACCTCGCGCAACAGCAAGCGCTGGTCGACAGCACCGCCACACAGGCTGAGCTGCTGACCAAGCAGCGTGCGCAGTATGAGCACGCGCTGGCCACATTGGTCGGCACGCCCGCCCCCGCGTTCCACATCGACCCCGTACCGCTGGCAGGAACACCGCCCGCAATTCCGGTGGCGCTGCCGTCCGACGTGATTGAACGCCGCCCTGACGTGGCCGCCGCTGAACGCGGTGCCGCCGCCGCCAACGCACAGGTGGGGGTGGCGCGCGCCGCGTTCTTCCCCAGCGTGATGCTGAGCGGTGGCGCCGGCTGGGAAAGCCGTGATCTCGCACTGCTGTTCAGTGCGCCCACGCTGCTGTGGTCGTTCGGCACACAGATCGCGCAGACGGTGTTTGACGCCGGCCGCACAAGCGCGCGCGTGGACTTTGCGAATGCCGCGTACCAAGGCTCGATCGCCAACTATCGGCAGACGGTGCTGGGCGCGTTGCAGGAAGTGGAAGATGGATTGGCCGGCCTGCAATCGCTCGACCGTGCCGCGACGCAAGCGCGCGCAGCCGTCGCCAGCGCCCGCAAGGTCTACGACATTGCCAGCGTGCGCTATGAAGGCGGGCTGGCGACGTCGCTGGACGTGATCACCGCGCAGCAGTCGCTGCTGAACAACCAGCGTACGGCGGTGCAGATCCTGGGGCAGCAACTGACGACCAGCGTGTTCCTCGTCAAGGCAGTGGGTGGGGATTGGAACCACCCCACCATGCCGCCATCGGCCAAGCGTTAAGCCACGCGGCGCAGGAAACACGTACCGGCAAAGAGGCCAACCAGCCAACTCAGTGTCAGCACCAGCACCATTGGCATGGCAAGCTGCTCAATCATCCCGCTGGGCAGTCGGCACGCCAGTGCAAGCACCGCCGCCACCAGAAGCGCCATCGCCGTCAGGCTGACAAACAATGCGCCCAGGCCAGATGCCAGCGTGCGCAGCAGCGGCGGGTGCACATGGGCCGGCGGGCACAGCTCGGCCATGCGGGCGCGCACGTAGGCGGTGGTGCGCAGGCTATCGGTGGCAAAGGCGTGATGCCGCATCACCTGCATCCACGTTTGCGTGTCCAACACGCCAGAACTCAACTCCTGCGTCACACGGCGCAGTGCGGCCCGCTCGCGGGCATGGTCAGTGGCATCGGTGGGCGTCTCATTTGGAGCAGGCCGATCAAACACCGCTGGTGCAGCAGCCGGATCGCCAATCCGCACCTGATGCCGATAGGTGACCCGCACGCGGCGCGAGCGCACGATGTATCCCATAGCCACCAGGGGTGCCAGCACCTGCAATGCAAACAGCAACACCGTCGGCAACGCTTCAAGGGTGTGGCTGGGCGCTTGCGCCAGCCACTGCTGAAGCATTGGCCCTACGTAGAGCACCATCGGCAACTGGAACAGGCAGTACACAAACCAGAGCGCGGGAAACCAGCGCACGCGCAAGAACGCCACTGCCACCAGCCCCACCGGATACACCAGCCACGGCAGCACGAACAGCGGATGCACCCATTCGCCGCCCGTCACATGCAGCACGAACGCGGCAATCATCCCGAGCACCATTGCCAGCACCGGCAACGTGGTCAGCCACAACAACGTCACCAACCAACCCCGTACGCCATACAGCCGATGCGCCCGCGCACGCGCTGCGGAGATTGCAATCCAACTTCCCTGCATGAAGTTCCCCCGTCCGGATCTGCAATGGTTTCGAGTGCCATCAAGGCCGCAGTTTCCGGTTTTCCGGCGATTGTGTCATCGCGCCGATGGCGGCCGATCCCCTCAACCGGGGGGACATGTTTTAAATGTTGCTAACACTCGCAAAAACCCAATACCCGCGCGGGTTGGCGGCGAAACAGAGTTATTTAATTCTGATCTTTACGTGACTAACTGTTGTTTCGGCGTGTCGATTCCAATGCCATCTACCCTGCGCAGCCACGTAAGCGTGAAGCCATGTCACTGCAGCAGAAGACGGGGCCATAGGCCTCATGCTGCATAGCAATAAAAATCGTCAATTTCGGTTATATTACGCCGCCGATCGCCCGCCGCCGGCTCCCCGCCAGACCTGCCACCAAGCCATGCAGCGGGTTGCATACATGCCCCGCTGTGGTGCAGCAATTTTCACCTCCGCGGTGTGATTTGAAGACGCGCTGGCATCGGCTGAACCGATTTTTGTAAACGCCTCGATGTGAGGCGTCAGGCTTCGGCATGCGTTCGCGGCCGGGGCGTTTTCTGTGTGAGAGAGTGAGTTGTGGTGATCAAAGCAATACGAAGGGTCGTATCAGCGGTCGTGGTGTGCCTGGTGACGGTGTCCGCGCACGCAGATGAGGCCAAGAAGGTCGATGTGCTGCTGGTGGGCGGCGGCATCATGAGTTCGACGCTGGGTGTCTGGCTGCACGAGTTGGAGCCGAGCTGGTCGATGACGATGGTGGAACGCCTCGATGGCGTTGCCATGGAAAGCTCCAACGGCTGGAACAACGCTGGCACCGGCCACTCCGCGCTGGCCGAGCTGAACTACACGCCAGAGAAGCCGGACGGCAAGATCGATATCTCGAAGGCCATCGAGATCAACGAATCGTTCCAGATCTCGCGCCAGTTCTGGGCGTGGCAGGTCAGGAACGGCGTGCTGAAGAACCCGCACGCGTTCATCAATTCCACCCCGCACATGAGTTTTGTGTGGGGCGACACAAACGTTCGCTATCTCAAGAAGCGCTACGAGGCACTGCAGGCGAGCCCGCTGTTCCGCGGCATGCAGTACTCGGAAGACTTCGACCAGATCAGCAAGTGGGTGCCGCTGATGATGGAAGGGCGTGACCGCTCACAGAAGGTGGCGGCTACGTGGATGCCAGTGGGCACCGACGTGAACTTTGGCGAGATCACGCGCCAGTTTGTCGGCTATCTGCAAAGCCAGCCGAACTTCTCGCTGTCGCTCTCCAGCGAGGTGCGCGAGATCAAGCGCAATGCCGATGGCACGTGGCACGTGTCGTACGTCAACCTGAAGTCGGGCGCGCAGCAGGACATTGATGCGAAGTTCGTCTTCATCGGCGCGGGCGGTGGCGCACTCAAGCTGCTGCAGGCATCGGGCATTCCGGAAGCGCGCGACTATGGCGCCTTCCCGGTGGGCGGCTCATTCCTCGTCACCGACAACCCCGAGGTGGTGAAGCGCCATCTGGCGAAGGCGTATGGCAAGGCGTCGGTCGGTTCGCCGCCGATGTCGGTGCCGCACCTGGATACGCGCGTGCTCGACGGCAAGCGCATCATCCTGTTCGGGCCGTTTGCGACGTTCTCGACCAAGTTCCTGAAGAACGGCTCGTATCTGGACTTGATGCGCAGCACGAACACCCACAACGTCATGCCGATGATGCACGTGGGTGTGGACGAGTTTCCGCTGGTCGAATACCTGGCGGGCCAGCTGATGCTGTCGGACGACGACCGCTTCAACGCGCTGAAGGAATACTTCCCGAACGCGAAGAAGGAAGACTGGCGCCTGTGGCAAGCCGGTCAGCGCGTGCAGATCATCAAGCGCGACGAGGCCAAGGGCGGCGTGCTCAAGCTCGGCACCGAGATCGTCGCGTCGAAGGACGGCACCATCGCGGGTCTGCTCGGCGCATCGCCGGGTGCATCGACTGCGGCGCCGATCATGCTGAGCGTGCTGGAGAAGGTGTTCAAGGACAAGGTGGCCACGCCGGCCTGGCAGCAGAAGATCCGCCAGATCGTGCCGAGCTACGGCACCAAGCTGAACGACAGCCCAGCCAAGGTCTACGAAGAGTGGGCGAACACCAGCGAAGTGCTGCAGCTCAACCCGCCGCCGCAGATTGACCTGCACGTGGCGCCAGCCGCCAAACCCGCTGCACCGCAACCCGCCAAGGCAGCAGCAGAGATGGCGCTGTAACCTGCGGCGATGGACATACAAAAAGCTCAACAGCCGTTGAGCTTTTTTTTGCTCAGATGATGTCGCCGGGCTGCCGCACATCCGTGCCCACGCAGCCAGCCCATATGTCCTTCCCACATAGTGGCCCCAATCATTTGCATGCGTCCTGAGGAACCAAGCTCCTTACACTCGCTGCAAATTCGATCAAAGCCGATACGCGCCCACGCCGCCCGCCGCTGTGCCTGCTCCACCTTGAGCCTTGTGCTAGCCGGGCAAACCAATGCGACACCGGAGCCCACCAGCGTCAACATCCTCATCTGCAATGACATGGCAGCTAGCGGCGGGTCATACCTGACGTGCTGGCGAGCCGCTCCCTGCGCAAGTCAGGCAGGCGCGCTACCATCGGCGTTCTTTTCACCCGTTACCCTCCCGACCCCCACATGTCCGACATCCAACGCTTCCACACCAACGCCCGCATGAGCCAGATCGTGATCGCCAACGGCATCGTGCATCTGGCAGGCCAAGTGCCCGACGCTGCGTTCGACTTCAAGTCCGTCACCGAGCAGACCAACAACATCCTCGGCCGCATCGATGCGCTGCTGGCCGAAGCCGGTGTCGACAAGACGCGCCTGATCTCGGCCAACATCTGGCTGACCGACGCCAAGCACTTTGCCGAGCTGAACGCCGCGTGGGAAGCCTGGGTGCCAGCCGGCCACGCGCCCACGCGCGCCTGCGTGCAGTCGGGCCTGATGCGCCCGGGCATTGACGTGGAGATCGCCGTCACGGCGCTGGCCAAGGGCTAAAGGCAGATCACGCATGCGCTTTGACACCATCGTGCTGGGCGCCGGCATCGTCGGCGTATCGGTGGCGGTGCACCTGCAGCAGCGCGGGCGCGCCGTCGCGCTGGTTGACCGCCGGGCACCGGGCTTTGAGACGTCGTTCGGCAACGCCGGGCTGATCCAGCGCGAGGGCGTCTATCCGTATGCCTTCCCACGCGATCTGCCGACGCTGCTGCGCTACGCAAGCAATACGTCGGCAGACGTGCATTACCACCTGGGCGATCTGCCCAGATTGCTGCCGTTTCTGTGGCGCTACTGGCGCAACTCGCACCCCGGTCGGCATGCCGCCATCGCGCGGGCATATGCGCCGCTCATCGCGCATAGTGTGACCGAACATCGCGCGTTGGCGGAAGCTGCCGGCGCCACGGACCTGATCCGCCCGAGCGGCTGGATCAAGGTCTTCCGCAACGCGGCTACGCAGGACGAGGAAACCCGCACCGTCGAGCGCTGGCAGCGCGAATACGGTGTCGCCTTTGAAACGCTCGACCCCGCACGCCTGCGCACGGTTGAACCGCATCTGGACCCATCGCTACTGGGTGGCCTGCGCTACACGGAAGCCGATTCCGTGAGCGACCCCAACGCGCTGGTAACAGCGTATGCAAACTATTTCGAGCAGATCGGCGGCCAGTTGTTTGAAGGCGATGCGAACTCGCTCACAAGCAACGCACCGTGGCTGGTGCGCAGCAAGGAAGGCGAACTGCGCGCCGACAACGTCGTCATCGCCATGGGCCCGTGGGCGGACGTGGTCACCTCGCGCCTGGGCTATAGCCTGCCGCTGGCGGTCAAGCGCGGCTACCACATGCACTACGCGCCCACAGCGGGCACGCAGTTGAACCACCCGGTGCTCGATGCCGACGGCGGCTATGTGCTGGCGCCGATGGCGCGCGGCATTCGCCTGACCACAGGCGCGGAACTCGCGCACCGTGATGCGCCGAAGACGCCCGTGCAGCTGGAAGCCGTCGAGCCCGTCGCGCGCAAGCTCTTCCCGCTGGCCGAGCGCGTGGATGCGGAGCCGTGGATGGGCGCCCGCCCCTGCACGCCCGACATGCTGCCGATCATCGGGCAGGCACCGCACCACCCGAGCATGTGGTTTGCGTTTGGCCATGCCCACCACGGCCTGACGTTGGGCCCCATCACCGGGCGATTAATTGCGGAAATGATGACGGGCGAAACACCGACCGTGGATGTTCGCCCGTTCCGGGCAGAACGCTTCTGGGATTCGGCGCGCTAGCTAGACAAGCCCGCCCTAGAACTCCATATCCAACTCATCAATATCTTCCTTCTCCGCCTTTGCCCCGGCAATCCATTCGGCAACGTGCGGGTGGGCGAGCACGCGCATGCAGTACTCGGCGATCTCCGGATCGAGCTTGGCGTCATAGGTCAGGAATCGCATGACGACGGGCGCATACATCGCGTCGGCCATGCTGATCTCGCCAAACAGCCAGGGGCCGCCGTACTGTGCGAGGCACTCGCGCCAGATGAGCGTGATCCGCTCGATGTCGTGCTGCGCGCGCGACCAAATGCGGAAGCCGGGAAAATGTGCGCGCAAGTTCATCGGCAGTGCGGAGCGCAGTGCGCTGAAGCCCGAATGCATCTCGCCGCAGATCGCGCGGCAGTGTGCGCGGGCATGTCGGTCGGCGGGCAGCAGTTTGGCCTGGGGCGAGAGTTCGTTGAGGTATTCGGCAATCGCCAGCACGTCCCACACCTTGCGGCCCTCGTGCGTGAGGCACGGCACCAGAATCGATGGTGACAGCAGCAGCAATTCCGCACGCGATGAGGCGTCGATCGGCACACTCACCGTCTCGAACGGCAGGCCGCTCAGCTTGGCAAGCAGCCAGCCGCGCATCGACCACGACGAATAATTGCGACTGCTGATGGTGAGCGTGGCCAGGTCGGCGGATTTCATCTCGGTCCCCCAGGGTTTTTCGTTTTCCATCCCGTTTTCCAATCCGGTGCAAGACCTGCGCCGGGCACCTTGCCGGTGCGCTGTCTGCACCCGTGCGCTGCAAGAGCGCAGGCCTCGCCGCGCCCCGCGTGGATGCCGCGCAAAGCCTGTGCCAGTCATCACCAGCGTGCATGCGGTTTCACGCCCACCGGCATCTGAGCTGGCACACGTATTGCCTGCTTCGCTTGACCTGCCTTACTTGCATTCACGCGCATTCACGTGCGCTGCGACGCAATCGCCATGAACATGCTCGCGTATCCCTTCTACCAGTGGCTCTCCGAAAGCCTGCGGCCCGCGCGGGCGTGGGCCTCGTTCTCGCGGCTGGCGATGGCGCAATGGCCACCCTCGACCGAGCACCCGACTGGCCGCGCGCTCGATGCCTGGCTCGAACTGCTGGAATGCAGCGCGATCACGCACCGCCGCCCGTCATTCGGCATCGACAGCGTGGAGGTCGACGGCCAGGCGGTGCCGGTGGTGGAAGACGCCGTGATGCAAACGCCATTCGGCACCCTCGTGCATTTCCGCAAGGTCACACCCGCGAGGCAACCGCGCGTGCTGGTTGCCGCGCCCTTGTCCGGCCACTTCGCCACGCTGCTGCGGGGCACGCTGCGCACGATGCTGGCCGATCACGACGTGTATGTGACGGACTGGCATAACGCGCGCGACATTCCCCTTTCAGCCGGGCGCTTCGGCTTTGATGAATACGTCGGCCACCTGATCGACTTCATCCGCCACATCGGCCCGGACGCACACGTGCTGGCCATCTGCCAGCCGACCGTGGCCGCACTGTCGGCGGTCTCGCTCATGGCTGCTGACAACGACCCTGCGCAGCCGGCCAGCCTCACGCTCATGGCCGGCCCCATCGATTGCCGCGTGGAGCCGACTGCAGTCAACGCATTGGCCAACAGCAAGCCGATCGAATGGTTCGAGAAGAACCTGATCGGCGTCGTGCCGCCCGGCTTTGTGGGCGAGCAGCGCCGCGTGTATCCGGGCTTCGTGCAGTTGAGCGCGTTCATGTCGATGAATTCGGATCGCCACGCGCAGTCGTTTGAAGAGCTGTACTACCAGCGCGCCAAGGGCGACCCTGCCAAGGCAAACACGATCCGCGCCTTCTACGACGAATACCTCGCCACATGCGACCTCACCGCCGAGTTCTATCTGGAAACGGTCGAGAAGGTGTTTCAGCAATACGCACTGCCGCGCGGCGAGTTGATGGTCGGCGGCCGGCTGGTTGAGCCGGCGGCAATCCATCGCACCGCTCTGCTGACGGTCGAGGGCGAGAAGGACGACATCTGCGCGGTCGGGCAAACCGTGGCCGCGCAAGACCTGTGCTCGGGGCTGCCGCCGTATCTGAAGACACACCACGTGCAGGCCGGTGTGGGGCACTACGGCGTGTTCAACGGCAGCAAATGGGAAAAGCAGATCTACCCGATTGTGCGCGCCACTATCCACGACAACGAGCCCTTCGATACCAGCACCACCGCCGGCGACGCAGACAACGCCCACCGCGTCACGCTGTGGGCGCTGCTCAATGCACAAACGTCGAGCCAGGCCGTCACGCGCAGGCGCTCGCGCAAGATGGCGGTCACGAACTGACGCCAGGGTCCGTGTCAGCGAGGCGTAATTTGGACGGGCGAGTATCGAATCCGAGCAGGTCATGCTCCATCGACGTTGATCGATTCACGGAGGGTTGCGATGAACACTCACACCACGGAGTCCCAACGCGCTTCGAGCCTGTTGCATCCGGGCGGCAACCCCATCCGCCTCAATACGGGCGACTTCGTTGCCATCGATCGCCGCCAGAATGCCAAGTACGAGGCGACCTATCGCCCGCAGGCGCTGTACAGCCGCGCCGACGAAGGCTTTGCCGCCAACAACGAAGCCTTTCTGCTGCATGAGGTCGCCACCAACCGGCCGATCTACCTGGAAGACACGGGCCCGACCGATTTCCACCTGCATCTGCCGCCGGGCGCCTTTCAGTTCGTGCTGGTCACATCGGGCGTGTTTACGTTCGACTACGATGGCCGACTGCATTACGTCGGCCCCGGCTCGGTGATCCTGCAAAGCGCGATCGTGCATCGGCAGCTTTTCTACACGTGGTCGGGCCTGTCTACGGAAGACAACCTGAGCACGCCGCAAACCGTGGTGCCCGATGCACTTTCCATGGGGTGCTCAGGCAAGTTTCTCGAGGCGTTCATCACCGATCCGACCACGTTTCCCAACCCGACGATTGTGCCGTCGGCACTGATCAACGAAGCCGAAACGCCGCGCATTGCCTGGAGCCATCCGGTGCATGATCGGCCGGCAGGCGCAGGCTTCTGGGTGCAAGACCCGCTGGAATTGCATGCGCTCTACAGGCCGTTGGCCGGCGATTCCATCCGCTCGCCCGAACCGGTGTACGTGCGCGACACCGGCATCGAAGCGCCCAGCGGCCAGCTTGTGACAGGACACCTCATCGCCACCGACCCGCACGGTGAATCGAGCTTGCCCAAGAGCCAGGCGGGCGCGGTCGACGCGGCCTCGTTCTCGAAGGGCGAGGTGGTCATCTACCGCGTCATTCGCGGGACGGCTACATTCAAGGATGGCGCGGGGAATGTCTTTGAACTGACCGCCGGCGACGTGGTGACGGCGGGCCAGCATTCGGCCGCGCTCGTCGGCATGGGCGAAGACACGCAAATTCTTCGGCTCGGCCTGCTGAAGAACATCGAACAACTGCGGAGCTGGACGCGCGCGCAATGCGAAGAGATCGACGGCTTGGCGGACCGCATCATTACCAAGACCGAGACGCGCCCGCAGCGGACCGAGGGTAAGCCGGTTGGGTATCTCTACGAAGCAGTCGCGACATCCAACGGAAACACCGGCCGCTTGAGCGCGGCAAACGGAAAGCGGCTGTAGTCGGAACTCGTCACACCGCCGCCATCGCACTCGACCACGGCCTTGGCAATCGGCACGAACACGGGCCGGCAATACATGCGCGACTTCAGCAGCACGAAGCGCGCGGCATGCGGGTCCACGCCGATGTGCGTGAAGATGCCGAGGTCCCAATGCTCCTGCGGCGTTTCGGTGACGACCACCTGCGCCGCGCCGATGTCGAGCAGCGCCGTGCGCCCCATGCGAATGCGCTGGCCGGTGTAGGTCGGCCCGGTGATGATGTATTCGCCGTCGCTGATGGCAGCGACCTTGCCCTTCAACACACGTGAGACCGGGTACACGCCCAATTGCGTGAGCGGCACCTTGTCGCCCACCGGCAGCGTGACGGTGGCACCGACACCCGCCTCGATCATCGCGGCGACGGCTTCGGGGTCGCACACGGGCCCAACGGCGATGCCACTCAACCCCTGCTTCAACGCTTCGTGCAGAACGTGCATGTCATCACACGTGCCGCCGGACATGCAGTTGTCGCCGTGGTCGAGCAGCAGCACGGGGCCCTTTCCGGGCGTGGCGGCCAACTCGGCGGCGCGGGCGATTGATTCGGCGAGCGGTTCCGAGCGATAGACAAAGCCTTCGCGGTCGGCCCAGATGGCGTCGGCAATGCGCTGGGCGGCGACATCGGCGGCTCGTGCATCGCCATTGCCGACCACCACGATGGATAGGCACGGCGCGGCAATGTCTGCCAGCCCGAAGCCCGCGAGTATCGACACGGCCAGCATGCCGTCCTGCTCCGCCTGCTTGGCCAGCGCCACGGCGCGGTGCATGGCCCCTTCGTCGGTGCGGCTGCGCAGCGTATGCGTGACCATCGGCAGGCGGCGCCACGTGAGCACCGGGTTCGCACGCCCGGCCAATTTGTCCAACAACAGCCGACCAGCGTGTTCGCCCGTCTCATACATGTCGACGTGCGGATACGTCTTGAAACTGACCGCGATGTCCGCCAGGTCGATGAACTTCTGTGTAAGGTTGCCGTGCAGATCAAGCGCAACCGTAATGGGCACATCGGGCACCACGGCGCGCAGACGCTCAAGCAGATCGCCTTCACCGTCGTCGCTGTTCTCGGCGACCATCGCGCCGTGCAGGTCGAGCATCAGCGCATCGCACCCGGCCGCCGCCGCGACGATAGCGTCGCACAGCGTCGTGTATGCCTCGGCGGCCACGCGCCCGCTCGGGTTGGCCCCGGCGATGACGGGCACGACGATCTCCGCGCCTGCCGCCTCGGCCAAGTCGATGAAGGCGCCGGCCGCCGTGCGCGTGCCCTTGGCGGCACGGTAGGCGTCGGCACCATAGCGCGGATGAAACGACGCCAGCGGCGTCGGCACCGGCGAGAACGTGTTGGTCTCGTGATTGAAGCGGGCGATCAGGATGCGCATGGGCGTGTGTTGGTGATTAGCGGCCAGCAGCTTGCAGCATGGCGTGCAGCAGCACGTTGCAGCCGGCTTCCAGGTGTTCGGGGCGGGCGTCTTCGATCTCGTTGTGGCTGATGCCGTCCTTGCATGGCACGAAGATCATTGCAGTGGGTGCGACGCGGGCGAGGTAGACCGCGTCGTGGCCCGCGCCGCTGATGACGTCCATCTCCGACAACCCAAGCTGCCGCGCGCCGTTGCGTACCGCGTTCACCAACGTCGCATCAAACGGTTGCGGCGGGAAGTAGACGACCTGCTTGAGTGCGATGTCGATGCCGCTGCGGGCGCGCAGTTCGTCCACGGCGGCGTGCAGCGCGGCATCCATGTCTGAGAGCACAGCATCGTCCGCCGCACGCAAGTCGATCGTCATCGATACGCGGCCCGGGATCACGTTGCGCGAATCGGGATGCACACTCAGGCAGCCCACCGTGGCGCGTGCATGCGGCGGACGCTCCAGTGCGATGCGGTTGGCAATGCCGACGAGTTCTGCTGCAGGCAGCAGCGCATCGCGACGCAACTCCATCGGCGTGGGCCCGGCGTGCGCCTCCATGCCGGTCAAGACCACGTCATACCAGCGCTGACCGAGCGCGCCCGTCACCACGCCGATGGTGGTGGCGTGCGCTTCCAACACCGGGCCTTGCTCGATATGCGCTTCGAAATACGCGCCGACCTGCCGGCCGCCCACCGCTTCCGTCCCCGCATAGCCGATGCTGCGCAGCGCCTCGCCTACGGTCACGCCGTCGCGATCCTGCGCGGCCAGCACGGCGTCCAATGTGAACTCACCGATGAAGGCGCCAGAGCCCATCATCACCGGCACAAAGCGCGAACCCTCTTCGTTGGTCCACACAACCACTTCGATGGGCGCTTCGGTTTCGATGCCCGCGTCGTTGAGCGTGCGCACCACCTCGATGCCCGCGAACACGCCGTAGTTGCCGTCGAACTTGCCGCCGGTGGGCTGCGTATCGATGTGGCTGCCGGTCATCACGGGCGGCAGCGCATTGTTGCGGCCGGGGCGGCGCGCGAAGAGGTTGCCGATGGCGTCCACGCGCACGGTGCAGCCGGCGGCTTCGGCCTGCGCGACGAAGAAGTCGCGGCCCTGGCGGTCGAGATCCGTCAGCGCCAGGCGGCGCACGCCGCCCTTGGGCGTGGCGCCGATACTGGCCTGCTGCATGAGCGTGTTCCAGAGGCGTGCGCCGTAGACGCGCAAAGTCGTGTCGAGTGTGGTTGTTGTCATGGGGAACTCCGTTCAGGCAGCGAGACCGACGCCGAGGTAGCGGTCCTTGATCGCATCGTCGGCGCGGAAGGCGTCGTTGGTGCCGGTGTAGACCACGCGCCCCTGTTCGATGATCACGTGGCGGTCGGCCAGTTGCGTGCAGACCTCCAGGTTCTGCTCCACCAGCAGGATGGACACGCCCGCCTGCTTGATCACCTTCAACTGCGCGACGATCTCTTCCACGATGACGGGCGCCAAGCCCTCCACCGGTTCATCGAGCATCAGCAGACGCGGGTGGTTCATCAGCGCGCGGCCGATGGCCAGCATCTGCTGCTCACCGCCGGAGAGGTTCGCGCCGCCGTTGCGCCGCCGTTCGTGCAGGCGCGGGAAGATGCGATAGATGTCGGCCAGTTGCCACGGCGAATCGCGCCGCGCGCCAAGCTTCAGGTTCTCTTCCACCGTCAGCAGCTTGAAGATGCCGCGGTGCTCCGGCACCAAGCACAGGCCCTGCGCGGCAATGCGATGTGCGGGCTGCCCGGCGATCTCCTTGCCGCGAAAGCGCACGTGCCCGCGCGGCGTCACCACACCGGCAATCGCCTTGAGCGTGGTCGACTTGCCCGCGCCGTTGCGGCCGAGCAGCGTCACGAGTTCGCCTTCGCCCACGGTGAGCGCGACGCCCTGCAGCACGTGGCTCTTGCCGTAGTAGCCGTGGAGGTCTTCCACGTCGAGGATCGCCGTCATCACTTCTTGCCTCCGGTGATCATGTTGCCGAGGTAGGCGGCACGCACGCGCGGGTCGGCGCGCACAGCATCGGGCGTGCCCTCCATCAACACCTTGCCCTGCTGCATGACGGTGATGGTGTCGGAGATGTCCATGACGATGTCCATGTTGTGCTCGATCAGCACGACGGTGTGGTCGTGCGCCAGGCCACGGATGAGCGCCTTCATGGCGGGCAGGTCATCCACACCCATGCCGGAAGTCGGCTCGTCGAGGAAGATCGCGCGCGGGTTGGCGGCCAGTGCCATGCCCACTTCCAAGCGGCGCTGCTGACCGTGCGACAGAGCGGCGGCCGGTGTGTCGGCCAGGCGCGGCAGCTCAAGCCGATCGAGCACGCGGTCTACCGTGTCGGTGCAGGCCAGATCGCCTTGTGGCAAGCGCCAACCGTGCATGGCGCGACGCGGCGTGGTACCGAGCGCTGCCAGGCGCAGGTTCTCGCGTACCGACAAACTCGGGAACAGGCTCGTCACCTGGAACGACCGTGCGATGCCGCGCTGCACGCGCTGGTAGTCGGCCTCGCGCGTCACGTCGTGGCCATCGAAGACGATGGTGCCGCTGGTGATCATGCGCGTGCCCGTGAGCATGTGGAACAGCGTGGTCTTGCCCGCGCCGTTGGGGCCGATGACGGAGTGCACTGTGCCAGGTAGTACGCGCAAATCCACGCCGCCCAGCGCGGTGAACTTGCCGTACTGCTTGACGATGCCAGTGGCTTGCAGGATGGGCGTGGTGCTCATGCGCGTTCCTCCTGAACAGCAGGTGAATTGCGCGGCGTACGCACGCGTTGCCACAGTTTCTGCCCCAACCCGAACAGCCCCCGCTGCATGAACAGGCTCACTGCAATCAGCAGGAAGCCGAGCAGCATCAACCACCGCGGCCACAGGCTGGAGAGCCAGTCCGACAGCAGCACATAGAACGCCGCGCCCAGCACCGAGGCAAACACATTGCCGGTGCCGCCAATCACGGTCATCACCAGGATCATCTCGCTGACGTGGTAATCGATGTTGGCCAGCGGCGCGATGCCCGTGAGCATGGCGTGCAGCGCGCCAGCCAAGCCGGTGACCGCACCCGAGATCACGAAGGCGAGCAGCTTGAACGCACGCACGTTGTAGCCGACGGCGAGTGCGCGCTCTTCGTTGTCACGAATCGCCAGCAGCGTGCGGCCGAACACCGATTCCGTCACGCGCTGCACCAGGAAGAACACGATCAGGAATAGCACCGCCACGAATGCATAGAACGCCCACGGCGATGCCGTGAACGCGGGGCGCGGAATGTCGAGCAAACCGTTGTCCCCACCTGTGAGCGATGGCGTGGTGTAGGCCAGGAAATAGAACATCTGCGAGAAGGCCAGCGTGAGCATGACGAAGTACGTGCCGCGCTGACGGATGGCGAACCACCCCACCGCCGCTGCAACGACTGCGCCCACAACCACCGCCAGCCCGATCGCCACCGGCATCGGCAAGGACAACTGCGTCAGGCCCACGCCCACCGCATAGCTGCCCAGCCCGAAGAAGATGCCCTGCCCGAACGACAGCAACCCCGTATAGCCGAGCAGCAGGTTGCAGGCCATCACGGCCATCGCGTAGACCAGCACTTCCGTCGCCAAGGTGCCGGAGGTCAGTACCAGCGGCAGCAGCAGCGTCACACCCAGCGACAACCACCAGAAGCGGTAGCGCGCGAATCCATGAGCTAACCCTTGCATCATCCCCTCCCCAGCAGGCCGTGCGGGCGCAGCAGCAGCACCGCTGCCATCGCCACATAGATCATCAGCCGCGCGCCCTCGGGCCACAGCGTGCTCATCAGGCTCTGCACGATGCCCACCAGCAGGCCGCCGACCAGCGCCCCCGCAAAGCTGCCCATGCCGCCCACCACCACTACGACGAAGGCGATGCCGAGTGCCTCCACGCCCATGAACGGTTCCGCACCACGGATGGGTGCAGCCAGCACGCCCGCCACCGCCGCCGTGGCGGCACCGAGTGCAAACATCAGGCTGAACAGGCGGAACACGTTGATGCCGAGCAGCGACACCATCTCGGTCGATTCGCTGCCCGCGCGCACCGCACTGCCGAGCCGCGTGCCCTCCAGCAGCCACCACAGCCCGGTCGCCAGTACGGCGGTGAAACCGATCACGAACAGCCGGTACTTGGGGTAGACAAAATCACCCCACATCACCACGCCTTGCAGCGCATCGGGCGGCGGCACATCCACGCCCAGCGGCCCCCACGCGACGATGATGAGTTCCTGAACAGCGAGCGCCAGCCCCACGGTGATGAGGATGTGGAACTCATGCGCCTGCGCATAGACGTGGCGCAGCAGCACCTTCTCCGTCACCCACGCCAGCGCGCCGATGACGATGGGCGCCAGCACCAGCGCCATCCAGAAATTCATGCCCAGTTGCAGGGCCTGGAAACAGAGATACGCACCCAGCGCATAGAACGCGCCGTGGGCGAAATTGACGAAGCGCAACAGCCCGAAGATGATCGACAGCCCTACCGCCAGCAGGAAGTAGAGCATGCCGATCCCCACGCCGTTGACGACCTGGAGCAGGTAGACGTTCATTGGGATCGCATTCAGGAAGACAGAAGCCCGCAACTCACATCAAGCGCGGGCGGTCGGCAGATCAAGCCAGCTTGCACTGCGTCTGTTCGGCGGGCAGGAACGCCTTGCCGACAGCAACTACGTCAGCAAAATCGTCCTTGTCCTTCATGCGGCTCTTGGGCTTGCCCTTGAGCAGGTAGTAGTTTTTGAGCACCTGGTGGTCGGCCGCACGAATCTCTTCGGGGCCGGTCAGGCCGTCGTACTTCATGCCCTGCAGCGCGGCGATCACGGCCTTCGGGTCCGCACTGCCCGCCTTGACCATCGCGTCGAGCAGGATCTTGGTGCACGTGTACGAGCCCGCCAGGCTGTAGTTCGGATTGGCCTTGAACGCGGCCTGCGTGCGCTTCACCAGATCATGATTGGCGGGCGTATCCACGTCGTGCCAATACTGCGCGCCGAAGTACACGCCGTCGCACAGGTCTGCGCCAAGCGATTCGAACTGCTCCAGCCCCGACGCCCATGCCACCAGGATCGTCACGTTCTTCTTCATGCCGAAGCTCACCGCCTGGCGCAGCGTGTCGGACGATTGCGAGCCGAAGTTCAGGATCAGCAGCACATCGGGCTTGGCGGCCATCGCGTTGGTCAGGTAGCCGCTGAACTCCTTCTCGGTGAGCGCGTGGTAGCTGTTGCCGACGTGCTCAATGCCCTTTTCCTTGAAGATGTTCTTGGCCGCCGAGAGCAGCCCGTCGCCAAACACGTACTGCGGCGTGATGGTGTACCAGCGCTTGGCCTTGGGCATCGATTCGATCAACGGGCGCACGGTGCGTTCGATGGCGCCGTAGGTCGGCACCGACCAGCGAAACGTCGCGCGGTTGCAGTCCTTGCCGGTAATTTCATCGGCCCCGGCGGTGGTGATGAACACGCCGCCAAGCTTCTCCGCCTCCTTACCCATCGCCAGCGATTCGGACGACAGGATGCCACCCGCAAAGTAGCGCGCGTTCTTCTGCTGCGCGAGTTCCTGAACCTTGCGTACAGCCGTGGCCGGCTTGCCCTCGGTGTCGAGCACGCTATACACAAGCGGCCGTCCGAGCACCTTGCCGTACTGCTCCACGGCCAGCTTCATGCCCAGGTCGGCAAATTTGCCGTTGGCGGCAAACGCCCCGGACATCGGCACCGGGCAGCCCAACTCGATGGCATCGGCAGCAAACGCAGAACGGGCATGCAGCACCGACGCGGGCACAGCGGACAGCGCCGCCAGTTTGAGCAAGTCTCGACGATTCAAAGCGCACTCCTTGGGTTCACGTGGGTACAGAACAGCGCTTGGAGCCACCCATATCGAATATCGGCGCCTCCTCCTGGCCTTTACCGGCGAGGTTTTCGCCGACCATCGTGTCGAGCAAGAACCAGACCAGTTCTTTATATTTGTTATGATAAATAGGCGAAATCATCATAGAAGCCGCATCCGCGCCGCGTCAACGGCGAAGCCGTCGGTGTTTACGCCAAGGTGTGTGCAGTCGAAGTACCGGGCGAGGATGCAGAAATACGGTGCGTGCGCACGCTCGAAGGGCATGCATGCACCACGTCGGTCAGGCCGCGCGGCACGACCCCGCAGTTAGAATGCGTGCAACTCAGGAACGGAATCCATGGCCACACTCGGAGCAGGTAAGACGGCGTCGATCGGCATCCGCAAGCAGAAGCGCGCCGACCTCGTTGCCGAAGAACTCAAGCGGCTGATCACACAGCGCAACCTCAAGCCCGGCGACAAACTCCCGCAGGAGATCAAGCTGCAGGAGACCTTTGGCGTGAGCAAGGGCACTATCCGCGAGGCGCTCAAGTCATTGGAAGTGCAAGGGCTGGTGAGCGTGAGCACGGGGCCTGCCGGCGGCGGCACCATCGTCGAGGTGCCGCTCGACCGCACGTTCCAGCTCATGCAGAACTACCTGTTCTTCAAAGACATCGGCATTGCGGATGTCTACACCGTGCGCCGCCTGCTGGAGCCCGAACTGGCCGCCGGTGCCGTGCCGCACCTGACCGAAGACGACTTCCATGCGCTCGAACACACCATCGACCTGTGCGACCCGGCTTCCGCCAAGGCCGTTGCACCGCTGGACCAACGCCAGGAAGACCTGAGCTTTCACGACATCCTGGCCGCCGCCAACCCCAACCCGATGCTGCGGTTCTGCTGCGAGCTGATCAACGAAATGCTGCGGCAACTGGTGGTGTTCGGCAACGAGACCTCACCCAAGGATCACGCCAAGTTCGGGGCGTCCACCGTCAAGTTCCATCGGCAGATTTACGAGGCCGCGCGTGCACGCGATGCCGAGCGCGTGCGTGAACTCATGGCCTCGCACATGGAAGACTGCACGCACCACGTCACGCGCATGAACGGGCGCGTGCATGGCCGCCTGGTGCTGGATTCGGAGATGCCGCGCCGCGGCCGTCCGCTCATCGACGAGCACGACGACGATAGCGAAGACGCGTGAGCACTCAGTAGGTCTTGTACGGCAGAAACTTGCCGCTCATCACGATGCGCACCCGATCGCCCTTGGGGTCAGGCTCGCGCGTGAGGTCCATGTTGAAGTCGATCGCGCTCATGATGCCGTCGCCAAACTCTTCGTGGATCAGCGCCTTGAACGTGGTGCCATATACGCTGATCAGCTCATAGAACCGGTAGATCAACGGGTCAGTCGGCACGGCGGTGGGCAGCGAGCCTTTGTAGGGCGGCACCTGCAGCAATGCGATCGCCTCTTCCGGCAAATCCAGCGCCACACCCACGGCATTCGCCTGCGCTTCGGTCAGTGTCATCTGGCCGAGCAGTGCAGCGGTGCTCCACTCCTTGCTGTGGCCGATCACCTCGGCCAGTTGCGCCCACGTCAGTTGCTTCTTGATCTTCTGCAGAACGATCAGGTCGGTCACGTCTTCGCGTTGCATGTGCGGCTCCTTGGGTCGAAAGAAAAGAAAAAGAAAGCGACGCGCAGCATGAGCAAGGTCGATGCCATGCACAAAGCGCCGCGCCCATGGCGGCAACTGCCGGTTCGCCTGCGATTGCCGCATCGCAACAACCACCCCATCGCCTCCTCAACACGCTGCAGATCGGCCTCGGACTAGGGCAAACCCCGAGATTGACAGCGCTGTCAATTGTGGCCATTCTTGCGTCCGTCAGCCCGCCACACCATTGAGAACAGAACGCTGACACCGCTGTCATGCAAGGCAGACGGGACCAAATATCAGGAGACAGTCCATGGAGCTCGAACCCCGCTTCGATGCCTCGCCGCGGCCCTTGAAGCCCGCGCGTCGATCGGTTGCAGATCAGGCCGCACATCGTCAATCCCGTAGCAAGCGCCTGGGCGCATCGGCCATCGCTGCCGCCGTATTGGCGCTCGGTGCAGCCAGCGCCCACGCGTACGACGTCACCACCAGCCCTTACCTACTGGGCGACTGGGGTGGCCTGCGCACCCGCCTGGCCGATCAGGGTGTGACGTTCAACCTCGGCTACGGCAGCGAACTCGCGCACAACTTCAGCGGCGGCACCGAGCACCTCACGCGCTACACAGACCAGTGGGTGATGGGCACCACGCTGGACATGCAAAAGCTCACGGGCTGGCAAGGCGCCACGTTCCAGGCCACCATCACTGACCGCAACGGCCGCAACCTCGGCAGCGATGCGAACATCGGCAACAACATGCTGATCCAGGAGGTCTATGGCCGCGGCCAGACCTGGCACCTGACGCAGTTCTGGCTGAACCAGAAACTGCTCAACGACCGCCTGGAAATCAAGGCCGGCCGTGTGACGGTGGGCGAAGACTTCTTCTCGTTCTCGTGCGACTTCCAGAACCTGACGTTCTGCGGCTCGCAGCCTGGCAACCTGGTGGGCAGCTACTGGGTGAACTGGCCGACCAGCCAATGGGGTGCCCGCGCCAAGGTGCACACCTCGGCCGAAACCTACGCGCAGATCGGCGTGTACCAGGTCAACCCAAACTACGTGGATGACGGCTGGGCCCGCCGCAACGGCTGGAAGCTGAACAACCCGGGTGGCACCACCGGCGCACTGATCCCGCTGGAGTTCGGCTGGCTGCCCAACATCGACGGTCGGCCGGGTTCGTACAAGGCAGGCGTCTGGTACAACACGTCCAATGGCCGCGACCTGTACGAAGACGTCAACGGCAACCCGCGCGGCATCACCGGCCTGGACGCCAAGCAGCACAGCGGCCAATATGGCGCCTACCTGAACCTGCAGCAGCAAGTGACCGGCACGGCCGGCGGACGCGGTGCCACGGTGTTCCTGAACTTCTCGCAGGCAGACCGCAACACCGCGCAAACCGATCACCAACTCTCGGTGGGCGTGCAGTACAAGGGGCCGTTTGATCGCCTGGCCGACACCATCGGCTTTGCTGTCGGCGCAACGCACAACAATGGCCGCTATGCGGACTATGTACGCCAAGTCAACGCCCGTACCGGTTCAAATACTGCGGTGGGTGACGGCTACGAATACGTGAGCGAGCTGTACTACAGCTACTCGCCTGTGCCCTCTGTGTACTTCCGTCCTAATCTGCAGTACATCCTGCATCCGGGCGGTACCACGCAGAACAAGAACGCGTTCGTGATCGGCCTGAAAACGGGCATCACGTTCTAAGAACACCCTTATGCACAACAGGAGACCTCTCATGATTTCCCGTGTACTGAACACCATTGCCGCTGCGGCGGTCCTGAGCTTTGCCGCGACATCGGCCCATGCCAGCAAGGAAGCACCGGTCATCGGCTTCTCGATCGACGACCTGCGTGTCGAGCGCTGGACGCATGACCGCGACTACTTTGTCGACGCTGCCAAGAAGCTGGGTGCCACCGTCAACGTGCAATCGGCCAACGCCAACGAAGCCAAGCAGATCGCCCAGATCGAAAACCTGGTTGCGCAAAACGTCGATGTGCTCGTGATCGTGCCGTTCAACTCCAAGGTGCTGGGCAACGCGATTTCCAGCGCCAAGAAGAAGGGCATCAAGGTCGTGTCGTATGACCGCCTGATCCTCAACGCGGATGTGGACGGCTACGTGACCTTCGACAACGTAAAAGTGGGCGAGCTGCAAGCACAGGGCGTGGTCAAGCTGGCCCCGAAGGGCAACTACTTCCTGCTGGGCGGCGCCGCCACCGACAACAACGCGCGCCTGCTGCGCGAAGGCCAGATGAAGGTGCTCAAGCCGCTGGTCGACAAAGGCGACATCAAGATTGTCGGCGAGCAATGGACGCCGGAGTGGGACCCTTCCAAGGCGCAGAACATTGTCGAGAATGCGCTGACGGCCAACAACAACAGCATCCAGGGCATTGTCGCGTCCAACGACGGTACGGCCGGCGGCGCCATCCAGGCACTGGCACGCCAGAAACTGGCGGGCAAAGTGCCGGTGTCGGGTCAGGATGCCGACTTGGCCGCCGTGCGCCGCGTGGCCGAAGGCACGCAAGCCATGACGGTGTACAAGCCGATCAAGGAGATTGCCGCCACGGCTGCCGAGATGGCCGTCGATCTGGTCAAGGGCACCGCGCCCAAGTTCAACACCAAGCTGAACAACGGCAAGAAGGATGTCGACACCGTGCTGCTGACGCCGACCCTGCTGACCAAGGACAACCTGGACAGCACCGTCGTCAAGGACGGCTTCTATACGCACCAGCAGATCTTCGGCAAGTAAGCCGTTGATGCAGTCGTCAGTCGTAGTCAGTAGGAGGACGCCATGAGCAGTAACGGCACCCTGTTCGAGATGCGCAACATCGTGAAGTCGTTCTCCGGCGTGCGCGCGCTCGACGGCGTGAGCCTGGCCGTCAAGCCCGGCGAATGCGTCGGTTTGTGCGGGGAGAACGGCGCCGGAAAATCCACCCTCATGAAGGTGCTGTCAGGGGTCTACCCCTACGGCACCTTCGAGGGTGAGATCGAATGGGACGGCACACCGCTGCGCGCGCATTCCGTGCGCGACAGCGAGCGTGCAGGCATCGTCATCATCCATCAGGAACTGATGCTGGTGCAGCAGCTCTCCGTCACGGAGAACATCTTCCTCGGCAACGAGATCACCAAGCCCGGGGGCCGCATGGACTACGACGCCATGCACGCCAAGGCCGAACAGCTTCTCGCCCGCCTGCGCCTGACCGACGTGAACGTGGCCGCGCCCGTAAGCAACTACGGCAGCGGCCACCAGCAGCTGTTCGAGATTGCCAAGGCGCTCGCCAAGAACGCACGCCTCTTGATCCTGGACGAACCGACGTCATCGCTGTCCGCCAAGGAAATCGAGGTGCTGCTTCACATCATTGAAGACCTCAAGCGCAGCGGCGTCGCGTGCGTCTATATCTCGCACAAGCTGGATGAGGTCAAACGCGTGTGCGACACCATCACCGTCATCCGCGACGGCAAGCACATCGGCACGCGCCCCGCCGCCGACATGACCGTCGACAACATCATCACGATGATGGTCGGCCGCGAGATGACCTCGCTCTTCCCCAAGGTGGAACACACCGTGGGTGAAGTCGTGCTGGAAGCGCGCAACGTCACCTGCTGGGATATCAGTAACCCCAACCGCAAGCGCGCCGACAACGTGAGCTTTGCCGTGCGCCGTGGCGAGATCCTCGGTATTGCCGGCCTGGTAGGTGCGGGGCGTACGGAGATGGTGTCGGCACTCTTCGGTGCCTACCCTGGCCGCTCGTCCGCCGAGATCATCATGGAAGGCAAGCCCGTCAAGGTGAACTCACCTGCCGAGGCCATCGCCAACGGCATCTGCCTCGTCCCTGAAGATCGCAAGCGCCACGGTATCGTGCCGCTGATGGGCGTGGGCGAGAACATCACGCTCGCCACGCTGGCGCAGTACGCACGTGGCGTGCGCGTGGACAAGGGCGCTGAACTCACCACCGTCGACCGCGAAATCAAGCGCCTGCGCATCAAGACCGCCAGCCCCGCGCTGTCGATCGCCAGCCTGTCGGGCGGTAACCAGCAGAAAGCCGTGGTGACGAAGATGGTACTGGCCGCGCCAAAGGTGCTGATCCTCGACGAGCCCACGCGCGGTGTGGACGTCGGCTCCAAGTACGACATCTACAAGATGATTGCCGACCTGGCCGCCAGCGGCGTGGCGATCATCATGGTCTCGTCCGAAATGCCGGAGATCCTGGGCATGAGCGATCGTGTCCTGGTCATGGGCGAAGGCCAGGTGCGCGGCGACTTCGTCAATCAAGGCCTGACCCAGGAGCGCATCCTGGCCGCCGCCATCAATGCTGAACCGCAGCCCCAAGCTGCCTGAACAGAGCTTCGCCATGTCGAACATCCTGCAATCCCAACTCGCCCGCCAAGGTGGCGGCGGTGGTCCGCGTATGGACAGCCGTGCCATCCAGCAACTGTTTGTGCGCTACAAAGTGCTGGCCCTGCTGCTGGCCGTGGCGCTCATCTGGATCTTCTTCTACTTCCAGACCAACGGCACGTTCCTCAAGCCCAACAGCATCTCCAACCTGTTCCTGCAGATGTCGGTGACGGGCATGCTGGCCTGCGGGATGGTGTTCGTCATCATCGCCGGAGAGATCGACCTGTCGGTTGGCTCACTGCTCGGCTTGTTGGGTGGGCTGGTCGCCATCCTCACCGTCAATCTCGGGTGGAACACGTGGCTGGCAGTGGGCACCGTGCTTGTGGCGGGCGCCGTCATCGGCGGGTTCAACGGCTTCATCACCACCAAACTCCGCGTGCCGTCGTTCATCGTCGGGCTGGGCGGCATGCTGGCCTTCCGTGGCGTGCTGCAGTGGAGCACCGATAGCGTGACCATTGCACCGGTGCCGGATGACCTCGTCAACATCGCGCAGAGCTTCGTGCCGGCGTGGCTGGCGTGGTCGCTGGCGGCCGTCATCGTCGCCATATCCGTCGTGCTGACGGTGCGCCGCCGCAGCGAGCGTGCCCGCCTGCAACTGGCGCTCACACCGCTGTGGGCTGACGGCCTCAAGCTGCTGGCCATTGCGGCGGCCTCGTTCGGTTTTGTCGCCGTGCTCAACCAGGCCAACGGCGTGCCGCTGCCGGTGCTGATCCTGTTGATCCTGCTGGCGGTGTTCTCGTACGTGGCCACGCAAACCGTGTTCGGCCGCCACGTCTACGCAGTGGGCGGCAACATAGAAGCCACGCGCCTGTCCGGCGTGAACGTGAGCCGCGTCAAGCTGCTGGTGTTCGTGCTGATGGGCCTGATGTGTGCCTTCGCGGGCATCATCACCACGGCGCGCTCAGCCGCCGGTTCGCCGTCGGCCGGTGTGGGCGGCGAGCTGGATGCCATCTCCGCCTGCTTCATCGGCGGCACGTCGATGCGCGGCGGCTCGGGCACGGTATACGGCGCGCTGATCGGTGCACTGGTCATGGCCAGCCTCGACAACGGCATGCAGCAAATGAACGTCGACGCCTCGTGGCAGATGATCGTCAAGGGCGTGGTGCTGGTGCTGGCGGTGTGGATCGATGTGCTGTCTGGCTCGAACCGTGGCTGACAACACACGAACCCCGGCGCCAACACAAACGCAGAGACGGTTCGGCCGTTGACGTTCCGGCCCTAGATGGCGCCTTGAATTTTTGTAAGCGGGCGGAAAAAAGAAGGAGGCTTGTCTGAGCGAAGCGAGTTTGCCTCCTTCTCCGCCCGGTGACACAAATTCAAGGGGAAGTCGCCATCTCGGGCGCGCCTTTCTTTGCTTACTTTCTTTGGCAAGACAAAGAAAGTGAGTCGCCCCCGGCAGGGGGTGAAACGGGGGATGGACCACCAGGCCCAAGCTCCAATCAAACACACAAGCAAAATCCAACATCGTGGCTGACTACCAAACCCCTGCTCGCGTACTCGTCACCGGCGTAGCCGGCAACCTCGGCCGCAAAGTCGTTGAAGCGCTGGCCTCGGCCCCGTGGTGCACGTCCATCATCGGCGTCGACTGGGTCGCCCAGAACGTCGAGTTCTCGCCGCAGGCGGCTCAGCGCTTTCAATGGGTCCAGGCGGATCTCACGCAAGCCGACGGCGCGTGGACCGACCTGCTGAACAACGTCGATGCCGTCATCCACTTGGCTGCCATCCACTCCACGCCCGATGCGACGTGGGAGCAGGCGCTGGCCTCGTACGGCATGACGCTCAACGTGCTGGAGGCGGCCGCCACGCGCGGCGTGCGGCGCTTCGTGTTCGCCTCATCCAACCATGCAATGGGCGCGTACAAGGACCAACCGCTGGCTGGCACCATCGGCCCCGGCCAACTCACCGCCGAGCTGGCCCCGGCACCCGGCACGCGCTGGAACAACGGCATCGAAGACGTTTACTCGCTCGCCTACGGTACCTCCAAGGCGATGGGCGAGCGGCTGTGCAAGGCGGTGGGTGCTGTGTCAGCAGCAACAGGCGGCAAGCTGTCGATCGTGTCGCTGCGCATCGGCTGGGCGCTGCCCGACGAGAACGACCCGAACGACATCAACTACTCCGGCACCGCCGGTACGCCCGTGCCCACCGAAGTGTCCGATGAAGCCAGCCGCATCGCACTGCGCTGGTTCCGCAACATGTGGCTGTCGAACGGCGACCTGCGCCGGCTGTTCCTGAGCTCCGTCACGGCCGACCCCGCACGCTGGCCGGCACCGGCCATTGTCGTGAATGGCGTGTCGAACAACAAGGGGATGGATTGGGGTCTGGAGACCGGCCGCCGGTTGCTTGGCTATGACCCGCAGGATGATCTATACGCGTTGCTGAAGCAGCCGGCGTAACCAACATCACCGCGCCGGCGGGCAAGTCGATTCCCGGATCACGAGTTCGTACTGCAGGTTCTCGTGCACCGAATGCGGCTTCAACCCCGGCAGGTGCGGGCGGTGAATCGCCACGAGCTGTTCCACCGCGGCATGCGCCATCGCCTGAATCGGCTGGCGCACGGTGGTCAGCGCCGGCCACAACTGGCGCGACAGCGGTGTATCGTCGTAGCCGCAGATGGAGAGTTCTTCGGGCACCTTGATGCCGCGCGCCTGCGCCACGCGCAGTACACCGGCGGCCATATCATCGTTGCCGGCAAAGATGGCGGTCGGACGCGGCTCGCATGACAGCAGCCGCTCTGCACAGGCCACGCCGGATTCAAACGAGTGCTCGCCCTGCTCTACCAGGCGCTCATCAACAGCGATACCCGCCTGCGCCATCGCATCGCGGTAGCCGAACACGCGCTGGTATGCCGCACCGTGGTCCGGATCGCACACCACAAAGCCAATGCGGCGATGGCCCAGGCCGATCAAGTGCAGCGTCATATCGCGCGCGGCGGCACGGTCTTCGGTGTTGACGGACAAACCCTTGTGCTGGCGATCGGCGGGCGCCAACCGCACGTAGTCAACGCCGGCCTCGTCCAGTGCATGCACCAACGACGCCACATCCGACACCGGCGGCGTCAGGATCAACCCGGCCAGCGCGCGCTGGCGCACGCTCTGGATGATCTGCTCGGCAAGGTTCGGATCGCGGTAGTTGCAGGGCGTCAGCAGCAGGCTGTAGTCGAGCGCCTGGCAGGCTTCGAGCGCGCCGTGCTGGATGTTGACGATGTAGTTGTCGGAGGGGTTGTCGTAGACCAGCGCGATGATGTCGGCGCGCTTGCTGGCCAGGCGGCGGGCAGCGGGATTGGGGCGGTAGTCGAGCGTCTGCATCGCCTCGACCACCTTGGCGCGCGTCTTCTCGCTGATGTTGGGCTCGTGGTTCAGCACGCGCGAGACGGTCTTGATCGACACGCCCGCATGCGCGGCAACATCATCGACGGTGACGCTGGTGTTGCCAGTGCGGGCGCTGCGCTTCATGGTCTAGCGATGGTCTGGCGAAGGGGGTTCTGGAAAACGCGGCGGGCGCCTCAAGCGCCCGTCGTGCTTCCCAATTTTACCGCCAACCACTGTGCCGTGATGGCCGAAATCAGCGTGGGCTCAAGCCCGGTCGCCCGATCGGCAGACGGACGATGCCCTGCGCCAGACTCACCCCCAGCAGCACAAGCCCACCGCCGATCCAGTGATAGCCGTGCACAGTCTCGCCCAGCATCACCGCCGCCATGGCTGCGGTAAAGACGGGCATCAAGTTCATCAAGATCGCCGTACGCTCGGCGCCGATGCGCTTCAAGCCCAGCATCCACAGATACGACGCGACAATCGATGAAGCAATGCCCGCAAACACCACGAGCCCGATGCCCTGGCGCGGAACCGCCAGACTCTGCGCGGTGAAGGCCACGGGCACCAGAAAAACGACGGCAATCAGCACCTGAACGTACAGATTGAGCCATTGCCCGAACGGCAGCGCCCAGCGTCGGTACAGGATGTTGTACAGCGCGTATGACGTTGCACCAATGAGGATCAGCACGTCGCCGCGGTTGACGCCACCATCAAGGAACGTGGCCGGATGCCCGCGGCCAAGCAGATACAGCACGCCCAGCAGCGACACCACGACGCCCGTCACCGCCTGCATGCCCACGGGCTGGCGAAACACTGCAACGTTGAGGATCAGCCCCAGCATCGGGATCAACGCGCCGATCACGCCCATGTTGGTGGCGCTCGTGCTATGCGCGGCGTAGTAGGCCAGGCACTGGTACATCACCATGCCCAGCAGCGCGAGCACGGCAAAGCGCGGCAGTTGCGCCGCCACTTGCGCACGCTGGCGCCACAGCGGCCGCACGCAGAACGGCGTGAGCACGCACGCCGCCAGTAGCCAGCGGTAGAGCGAGATGGCCGCCGGATCCAGCACACCGGCCGCGGCCTTTGAAACGATGGTGTTGGCGGCCCAGATCAACACCGCCAGCAGGGGATACAGCACAGGCACGATGGCCTCCGTTATCAGACGATGGCCGAAGTGTAGTGATGTCTGGTTCAGAACATATAATGCAAACCAGACAATTTAACGCATCGAAAGCGACAAAGCGCGCCAACATGTACACCGCCTACCGTGAAGCCGACCTGCGGGTGCCCAAGGGCGCCCCGTTCTACTTCCGCTACGACCATTTCGAACCCGAGACCGCCATCGAGCCGCACACGCACCCGTGGGGCCAGATCAACCGCATCAACCTCGGCTTGATGGAGGTCGTGGTCGATGGCCGTCGGCTGACGGCGCCGGCCGAATACCTGATCTGGGTGCCGGCCAACCAGCCACATTCGGCGTCGATCCGGCAGGCGACGGATTTCCTCTCCGTGTACTTGGCCGAGCCGCTCGCGCAACGGCTGCCGCCCATGGCTTGCCTGATCCCGCAGACGCCGCTGGTGCGCGCGCTGTTCGAAGACTTTGCCGCGCGCCGTGTCACCGCCATGGCGGACGACTGGGACTTGCGCCAGTTCGAGCTGCTGGTCGAAACCCTCGTTCGCGCCGGGCATACCGACAGCTACCTCCCAGACAGCACCGATCGCCACCTCGAGCCTATCCTGCAGGCCATCCGCCTGGACCCGACCGACAACACCACGCTGCAGCAGTGGGCCGAACGCGTGCACAGCACCGAGCGCACGCTCGCACGCCGTTTCCAGAGCGAACTCGGCATGAGCTTCGTGCAATGGCGCAACCGCGTGCGGCTGCTGCGCGCACTGGTATGGCTCAAGGAGGATTGCTCGATCCAGGACATCGCCCTGGCGCTCGGCTACAGCACGCCATCGGCGTTCATCACGATGTTCCGCAAGCAGCTCGGTTTCTCGCCGGAGCGCTACCGGCGGCAGATGTGCGGCGAGACCTAGGGTCTCAACAAACCCTGGCCGCGCCGCATCGCGCACCACATCAAGCCACCGAGTACCCGCCATCCGCCACGAGCGCATGGCCCGACACAAAGCTCGCGTCATCCGAGGCGAGGAAGGCCACGATCGTCGCCATTTCCTGCGCACTGCCGACGCGGCCCGCTGGCGTGCCGGCGGCAAAGTCGTACATCGCCTCGGCCGACGGCCAGATACCGCGATGGTGGAACGGCGTCTCGATCAAGCCCGGCGCCAGCGCGTTGACGCGGATGCCACGGCGGAACCATTCGATCGACGCGGTCTTCGTCATGCCGATCACTGCGTGCTTGGTACCGATGTACAGGCCCGCGTTCTCAAAACCGATCACGCCGCCCATCGATGCGTTGTTGATGATGCTGCCCGAGCCTTGGCGGAGCATCACCTCGGCCTCGTACTTCATCGAATGGAAGACGCCGCGCACGTTGGGATCGAACACCTTGTCGTAGGTGGCATCGGTCTGCTCGGTGAGCGGTGCGAACACGCCCTCGGTGCCTGCGTTGTTGAAGGCAATGTCCAGGCGCCCGTACGTGCTGACGGTGAAATCGACCATCTTGCGGATGTCGTCTTCTCGCGTGACGTCGGCTTCGATGGCGGCAGCCTCGCCGCCTTGCGCGCGGATCGTCTGCACCAGCGCGTCGAGTTCTGCCTTGCGCCGAGCAGCCACGACCACCTTGGCACCGCGCTTGGCCAGTTCAATGGCAGAAGCGTGCCCGATACCCGAGCTGGCGCCCGTCACGAGAGCGATCTTGTCCTTCAGTTGTTGCGTTGCTGCGTTCATGTTCGGCTCCTTGCCGTAGATGGAGAAATCTGGCGTCCGGCGGTTGGTTGGGGCTCGGTACCGCCAGGCTTGGAGCCAAGTATGGGTAGGCTGATGCGGCAAATAAATGGAATAATCCGGCAAACAAAATTCCCATTTCTGGAATTCAAGGGGTTGCCATGCAAGACCGGCTTGAACTGCTGCGCATCTTCACTGCGGCCGCCAGCGCGACGACGTTTCGAGAAGCGGCAGCACGGCTTGGCGTGTCGCCACAGGCCGTCACGCGGGCGGTGCGCGAGTTGGAAGACACGCTGGGCGAGACGCTCTTCCACCGCAACACGCGCAGCGTGCAGATCACGCGCTACGGGCAGGATTTCGCCGCACAGGCGCAGACCGCGCTGCAGACCGTCGATGGCCTGTTCGATGCCTCGTCGGCCAAGGCGGCAGAGATGGGCGGCATCGTGCGTGTCACGGCGCCTTCGCATGTGGGGCGCACCTATGTCATGCCTGTGCTGACGGCACTGATGCAACAGCACCCGGGCCTGGTCGCAGACCTTCGCCTGTCGGACACCCCTTCCGCCGTGGTGGATGAGCAGATCGACGTGGGCGTGCGCGTCGGCTTCATCGGTGACAACCGCTTCGTGGCGCGCTCGATCGGCACCGTGCCGTTGTGGGTGGTGGGCGCACCCGCGCTGCTCGCCCGCGTGGGCGAACCCAAGACACCCGATGCACTGCTGGCGCTGCCGGTCACCACGCTCATCAACCGCACGGATGGCCGTGCCTGGTCGTGGGCCTTCCGTAGTGACACCCAGATCCAACCCCGCCACACGGCCTTCGTGACCGATGACCCGGAGACCGAGGTGCAAGCCGCCTGCGCGGGCCTGGGCTTCACGCAAACCTCCGAGTACCTGCTGCGCCCGCACGTCGAGCGCGGGGAACTGGTGCGCGTGTTGCGGCGGTTCGAGCCTCCTTCATGGACGCTTCACGTCTATCGCCCGCAGCGGGGGCCCGTACCAACGCGCGTGCGGGTGGTGTTCGATGCGCTGGTCGCGCACCTGAAGGTGCTCTGCCGTACGTGAAAGCGGGCAACGCGGCTGCCCCGCTGCCCAAACACTGCAACACAATGGCGTTTCGACCGCCCGGAGGCAAACCCGTGCAAACGCAGATGGCGCGCCCGCATCCCGCACTGCGCCCTTACATCGACCGCTACTGGAGTTGGGAAGCCACGCCGGGCGAGCGCATTGCGCTGCCGCGACTGCTGCCCGGCACTGGCGCGGAAGTGTTTCTGCATCACCGCCAGCCGTTTCGCACTGAAGGTGGAGCAGTGCTGCCCTCCGCCCACATGCTGTGCGTACGGCTGCAGCCGTATGCGCTGGCATCAACCCATGACATCGGCTTCACGGCGATACGGATTCGCGCAGGCCGATGGGGGGCGTTGGTCCGCGAATCCATCGGCCGGTTGCTGGATACGCAAGCGCCAATCGACGTACTGTGGGGTCGCGAAGCGCTCCATTGGCACGAGCAGGTGGCGCAAGCCGCCGATTTCTCACAGCGCGTTGCGTTGATCGATGCGTTCCTCTTGGCGCAGCTGGCACCCGCGTACGCCGATGTTCAGGTGACGGCTGCGGTTGCCGCACTCTATGCCGCACCACACACCACCTCCATCGACGCGCTGGCCGCACGCTTGCAGCTCGGCCGGCGGCAACTGGAGCGCCGTTTCCTGGCGGTGGAAGGCTTGCCGCCGGTCGCATTCCGGCGGCTGGTGCGGTTCCAACACACGGTGCGCGCCTTGCATCTGCAACCGCAGTTGCCGTTGCTCGACACCGCGCTCGCGCACGGCTACTACGATCAACCGCAGTTCAACCGGGAGTTTCGATCGCTCACGGGGCAATCGCCCCTGCACTATCGGCGAGACGCGCAAACGAAGACGCATTTCTACAAGACCTCGCTCGCCTGACCATGAAAGATGGCAACCCATCTTCCTAGCTCTGAGGCGAAACATGTATCTGCTGATCGTTCGACTGCGGGCGCAGCCCGAAACCGTTGATACGCTCTGCCGGCAGCTCTCGACGTTGGTGGCACTGGCGCGCGAGGAGCCCGGCACGCTGGCGTATTCCTTCTATCGCGCGCATGACGAGTCGGACGTCTTTCTCCTGCACGAGGTGTATCGGGACCGGGCCGCGTGGGAGGCGCACATGGCCTCCGAACCCGTGCAGCGCGCGCTGTCGACGTTCGACACGCTGCTCACAACACCTCCAGAAATCACCAGCGGAACGCTGATGGAAGCGCATGGATTGATGCTGGGCAGATCAGTATAGGTGACCCGCGCGAACTGAAAACAATTGTGGGAATCCGCGCCACATAACCGTTTCCGGGCAGCGACATCCCTTAGAATCAAGCGCGTTGCAGATTTGGAAGCCCCCCATGCGCACACCTTGGTTCACATCCGCACGGATGCTGGGCTGTGCCCTCGCCCTGAGCGCGCCCGTCCTCAGCGGCTGCAGTTCTTTCATGTCGGAAGGTACGACGGCCGCGGCCGGTATTGGTGGCGCGGCCCTCGCCGCCAAGGTGACCGACAACGCCGCAGTGGCCACCGGCATCGGCCTGGGCGTGCAGGCCGGCGCCCGCGCGGCGCTGCAGCACACCCAACGCGTCGTGCACACCGAGACACAGGATCAGATTGCCCAGATCGCAGGCGCGCTGCCTGACAACACTGTCGGCAACTGGCAGGTCAAACACCGCATCCCCCTTGAGCCCGATGAACGCGGGCGTGTCGTCGTCACCCGTTCGATCACCGGACCGCTCGTCAGCTGCAAGGAAATTCTCTTCACTGTGGACGGCGAGGCCACGCAGGTCGACTTCTTCATCGCGTCGATCTGCAACGACGGCAAGCAGTGGAAATGGGCGACCGCCGAGCCCGCCACCGCGCGATGGGGTTCGCTGCAATGAGGGCGTTGCGCTGGCTTCTGTTGGGCTGTGCAGGCCTGGTTGCCGGATGCTCATCGGTCGGGCCGCTGACCGGCGCGGCGGCGGGTGTGGCCAGCGGTGCGGTGACAGCCAATCCGGCAGTGGCCTATGGCGTGGCGGTCACGGTCAACGCGGCTACCGATGCGTCAATCAAGTACGCCACACGCAAATGGGCCGCCAGTGAGCAAGACGCGCTGGCCACAGCAGTGGGCCGATTGAGTGACGGCGCCCCTTCGCTCAACTGGTCGTTGGAACGCCTGATGGGCATCACCAAGGCACATGGCAAGGTGGTGCTGGTACGCACCTTCACCACGCCGCTGGCAACGTGCCGCGAGGCGATCCTCACCGTGCAGGACGGCGACGCCCCCAAGACCGCCCCCGGCTACACCATCTACGCCTGCCAGAACGGCAACGCTTGGCAATGGGCCAATGCAGAACCCGCTGTGCCGCGCTGGGGCAATCTGCAGTAACTACGGCTGCGCCTTGGCGGCCAGACGCATCACAGCGTCCTGCAAGAACCGCTTGCTCGCTTCGATGACGACCTGCTGCATGGCCTCGTCCGGCATGGCCCGGGCGATATGGATGGCGCCCACCAGTTGCGCGATCATCGCCCACGCCGCATCGTCATCGCCCAGGCGCTGCGCGAGCACCGCGTGGCCCTTGCGCATCTCTTCCTGATAGAGCGCACGCACGCTGTTGTCTGCGCGTGCAATCTCTGCCGCCAAACCAGGCACCGCACAGCCCGCTTCGGGATGCTTTACGTGGGCGAGATTCAGGTAGCGGTCCAGCTCAAAGCGCAGCCAGTCTTGCGCCGTGTCGTGCGGGTTGCCGGCCCACATCTCGCGGCTGGCGGCCAGTTCGGACTCGATCAACGCCTTGAGCCAATCCGACTTGGAACCAAAGTGGCTGTAGAACGCGCCGCTGGTCATGCCGGCAGCCTGCGCAAGGGCATCCACGCCCGTCGCCGCAAACCCACTGATCTTGACCTTGCGGGCGGTTGCCTTGAGCAGCGCCTTGCGCTTTTCTTCTTTGTGACCCGGCTGGTATCGCATCTTTACCTCCGTACTTCGACTCGCTTGACACTATGCAACCAGTAGCATAACGTTTGTTATGGTAACGATCGTTATTCTATAAACGAGGTGGATATGGAGACAAGCAACAAGCAGGCGGCACTGGTCATCGGTGCAGGAGACGCCACAGGCGGTGCCATCGCCAAACGCTTTGCGCGCGAGGGCCTGGTTGCCTGCGTCACGCGCCGCTCGGCCGACAAGCTGCAGCCGCTGGTCGAAGCGATCTGTGCGGAAGGCGGCCAGGCGCTCGGCTTCGCGTCGGATGCGCGCAAGGAAGAAGACGTTATCAAGCTCGTCGACGACATCGAGCGCGACGTCGGCCCCATCGAGGTGATGGTCTTCAACATCGGCGCCAACGTGCCGAGCAGCATCCTGGAAGAGACCGCCCGCAAGTACTTCAAGATCTGGGAGATGGCGTGCTTCTCCGGCTTCCTGGCCGGGCGCGAGGTGGCCAAGCGCATGGTCACGCGGGGGCGCGGCACGATTCTCTTCACCGGCGCAACGGCAGGGATGCGCGGATCGGCCAATTTTGCGGCATTCGCGGGCGCCAAGCATGCGCTGCGGGCGCTCGCGCAAAGCATGGCGCGCGAGCTGGGGCCCAAGGGCATCCACGTGGCGCACGTGGTGGTCGATGGCGCCATCGATACCGAGTTCATCCGCGAGAACTTTCCCGAGCGCTATGCCCTGAAAGACCAAGACGGCATCCTCAACCCCGAGCACATCGCCGAGAACTACTGGTACCTGCACACGCAACCGCGCGACGCCTGGACGCACGAGCTGGATCTGCGCCCGTGGATCGAGCGCTGGTAACACCATTACAACACCAGGAGACACACGCATGAAGCAGGTCGAATTCTTCTTCGATGTGGGCAGCCCGTACAGCTACCTCGCGTATCACCAACTGCCGAAGATTGCGCAAGCCAAGGGCGCGGAGATCGTCTGGCGGCCGATGCTGCTGGGCGGCGTGTTCCAGGCCACGAGCAACAGCAGCCCGGCCACCATTCCGGCCAAGGGCCGGTACTCCAACATCGACCTGGAACGCTGGGCGACATACTTTGGCGTGCCGATCCAGCAGAACCCGCACTTCCCGATCAACACGCTGCAACTGATGCGCGGTGCCGTGGGCATGCAACTGCGCAGTGACGTCGAGTTCCACAACTACCTCGGCGCCATCTTCAGCGCGATGTTCGAGCACCCGCGCAACCTGGGTGACCTGAACGAGCTGGCGGCCGTACTGGAAGCCGCTGGCATCTCGCCCGCGCTGATGATGGAGTTGGTGCAGGATGACCACGTCAAGCAGACGCTGCGCAAAACCACCGAAGAAGCCGTGGCGCGCGGCGTGTTCGGCGCGCCCACGTTCTTTGTCGGCAACGACATGTTCTGGGGGCAAGATCGTCTGCATTTTGTCGAGGCAGCGCTCAGCTAAACCAGCGCAAACCCGCTCCCAGCCTGGAATTAAAGATCAATCAGACGAGACCTTAGAAAGTTTCACTTCAATTTGGCGGAAACACGACGCTTAAGGGGATGCGCTTTCCGCGCACCCTCTCTACGATGCGGGCGCGCATGCGATGCGGGGGCAGCGAACTCGCGGTTCACGCTGTGGCATCGAAGCGGCTTTCCATACTCCAACCAATAAGAAGGACTTTCATGTTTCGTATTCTTGTATCCGGTCTCGCCCTCTCATTTGCCCTGTCCGGCTGCGCCGTGAGCGTCGGTGGTGGCACGGGCGTCGACAAAATCTCTGACGCAACGCAGGAATCGCTGCAGAAGCAGTTCGTTCCGGGCGTTGCCAAGCGCGAAGACGTTGCACTGGAACTCGGCGCACCGAGCGACAAGGCAACGGCTGGTGGCCTCGACATCTGGAACTATCGCTATTCGCGCAACGCGGCAATCGGCATCGCGTTCGTCGGGATTCCTGTTGGCTCAAAAAAGGTGGCTTCGTTCTACTTTGATGATTCGGACGGTGTGCTGAAAAAGATCGAATACAAGGTCCTGCAGCAGTAACCCCGGCTTCCCCTACCCGCCAGCCGGCCGCCGACGTGCGGCCGGCATGGCGCGGCCTCGCTCACCCGCCCCCCCGCCTCTCCAACCTTACAACGCGACCGGCATTGGCTTGTTTCATTCAATACGAATCATTATCATTTGCGTTCTTGATTCCACTGAAATCTGTCATGCACGGTGTTGCCCTCCTGCTCGGGTTGCTGGCCGCAGGCTGCCTGTACGCGGCGTCGCCTAATCAGGCGCTGCTCGCGCCCGGTTCGCTTGCGCGTGGCCGCGTGCTCTGCGCGGCCGCACTGGTGATGGCGGCAATTGCCGTGGTGCTGTGGAACGACGTGCTCGGCTGGGCCGGCGCGACCATCGGTGTGTTGCTGGTGGTAGCAGGTGGCCTCTCGCTGTGGCCAATGGCCGGTGCGTGGGTACAGCAACGTCGCCAGGCGGCGGAGGTACGGCCGTGACCGGCATGGGCACCAAGTGGCTGGCCGGTGTGGTACTCGGCCTGCCGTTGTCGATTGCGCTGTGCACGCTGGCGATCCTGTGGCTGCCGGGCGGCTGGGAGAGCGGCCTGATCGGCGCGCTGCTCGTCTGCCTGCCGCTGTGGGTGGTCTTCATCAGCGCAAGCGTGCTGTTCTCGACCAGCGTTCACGCGTGGGTCGTGTTCGGCACGGCCAATCTCCTGTCATTTGGCGTGCTCTGGCTGCCGCGCCTGCTGCACCCCTGACCATGAAATCCGCCACTCTCCGTCTGTATCAGACGCTGCATACCTGGGTCGGCCTGATGGCTGGCTGGGCACTGTTCATTGCGTTCTTTGCCGGTGCGCTCACGGTATTCCATGAGGAGCTGCACGCGTGGCAAAACCCGCTGCGGGCCGAACACGCTGCCGTTGCCACCACGCCTGCCGACGTCGACCACTTCGTGAACACGCTCGTGCGCACGCACCCGGCAGCGGCCGCCAGCGCCTACGTGATCCTCCCCAACGAAGGCGAGCCCGAGTTTTCCGCCTACTGGCAGAACAACAAGGGCGATTGGCAGACCACCACCGGCAGCAAGCTCACCGCCGGCAAGACCACGCCAAAGGACCTGTCGCTCGAACCCTCCAAGGGGGAGCTGGCCAACTTCCTGAACCGGCTGCACTACTCGCTGGGGCTGGAAGATGTGGGCATGTACTTTATGGGCGCGATCTCGGTGCTGTATGGCGTGGCGCTCATCTCGGGCGTGCTGCTGCACCTGCCGCGCCTGAAGAAGGACCTGCTGGCCGTGCGCCCCGGGCGCAACCTCAAGCGTTTCTGGATGGACGTGCACAACGTGCTCGGCCTGTTCAGCCTGCCGTTCCACCTGATCTTTGCGATGACCGCGCCGGTGCTGTGCCTGAGCGTGGTGCTGATGACGGTGTTCAACAGCGTGGCGCTCAACGGCAAGCTGTTTGATGCTGTACCGCGCGTCACCACGGCGGCCGGTACGGTGGTGGCTGCCAATCGATCGGCATCGATGTTGTCGGCTGAGGAGCTGCTGGCCCGCGCACGCGAAACCGCCGGCCCCAACTTCACCGTCAAGTCGATCCACTACCAGCACATTGGAGATGCCAACGCCGTGGCAGAAGTGCGCGGCAGCAGCACGCGCGCGGTGGGCGACTACGGCTCCGTCGCCATTCACGCCGCCGCCGGCCAGCCCAACAGCGGCCAGCTCGTCAGCAACCAGACACCCGATGCACGCGACACCAATCACGGCATCTTCAGCCTCGTCTACGGCCTGCACTTCGGCACCTATGGGGACATCGTCCTGCGCCTGGCGTACCTGGTGATGGGTATTGCCGGCGCGTTCGTCTTCTATTCGGGCAACCTGCTGTGGATCGAATCGCGCCGCAAACAACGCAAACTCGATCAGCCACGCGTGCACCAGTTGCTGGCGCGCGCCACAGTGGGCGTATGCATCGGCTGTTGCGTGGGGGTGATGGCGATGTTCCCGGCGGCGCTGCTGTGGCCAGAGCGTTCAACGGGCGTGACGTACTACACGGTGTTCTTCGCAGCGATTGCGTGGGCGCTGGTACGACCGCCTGCACGCGGTGCGGTTGAGCTGCTGAGCGCCGCAGCCATTGCAGCGGTGCTGGTGCCCATCACCAATGCCGTCGTGACTGGCGACCACCTGCTGCGCACGATCGCGCGTGGCGAATGGAACGTGGCCGGTTTCGACCTGGGCGCGCTGGTGCTGGCGTGCGGCTTTGTCGCCCTCGCCCGTGCCACGCTGCGCCGGGCGCGCCAGGGTGCGCCTGATTCTGTCTGGGCGATGCCTGCACGCAAGGTAGACGCCAACAACGCACCTGCCGCACGCGCCGGCAACGGCCTGCATCCAAGCGTGGCCAAAGAGCCCTAACGCCAGGCTCACCTCAAAAAAACGACAACCACCCGCACGTTCCCGCGCCCGCCGTTCAACGGGGCGCGTGGACACGCGCTCGCCTTTTTCAATGACAACGCTGTTCAGGGGAGCATCACATGCCAGCCGCCGTTTCACGCCGATCCACCTTTCGTTGCCGCACACGCGCCGCACGCCTACGTGTCACGCCATTGGCGCCGCACCTGACAAGGAGGCTCGCGTGGATGCTCGCGGCCATGAGTGCGGGCGCACCCGCCTGGGCGCAGCAGACCTCGGCCCAGGTCGACCTGCCCGCCACGCAGGTCTCCGCCGGCAAAGCGGCTGCGTACGGTGCCAAGCAGGCCAGCACCGGTGCCCTGGGTGACAAGCCCCTGCTCGACACGCCGTTCTCCATCAACGTCGTCACGCAGGAGCTGATCCAGAACCGCCAGGCGCAGACGATTGGCGAGGTGTTCAAGGGTGACCCATCCGTGACCGCCAACAACGACGGCTACATTGGCGAGGCATCGAATATCACCATCCGCGGCCTGCAGCTCGACTTGCTGGAGGGCTACAAGATCGACGGCATGGCCGTGCCCAACTGGGGCAGCGATGTGCCGCTGGAACACTTCGAGCGCGTGGAACTCCTCAAGGGTCTGTCGGGTTTCATGTACGGCTTCGGCACGCCGGGCGGCATTGCCAACTTCGTCACCAAGCGCCCGACCAACACCTTTGGCGGCAGCGCCACGTTCGGCTATACCAGCGGCGGCACGCTCAAGGAATCGATCGACTTGGGCGGCCGCTTTGGCCCCACCAAGGCGCTGGGTGCACGGCTTGGCGTGGTGCATGAAGAAGGCAACACCTTTGTCGACGGCGGCCATATCAAGCGCGACTCGGCATCACTCGCGCTCGATGCGCGCATCACGCCGAATCTGCAATGGTCGTTCGATGGCTTGTACATGCAGCGCAACGTGCAGGGCGCGTACTACGGCATCATCCCCGGGCAGGACTTTGGCGTACCGGTGAGCGAGTTCGTGCGTACACCGCGCGCCATCGACGGCAGCCAGCGCGTGGCCTCGCGCGGTTCGTACTACGAGACCGAGATCAAGACCGTCGGCACCGAACTGAACTGGGCAGCCGCACCCGACTGGAACGTGCGCGCGTCATACCGCTACACGCAGCAGAACCGCGGCAACGCCGACAGCGCCATCCAGCTGACCGACAACGCCGGCACCTTCAGCGAGTTGCAGTACGGCTCGTACCAGCGCTATGCGTACAGCCAAGCCCAGGTGATGGCAAATGGCCGCGTGCGCACCGGGTCGATCGAGCATGAACTGGTGTTCGGCACATCGTGGCAAAGCCTGACGCAGGCCAATACCGGCTTCGCCTCCACCTTCCTGGGCACGGGCAATCTGTACAACCCATCGGCGTTTGTGTCGTCGGGTGCGCCGTTGATGCGGGTGCCGTCATCCGAGGGGATGTACCGCACGTCGAAGATCGACCAGACCTCGGTCTTCGCCAGCGATACAGTCAAGTTCAACCAACAGTGGTCGGTGTTGGGCGGCCTGCGCTACACGCGCTTCAGCCAGACCGGCTACACGCCGAGCGGTGACGTGTCGGCCAAGTACAGCCGCGAGCCGATCACGCCCACGCTGGCGCTGATGTTCAAACCCGTGCAACCGATGACGCTGTATGCGAGCTATGTGGAATCGCTCGAAGCCGGTGCCAGCGCACCCCTCACAGCAGCCAATGCGGGTACCGTGTTCGGCCCGCTCAAAAGCAAGCAAGTCGAGGTGGGCGCCAAGGCGGAGTTACACGACTGGACCCTGGGTGCGGCGCTGTTCCAGGTGCAACGTGGCCTGGCATACCTGCGCCCGGACAACGTCTATACGCAAGACGGCATGACGCGCTACCGCGGCCTGGAGTTGAGCGCACGCGGCAAGATCGCGCGTGACTGGACTCTGCTTGGTGGAGTGTTGTTCATGAACTCGGAGAACACGGAATCCGATGCCTCGGTGCTTGGCAAGCGCGCCTACGGATCGCCACGGTACAAGGCCACGGCGTATGTCGAATACGCGGTGCCGGCCATGCCCGGGCTGGTGCTGTCGGCCGGTGGCCAGTACGTCGGCAACTCGGCGCTGGAGGCCAACAACAGCAATATCGTGCCGGGGTATCACACGTTTGATGCGGGTGCACGCTACAGCACCAAGGTGGGCGGCAAGGCCGTCACGTTCCGCTTCAACATCGACAACCTGACCAACGAGAAATACTGGCTGCCGAGCTGGGGGTTCATCCTCGCGCAAGGGGCGCCGCGCACGTTCCGGGCCAGCGCCACGATCAACTTTTGAGCATAGCGGCCTCCGCCGGGGGAGATTTCGCTCTCCCGGGGCCTATATCTTTGGCCCCGGGTGCCGATACAGACGAAGTCCACCGGCCGCGATACGGCCGGCGCTCCTCATCGCTCGTCCGTTGATCTCGTGAAACTCCCTCGTACGTTTGCACTCCTTGCCCCACTGGCCCTGGGCGCAACCCCCACCGTGCCGGTGGCCGCAACCCGCACCAACCTGACCATCAACCTTGCGGTGGCCGATAGCTGCATGATCAACAGCCAACCACCCGCCGCTGTCAGCGTGCAATGCCTGGGCGCGTCGCCCAGCCGCATATCGCGCGGCGCTGCCATACCGGCTCTACCGGCGCAAGTCGAAGATGCGGCGATCTCAGCACACCAACAGATTGTGACTGTGGAATTTTGATAATCAGTGGGAAGCGGACCTCTCTTTGACTATGTTGAAACGATCACCTTTCAACAACAAGCCGAGCCCGCGACGTCACTGTCGATGCATGTGCTGCCGCACGCATCATCGGGCCATCTTCCGAGGAGAGCCCGATGCGTGGCAACCGCTCATCAACATCCCGCCTGTTCCGCCTCCACCCCCGGTTGATCGTGCTGGCCGGCCTGCTGGCTGCCCCCGGGTGGCTGAGCGCCGCTACCCAAACGACCACCTTCACGGTCACGCTCACGCTGCAGAACAACTGCCTGATCAGCGCCAACCCGCTGAACTTCGGCACCCAGGGCGTGCTCAGCGCCAACGTGGACCAAACCACCAGCCTGAGTGTCACATGCAGCACCGCCGCACCTTACAACGTGGGGCTGGATGCGGGCACCACCACAGGTTCAACCGTCGCCGCACGCCTGCTGGCGGGCAGCGGTGGTGCCACCGTGGGTTTCCAGCTCTACAGTGACAGCGCCCACACCCAGGTCTGGGGCAACACCATCGGCACCAACACGGTCACCGGCACCGGTACCGGCACTGCGCAAACCCTGACGGTCTACGGCCGTGTGCCACAGCAGAGCACGCCAGCTGCCGGCACCTATACCTCCACCATCACCGCCACCATCACGTTCTGAGTTTGCTCGGCCTTGGGGTTGCCTCGCATGCGGCGCATCGCAACGTCACGGCGTTGCGATGCCGACACGTGCGCTGGGTCTGGGTAGCGAGCCTTGCCGTGCTGATTGCAGCGCTCGCGCCATTCGCCGCGCACGCGGCTGCGCTGCAGATCTCACCCATCCGTCTTGACCTGCCGCCAGGCCAGATGGCGGCCGTCATCATGCTGCACAACCGCGGCACGCAACCACTCAACGCGCAGGTACGCGTGTTCCGATGGACGCAGGATGCCGATGGCGATCATCTTGAGCCTGCCGCGACACTGGTCGCCAGCCCGCCCATCGTGCAGATTCCGGCCAGCGGCGAACAGGTTGTGCGTGTGGTGTTGACGCAGCCGCCTGCTGCCGGCGCGGGTGAACAGGCCTACCGCCTGCTGATCGACGAACTACCGGATCGTCGCCCGCAAACGCTGACCGGCGTGACGATGCAGTTGCGTTACTCGGTGCCAGTGTTCGTCAATGCAACTGCGGATGCGCCGCCCAAGCTGACGGCCACATTGCGCCAAGACGGCGGCAAGGCCGTGCTGGTGGTGCGCAACATCGACAGGTACCACGCACAGCTCTCGGCCGTCTCCATCGAATGGAGCGACGGCACGCGCAACGAGATCACTCCGGGCCTACTCGGCTATGCGCTGGCCGGCGCCACACGCACCTGGCCCATCGCGAATGCCGGCACAGCAACTGCCACACCGCAGCGACTGCGGTCGCAGATCAATGGCGTTGCGGTTGAGATTCCGCTTGCCCGTGCCGACTGATGTGCAACGCGGGCACGACCTGCCGCCGCGTACTTGCCGTGGGTTGCGGCTTGGCGTTGGCCGTGTCCGCCACCGCGCAGGAGCATCTCAGCGCTGGCACCGATGCACCCGCCCTGCTCGCTGCCACACGCCCTGACGGCCCACTGCCCGCCGCCGGCCTGGGCGACATCTATCTGGAGGCCATCATCAACGGCACGTCCACGCAGATCATCGCGCGCTTCCGCCTGCATGATGGACGGCTGTCCACCACCGCCGATGAACTGCGCGCGATCGGCATCCGCGTGGATGATCTGCAACCCAACGCGAACGGTCTGATCGCGCTCGACGGCATCCCCGGTCTGCGCTATGTGTATGACGTGCGCACCCAGCAGGCGCAATTCGCGTTGGACGACGCGCGCCGCGTACCCAACATGCTCAGTTATCAGACGCAACGCCGCGTGGCAGCCACCAGCGGCACGGGCCTCGTGCTCAACTACGACGCCTACCTGCAGCCCACCACGCTCGGCCCCGGCGGCCCGAGCCTGGGCCTGTTCAGCGAGCAGCGTGTCTTCCACCCGGGCGGCGTGTTCGCCAACAGCGGCGTTGCCGTGTTCGGCTCCAGCGCACACCGTTACACCCGGCTCGACACGAGTTGGTCGCACTCCGATGCCGACAGGCTCACGACGCTCGCCGTGGGCGACACCGTGACGTCATCACTCAGTTGGAGCCGTGCCGTCCGGCTGGGCGGCATGCAGTGGCGACGCAACTTCGCACTGCGCCCCGACCTGGTGACGTACCCACTGCCCGCGCTTGGCGGCAGCGCGGCCGTGCCCACGGCGGTCGATCTCTATGTGAACAACGTGCGGCAGTTCACGGGGCAGGTGGGCAGCGGGCCGTTCGTGCTGAATAACGCGCCGGCCATCACGGGCGCCGGGCAGGCGGTGATCGTGGTCAAGGATGCGCTCGGGCGTGACGTGGTGACATCGGTGCCGCTGTACATCGACACGCGGCTGCTTGCTGCGGGGCTGCTCGACTACGCCGTAGAGCTGGGCTTCCTGCGCAACAACTATGGCGTGCGCTCGTTCGACTATGCATCGAGCCCCGCGCTGAGCACTTCCACGCGCTATGGCCTCACCAGCAGCCTCACGCTTGAAGGTCATGCAGAAGCCACGCGCAGCGTCGCCAATGCCGGCGGAGGTGCGCTTGTGCGACTGGGCCAGGGCGGCGTGCTGTCTGGCGCGGCCGCGTACTCGCAAGGCGATGGCCGGAACGGCGCACAGGGCACCATCGGCTATCAGTACCGCACGCCCATCTTCAACGTTGACGTGCAAGGCATGCGCAGCTTCGGCACGTACCGCGACTTGGCAAGCGCTGCAGGTGCGCCGTTTCTACGCTCGCTGTTGCGCACCACGGTGTCGGTGCCGGCAGGCCGCTCGGGCAGCGTGGCGGCCAGCTACATCGGTGTGTCCGACCCAGTGACGGGCAGGTCGCGTATCGTATCGCTGTCGTACAGCACGCAGGTCGGGCGCGATTTCTCGCTCAGCGCCAGTGCCTATCAAGACCTCGCAGACAGCCGCGCGCGCGGTGTGCTGATGACGCTCACCATGGCGCTGGGCAACGACACCAGCACGGCCGTTGGCGTGGGCACCGACCGTGGCCACACCTCGGCCACCGTCAGCGCCATCCGCACGCCGGAATACGGCGGTGGCTTCGGTTGGCAGCTGCAAGCCAACCAGACCGGGTCGGACCGCCGCTCCCTGGCGCAACTGAACTACCGCAGCCGCTACGGCGATGCCTTTGTCGCCGCGCAGGAGGTCAACGGCCAGACCAGCACAGCAGTGGACCTGACCGGCTCGGTTGTTGTCATGGATGGCGACGTGCTGCCGGGCAGACGCATCAACGACGGATTTGCGCTGGTCTCAACCGAAGGCATCCCCAACGTGCCGGTGACCTTCGAGAACCGCCTGATGGGCCGCACGAATGCGGGTGGCCACTTGCTCGTACCGGACCTCGTCTCATACGAAAACAACCGCGTGGCGATCGATCCGCTCGTACTGCCCATCAACGCCAAGCTCGATACCAGCACCATGACGATTGCCCCGGCTGACCGCTCTGGTGTGCTGGCACGCTTTCGAATCGAAACCTTTCGCGGCGCGCAACTTCGCCTGGTCGATGCGCAGGACCAACCACTGCCGGCCGGCAGTACCGCCACACTCGTGCGAAATAGCCAGCGCTACCCGATCGGCTATGACGGCCTGGCCTTCATCGACACGCTGGATACGGAGAACACCGTACGCGTGGATGACGTGAGCCCGCCTTGCGTCGTGCAGTTCACCTACCCCGCTGATGCTGGCGCGCTGCCGACGTTCGGCCCGCTGCGCTGCGTGCCTCAACCACAGCGTGGCGCGCCATGAGCCGACGCTGGCTGCGCACCTGTCTGCTGATGCTGGCCGCGCTGCTGCCGGCGTATGCACACGCACAGTCGTGCTCCGTCACCACGGCCAGCATCAACTTCGGCAACATCAGCCCCGTGCAGGGCAGCAACACCGATGTCACCACCACGCTCACCGTCAACTGCAACGGCTTTCCGCTGCTCCAGGGCTCCGCACGCGCGTGCCTGAATCTGGGCACGGGCAGTGGCGGGACAAGCATCACGCCACGCGTATTGAGTTTCGGCAGCAACCAACTGCAGTACAACGTGTACACAGACAGCGGGCGCAGCACCGTCTGGGGTGGGCGCACGACCCCTTCCACACCGGCGCTGACAGTGGATGTACCGCTGGGCCTGCTCGGCGCGGGCTCCGCCACCGTTACGGTGTATGGCCGCGTCACTGGCGGACAAACCACACTGCCTGCCGGCACCTACACGCAGAGCTTCTCTGGCGCCAGCGCGACCACCTATTCGCTGTTCAACCCCGGCACCACGACGTGCGCGAGCATCACCACCAACCCGACCACGTTTTCGTTCTCTGCCACCGCCAGCCTGATCAGCGACTGCATCATCAGCGCAACGAATCTGAACTTCGGCACAGCCGGCCTGCTCAACGCGGCCGTCACCGCCAGCAGCGCCATCACACTCAACTGCACGAACCAGTCGCCGTGGACGTTGTCGCTGTCCGCCGGCGGGGGCAGCGGCGCGACGGTCGCCAACCGGTTGCTGACGCGCACGGGCGGCACCCAAACCGTGGGCTACGGGCTCTACACAACCAGTGCGTTCACCGCCGTGTGGGGGGATGGCACGGCCGGAACCTCAACGGTGGCCGGCATCGGGAGCGGGGCATCGCAGGTATCGACGGTATATGGGCGCGTACCCGTACAGGTGACACCGCAGGCCGGGGTTTATAACGACACAATCATCGTGACGGTGACGTACTGAGCCAGGCACGGTGCATGGATCCAGTTGGACTAAGCCCGCGTCACACAACAAGAATAAGTTGCATATCTAACTATAACCGCCTACCATCCAACTCACCATGTTTGACCACTGCCTTTACTTCAACACCTCCGCATTGGCCCGCAAGCTCGAACGCGTCTGGGCAGATGCCTTCGCGCCCTTCGACCTGACGCCTCCGCAAGGCTTCATGTTGAGAGCGATCGTCGACCGTCCCGGCATGCTGCAAAGCGAGCTATCGGAAGCGATGTCCGTCACGCGCCCGACGGCCACGCGCGCGCTGGACGGCCTGGAAGCCAAAGGCCTGATCGAGCGCCGCAAGACAGAAGCCGACGGCCGCGAGACCGCGATCTTCCCGACGCCGGAGGCCATGAAGATTGGTGCGGCTCTGAATGATGCGAGTGGCGCCGTCACCGCCCGCCTCAAGCGCGTGCTGGGCAGTGCGGAGTTCACCGATACGGTGTCGAAAATCCGGGGTGTGCGCTCGACCCTGACCTGAGCGCATTTTTTTGGCTCTTATAGTTGCATTGCTAACTAATAAAGGAAGCTATCATGCCGATCCTCAACGTCAAAGTCAGTGCCCAACGTTCTGCGGAGATGACGCAGAAAATTTCCACCACGCTGCTGGAACTCACCTCCCGCATCCTCGGCAAAGACCCCAAGGTCACGGCCATCGCCATCGATTACGTCGACCCCGCGGATTGGATCGTTGGCGGGCAAACGCTCGCGGCGCAAGGCAAGCACAGCGTCTATTTCGACATCAAGGTGACGGACGAAACCAACACCAAAGCGGAGAAGGCGCAGTACATCGCCGAGGCGTTCGAGGCCTTTGCAGCGCTGCTCGGCAATCTGCACGAAGAGTCCTATATCTATGTACAGGACGTTCGCGCCGCAGCGTATGGCTATGGCGGCAAGACCCAGGAGTATCGCTTCCAGCACGCGTAACGCACACGATGTGCTGGCAGCGCCGCCCCAACCACAAAACAACCAGGTGTGATCATGAACCGCATGAGTGCTTTTTTCGCGGCCAGCTGGCTGGCCGCCGCGTTGCTGTATTTCGGCCAACATTCACTGGCGTTAACCGCGTTGGCAGGTGTTGTTCTGCTCGCCGGTTACGACCTGTTCCGTCCGTGATGCACTCAGTTGTTGCTACCACGTTGTTGCGCCCGATAACGCAGCGGGCTGCTGCCGTAGCCCGTTGCAAACGCACGGCTGAGCGCACTGACGCTGCCAAAACCACATTCATCCGCAATGTGATCAAGCGGCTGCCTGCCGGTGCGCAACAGGAACGCCGCCAACTCCAGCCTTAACGCCGCCACGTAGCGCCGCAGGTTGCTGCCGGTGGCGGCGGCAAAACGGCGTGTCAGGGTCCGCTCACTCATTGCCGCCTGGGCGGCCAGCTCTGCCAGCGCCGGGGGCGCTGCCAACTCCCGTTCCACGATCTCTTGAATGGCCAGCACGGCCGCATCGCCGTGGCGCTTGAACTGCGCTGTCCACACGGCCATGTGCTCGTATGACGGCAGCGACTGTGTGAGCGCCGTGCGCAGCAGGCGCCGCGAGGCACCTGCTCCTCGGCAGTGATCGATCACATAGGCGCACGCATCCACCGCCGGGTTGATGCCGCTCACCGTGATGAGGCGGCCATCCACCACCAGTGGCTTGTCCGGCGTGTAGTGCACATCGGGAAAGTGCCGAGCAAACCACGCCCGCTCACTCGCCAGCCCAGTCGCGCGGCGACCATCGAGCAGGCCTGCCTTGGCGAACAGCGGCGCGGCATTCAAGCCCACGACCAGCGCGCCCGCGTCGTATTGCGCGCGCAACCAATCGGCAAATTGCGACTCCTCCCCCTCCAGCATCGCCTGCGGCGCGAACTGGCCAGGCACGATCACCACGTCGTGCAGGCCGGCCGTGCGCAACGCACCACTCGCCGGCACGGCCATGTCGGCAAAGCTGATGGCGGGTTGCCCGTCTGCTGAGAGCAGATCGATCTCGAACAGCCGGCTGCCCATCACGTCCACGCTGCGCGCCTGCATGGTGCCGGCCACCAGCAGCATCTCCTGCGTGAGAAACACATAGCCCGCGAACAGGCGTGGCGGCAACAGGATGGCGATGCGGGCGCGCTCAGGGCGCTCAAGTCGACGCGGGCGTTTGGAGACTGTTTTCGGCTGGCGCTTCATATCAATAACGTGGCGACCCAGATCAACCGGAATTGTGCGGGTCTTGCTGAAATACGGCAACCATCCGCCCCTCCTCCGGAGCCCTCATGATTGCCCGCACGCTGTTCGATGCTGAACACGACACCTTTCGCGAATCCGTCCGCCGCTTTATCGAGGCGGAAGTCCTGCCCCACCACGAGCGCTGGGAAGACCAGGGCTACGTCGACCGCGCCATCTGGGAGCAAGCCGCTGCCGCGGGCTACCACTGCGCCAGCATGCCCGAGGCCTACGGTGGCGCCGGGGCCGACATTCGCTACAGCACGGTGCTGATGGAGGAGATCGCCCGCGCGGGTGCCACGGGCCTGGGCTTTGGCTTGCACTCGGAAATCGTCGCGCCCTACCTGCTGCACTACGGCAGCGAGGCGCTCAAGCAGCACTACCTGCCCAAGCTGGCGAGCGCAGAGATGATTGGCGCGATTGCCATGACCGAGCCCGGTGCCGGCTCCGACCTGCAGGGCGTGCGCACCACCGCGACACGTAGCAGCGACGGTGATCACTACGTGCTCAACGGCTCGAAAATCTTCATCACCAACGGCTGGCATGCCGACGTGGTGATCGTCGTGGCGCGCACCACGCCCGAGGGCGGCGCCAAAGGCACGAGCCTGTTCGTGGTGGATACGTCCATGGACGGCTTCAGCAAGGGCAAGCGCCTGAAGAAAGTCGGCATGAAGGCGCAGGACACGGCCGAGCTGTTTTTCGACAACGTACGCGTGCCCGCCGCCAACCTGCTGGGCGAGGAGCATCGCGGCTTTGGCTACCTGATGCAGGAGTTGCCGTGGGAGCGGCTGCAGATCGCCATCAGCGCCATCGCCTCGGCCGAAGGTGCGCTCGACTGGACGCTGCGCTACGTGCGCGAGCGCCAGGCCTTCGGCAAATCCATCCTCGACTTCCAGACCGCCCGCCATGCGCTGGCGGAGTTGAAAACCGAAGTGCAGATCGGCCGCGTGTTTGTCGACCAATGCATTGCGTTGAAGCTGGCCGGCAAGCTCGATGCCGCCACCGCATCGATGGCCAAGTACTGGACCACCGACCTGCAGTTCAAGGTGATGGACCGCTGCGTACAACTGCACGGCGGCTACGGCTACATGTGGGAATACCCCATCGCCCGCGCGTGGGCCGACTCGCGCGTGCAGCAGATCTACGGCGGCACCAACGAGATCATGAAAGAGCTGATCGCCCGCACCCTTTGACGAGTACGACACCAAGGACCGAACCCGATGGAAGCCTATATCTACGACGCCGTACGCACGCCGCGCGGCAAGGGCAAGAAGGATGGCAGCCTGCACGGCGTGACGCCGCTGCGCCTGGCCGCAACCGCACTGCGCGCCATCCGTGATCGCAACCAGCTCGACACCGCGCTGGTGGATGACGTGGTGCTTGGCTGCGTCGAGCCCGTAGGCGAACAAGGCGCTTGCATCGGCCGCGTGGCGGTGCTCGCCGCCGGCTATGCCGAAACGACCGCTGGTGTACAGATCAACCGCTTCTGCGCTTCCGGCCTGGAGGCCTGCAACATGGCCGCCGCGCAGGTAATGGCTGGGCAGAGCGACTTCGCCATCGGCGGCGGCGTGGAGAGTATGTCGCGCGTGCCGATGGGCGCCAGCGGCGGCGCATGGCCAGTCGACCCGGCCGCAGCGATTCCGCTGTACTTCGTGCCCCAGGGCGTGTCAGCCGACACCATCGCCACCCAGTCTGGCTACAGCCGCCGCGATGTCGACGCCTACGCTGCCGAGAGCCATCGCCGCGCACATGCTGCGGCCACGGCAGGCCGATTCACCGGCTCCATCGTGCCGGTGCGCGACCAGAACGGCCTCACCATCCTCGACCGCGACGAGATGATCCGCCCGCAGACCACGGTGGACACGCTCGCGCAGCTCAAGCCGTCGTTTGCGGAACTCGGCGAGCAATACGGCTTTGACGCCGTGATCCGCCAGCGTTATCCGGAACTGGAACGCATCGAACACGTGCACCACGCCGGCAACAGTTCGGGCATCGTCGATGGCGCCGCCGCCGTGCTGATCGGCAGTCGCGAGGCCGGCCAGCGCGCAGGTCTCAAACCGCGTGCGCGCATCCGCAGCTTTGCGAGCATCGGCTCGGAGCCGTCGATCATGTTGACGGGCCCCTCTTACGCCGCCGAGAAAGCACTCAAGCGCGCCGGCATGTCTACATCGGACATCGACCTGTATGAACTGAACGAAGCCTTCGCCTCTGTGGTGCTGCGCTTCATGGAGGTCATGGCCGTACCGCACGACAAGATCAACGTGAACGGCGGCGCGATTGCGATGGGCCATCCGCTGGGCGCAACGGGCGCCATGATCCTCGGCACGCTGCTCGACGAGTTGGAGCGCCGTGGCGCCAGCACGGGCCTCGCCACGCTGTGCGTGGGTGCGGGCATGGGCACCGCCACCATCATCGAACGCATCTAAGGGAGCGCCGACATGATCGACATCACCATCGACGCCGACGGCATCGCCACGCTCTCGTGGAACCAGCCGGGCCGCGCACAGAACGTACTCAACGGCGAGACTTGCGCCGCCTTCTTCACCGCCATCGACCAGGTGGTGGCGGACGCCAGCGTCAAAGGCATCCTCATCACCTCCGCCAAGCCGGACTTCATTGCCGGCGGCGACCTTGAATGGCTGCAGGCCAGCGACGACGCGGCCACACTGTTCGATCGCACGTGCGAACTGCACCGCGCGCTGCGCAAGCTGGAAACCTGCGGCAAACCGGTGGCAGCTGCGCTGCCCGGCTCCACGCTGGGCGGTGGGTTGGAGATTGCACTCGCCTGCCACTACCGAGTGGCCGCCGACAACGCACGTGCGCGTTTCGGCTTGCCGGAAGTCACGCTGGGCCTGCTGCCGGGCGGTGGCGGCACGCAGCGGCTGCCGCGCTTGATTGGTGTGCAGAAGGCGCTACCGATGCTGCTGGAAGGCAAGCGCATCAAGGCCGCAGAGGCACTCAAGCTCGGCATCGTTGATGCGGTGGTCAATGCGGGGGAAGAAGCCGACGCTGCGCGCACGTGGCTGTTGGGTCATGTGCAAACTGAGGGCCAAACCCGCGCGCAGCAACCGTGGGACACCAAAGGCTACAAGGTGCCCGGTGGCGGCATCTCCAGCCCCGCCGTGCAGCAGATCTTCACGGCTGCCAACGCCATGCTGCGGCAGAAGACCTACGGCAACTACCCGGCGGCGGCCAGCATCCTGTCATGCGTGTACGAAGGGCTCATCACCGATCTGGATACGGGCCTGAAGACGGAGGCGCGCTACTTCGTGCAAGCCGTGCTCTCGCCCGAGGCACGCGCGATGATCCGCACCCTCTTCTTCAGCCTGAACGCCGCCAACAAGCTGGCCGCACGCCCTGCCGATGTGCCGGTGCGCCGCTACGCCAAGGTGGGTGTGCTGGGCGCCGGCATGATGGGCGCCGGCATTGCGTACGTCACGGCCAAGGCGGGGCTGCCGGTCGTACTGCTCGACAGCACGCAGGAAGCCGCCGAACGCGGCAAGGACTACTCGCGCAAGCTGGTCGAGAAACAGGTACAGCGCGGCCGTCTGCATGCGGAGCAGGCCGAAGCGCTGCTCGCACGCATCAAGCCCACTACGCGCTATGCCGATCTGGACGGCGCCGAACTCGTCATCGAAGCCGTGTTCGAGCAGCGCGACATCAAGGCCGATGTCACACGCCAGGCCGAGGCCGTGCTGTCGCCGGATGCCATCTTCGCGTCCAACACGTCCACGCTGCCGATCACCGGGCTGGCGGAGGCCAGCAGCCGGCCGGGCAACTTCATCGGCCTGCACTTCTTCTCGCCGGTCGACAAGATGCCGCTGGTGGAGGTGATCGTCGGGCGGCAGACCTCGCAGACCACGCTGGCGCAGGCGCTCGACTATGTGCGCACGATCGGCATGACGCCCATCGTCGTCAACGACAGCCGGGGTTTCTACACGAGCCGCGTGTTCTCGACCTACGTGCTCGAAGGGCTGGCCATGCTGGCCGAGGGTGTGGCCCCTGCCCTCATCGAGAACGCCGGGGTACAAGCGGGCATGCCGGTCGGGCCGCTGGCGCTCATCGACGAGGTGTCGAGCGAGCTGATCCACAAGGTCAACCAGCAGACCCGCGCAGACCTGGGCGTCGCCTACATCGAGCGCCCCGGTGAAGCCGTGGCCGAGCGCATGGTGGCGCTGGGCCGCATCGGCCGCAAGGCGGGACAGGGCTTCTACGACTATCCGGAGGGTGGCAAGAAGACGCTGTGGCCGGGGCTGGCGACAGAGTACCCGAAGGCCGCCACGCAGCCCGACGTGCAGACGCTGGTCGATCGGCTCGTCACCGTGCAGGCGGTGGAAACTGCCCGCTGCCTGGACGAACGCGTGGTGACCGACCCGCGCGATGCCGATGTGGGTGCATTGCTCGGCTGGGGCTTCCCGGCATTCCGGGGCGGGCCGGTATCGCACATCCACCGCGTGGGTGTAGGCGCGTTCGTTGCACTGTGCGACCAGTTGGCCGACAAGCATGGCCGCCGCTTTACGCCGCCCGCGTTGTTGCGCGACATGGCCGCGCGGCAGGCTGCGTTCTACGAGCGCTGATCCACACGACGACAAAACAGGAGCCGCGCGATGTCCGTCCTGCACGTGATCGACAAGGCCGAGCTGAAGGCGTTGACCACGCCGTCAGACTGGCGCGCATGGTGGGTCACGGCGGTCAACTTTGCGTTGATTGCCGCGGCATTTGCATTGCCCGCCGTGTGGCCGCATCCGCTTGCGTGGGGGGTGGCGTCCATCGTGCTGGCAGGGCGCGCGCTGGGGCTGGGCATCCTCACGCATGACACGGCGCATCTGGCGTTCTTCCGTTCGCGGCGCATGAACGAATGGGCGGGTACGTGGCTGTTCGGTGGCCTGCCCAACGTGCCGTACCGGGCGTATCGCAAAGGGCATCTGGAACATCACCGCACCGCCGGCACGGCCAATGACCCCGATCTGGCCTTCGTGCACGGCTACCCGGCCACGCGGGCGAGCCTCGCGCGCAAGCTGCTGCGGGACGTGTCGGGCATCAACGGCGTGAAGAACCTCGTCTATCAGGTGCAGACGTTCCATTGGAAGACCACCGCACCCTTCCTCGTCTCGCATGGCGTGCTGTTCGGCACGCTGTGGGCGCTGGGCGTGCCGCAGGTCTACGCCTGCTGGTGGATCGGCATGGTGTTCGTGTTTCCACTGCTGGTGCGCGTGCGGGTGATGAGCGAGCACGGCGGCGTGCCCGACCACCTCTCGCGCGACCCACGCGAGAACACCGGCACCACGCTGGCTGGGCCGCTCGGGCGGTTGCTGATCGGCCCGAACCGGGTGAACTTTCACGTTGAACATCACCTGGCTGCGAGCGTGCCGTCTTACCAGCTGCCTGCCCTGCACCGGCTGCTGACACAGCGCGGCTACTACGCACATGCCCGCTGTGTCGCGCCCTCGTACTGGGCTGTGATTCGCAGGTGCATGGCGGCCTATACCTCAGACAGGGTAGACCCCACACCCGCGGCCAACCTCCCACGCGCCCGGGCGCGCGGCATGCTCGACAACATGCGCTGAACCGCCAGCGCACCGCGTTGCACCCAAACACCAAACTCAAGGCGCGCATGTCCTGGCAAACGATTGCGCTGTTCTAGCCCCCCTCCTACCGTTTGGCTTAAGACACAGATGATCTGCTCCGATATAGAGTGATGTGCATGGAGTTGCCGAAACCCCGGGCCGCAAAACGTCCCCCAGAGACGACTGGCCCCGGAGACAAATGGATGAGCTCACCCTGGAGTGGGGATGGCCACGGCGCAATCGAAGGCTTCAGATGGCACGACGTCAGAACGGCGAAGGCGGCCGGGGAGACCCACTGGGCTGCGCTGGCTGCTGTCGCCGCTCAACCTCGGGGTGGCGGCATGCCTGGTCTTCATCTGGTGGTTCACGTTCCACCAGCTCACGAAGGAGCATGACCGGCTGATCCGCGACGCAGAAGCGCGCACCGAAGTCGAAGCGCAGGCCTTTGGCGAGTACTCGCTCGGCAGCGCGCGACGCGTGTCGGAATTCCTGCTCGACCTGCGCGCCAGCTGGCTGGCTGGCCGCGAGGTGTTCGAACAGGTCATCCACGAACGGCAGGAAGTCGTGCGCGACCTGACCTTCCAGGTGGCCGTCATCGATGAGAACGGCATGCTGGTCTACTCCAGCATCGGCCCCGTCACCGACCGCGTTGACCTGAGCCAGCGCGAGCACTTTCGCGTGCACAAGGCATCGGGCGGACGCGACACGCTGTTCATCAGTGACCCGGTCCAGGGCAAGGTCTCGAAAAAGTGGTCCATCCAGTTCACGCGGCCCATCCTCAAGGCTGGGCGCTTTGCAGGCGTGGTGGTGGTGTCGGTCAGCCCGGAGCAGTTCGCAGGCTTTGCCAACACGCTCACCGTGGGCAAGGATGGCGTGGCCACCATCATCAAGGACTCGGGCCTGATCATCGCCCGAGTACCCAACCCGACCGTCGGCATGGAGAAGCCGCCGCGCAAGCGCCAGTTCAACCAACCGGGTGCGCCGGAAACGGGCAGCTACCGCGTGGTCTCGGGCACCGACGGCATCGAGCGCATCATCGGCTATCACCATGTGCCCGAGATCGGGCTCTACTTCCTGGTTGGTGAGTCAGTGGCATCGGTGCTGGAGCCGTTCGAGACGTACCGGCACACTGCGGTGGTGGGGGGCATTGCCTCGACCTTGCTGATCGGGCTGCTGTATCTCACCCTGCGTCGGCAAATGGCTGAGCGCAAGCGACACCTGGAAGAGATGCGCATGGCCTCGCTCGTCTATGCGTCCAGCAGCGAAGCGATGATGGTGACGACGCTCGACGGCGAGGTGGTCGACATCAACCCAGCCTTTACCGTCACGACGGGCTACAGCGCACAGGAGTTCAAGGGCCAGTCCAGCGATGCCATCCGCTCCGAATGCAACGAAGGCGCCGTCGTCGATGCCATGCGCTCGGCCGTTGCCGACAAGGGCACGTGGAGCGGCGAATACCTGATCCGCCGCAAGGACGGCAGCGAGTTCCCCGCCTTGCTGACCATCGACACGTTTGCCGGCAGCGCGCTGGGCGAACCACGCCGCGTTGCGCTCATTCACGACATGACCGAGAAGAAGCGCGCAGAAGAGGTCATCTGGCGGCAGGCCAACTTCGACGCGCTCACCGATCTGCCCAACCGGCACCTGTTCTACGACCGTCTGCGCCGGGAGATTGCGCGGGCCCGCCAGTCGCACTCGCAAGTCGCGCTGCTGTTCATTGATCTGGACCGCTTCAAGGAGGTCAATGACACCCTTGGCCACGACCAGGGCGACATCCTGCTCAAGGAGATCGCGCGCCGCATCTCGGCCATCGTGCGCGGTACCGATACGGTCGCGCGGCTGGGCGGCGACGAGTTCACCATCATCCTGCCGGACCTGTCCGATGCTGGCGCCGCGGCGCCCATCATCCGGGCCCTGCTGGCGCGGATCGCGTCACCGCTGCGGCTTGGCCAGGAAAGCGTGGAGGTGTCGGCCAGCATTGGGCTGGCGCTGTACCCGCGCGATGCGGACAGCGCGGAAACGTTGCTGGTGCGCGCCGATCAGGCGATGTTCGCCGCCAAGAGCGCCGGGCGCAATCAATGGGCCGTCTTCACACCGGCATTGCAGCGGGCGGAACAGGAGCGATTGCGCATCACGAGCGACCTGCGCGTGGCGCTCCAGCAAGACCAGCTCGCGGTGCACTACCAGCCCATCGTCGACATGCAGACCGGCAAGGTACGCAAGGCGGAGGCGCTGATCCGCTGGACACACCCCGCGCGCGGCGAGATCGATCCGGCAGATTTCATTCCGGTGGCGGAGGACTCGGGCCTGATCGTCGAGATCGGCAAGTGGGTGTTGAACCAGGCGCTGGACCAGCTCATGCACTGGCACGCCACGCTCGACAACGCGCTGCAGGTGTCCGTCAACAAATCGCCGATAGAGTTTCGCGTCAACGCCACGGGAGATCAGTCCTGGCCCAAGGTGGTGATGCGCAGGGGCATTCCACCGCACAGCCTGGTTGTCGAGATCACGGAAGGCTCTTTGATGGCCGACAACGCCGATGTGGTCGAGCACCTCAATGACTTCCGTCGCGCCGGCATTGACATTGCGCTCGACGACTTCGGCACCGGGTACTCCTCGCTGTCGTACCTCAAGCGCTTCGATATCGACTACATCAAGATTGACCAGTCATTCGTGCGCAGCCTGGCGCATGACGCGAAAGACATCGCGCTGTGCAGCGCCATCGTCAGCATGGCACACGCACTGCGCATCAAAGTCATTGCCGAAGGCATCGAGACCGAGGAGCAGCGCGCCATCCTCATGGCCGCCGGATGCGACTACGGGCAAGGCCACCTCTTCTGCCCGCCGGTGCCGCCGGCAGCGTTCGAAGCCTTTGTGCTCGAACGGCAGCTCGCCGAAACCTAGACGCTGCGGCCGGCACCCTCGCCGGTGCCGATCACCGTGCGGTTCTTGCCTTCGTGCTTGGCCTGGTACAGCGCCAGGTCGGCGGCTTCGATCAGCGTGGTGGTCGGCACATCGTGCACCGGGTTGACCATCGCGCCACCCACGCTCACTGTCACGTATGCACCCGTGGACGAATGCACGTGCGGCACCTGCAGCGCCTCGATTGCGCTCCGGATTTTTTCAGCCAGTACCGTCAGCCCCTCTGCGCTGGTGCCGGGCAACACGACGGCAAACTCCTCGCCGCCAAAACGCGCGGCCAGATCGCCGGGTCGGCCCAGACACGCTTCCACCGTGCTGCCGATGCGCTTGAGCACCTCGTCGCCCGCAACGTGGCCGTAGGTGTCGTTGTAGAGCTTGAAGTTGTCGACGTCGATCATCAGGAACGACAGCGTCGTGCCTTCGCGTGCACCGCGTCGCCACTCGGCGCCCAGATACTCGTCGAGATAGCGGCGGTTGGCCAGGCCCGTCAGGCCGTCGGAGTTGGTCAGGCGGCGCAGCTCCAGGTTGGCTTCCAGCAACTGCTGCTGCGACTGGCGCAGCGCGCGGTAGGCCTCATCGCGCTGCAGCAGGTTGACGTACGAACGCGAGTGGTAACGGATGCGCGCGAGCAACTCGATGCGGTCCGGCAGCTTGACGAGATAGTCATTGGCACCCGCTGCAAACGCGGCACTCTTGATGACCGGCTCTTCCTTGGTGGACAGCACGATGATGGGCACATCGCGCAGTACCGGGTTGGCGCGGTAGTCGCGCACCAGCGTCAGGCCGTCGGTGCCCGGCATCACCAGGTCTTGCAGGATGACGGTGGGCCGCGTCTGAATGGCGGCGATCATTGCCTCGTCCGAACGCGCGCAGTAGTGGAAGTCGAGGCGCTCTTCGCCGGCCAGCGCCTGGCGCACGGCCTCGGCCACGATGGCCTGGTCGTCCACCAGCAGCACCATCACCGGTACGTCGGCAGCCGCCGGCGTATGCAGCAGGGCACGCGCCGCCTCCAGTGTGGCTTCCGCCACAGGGATGGGCTTGTCTTCCGGGCCATCCAAGCTGTCTGGGCCGCCTGGACTGTCGTGTGGTTGGTTGGTCATGTGATGCTCCCCGTTTTTGGTTATGTGTGGTCGATCATGGCCCGTGCCGCGTTCATTTGCGCACGAGCACCGTGAGTTCATCGGCAATGCGGCCGAGCGGCAGGATGGCGCGTGCCGCATCCAAGGCCGCCGCTGCCTTGGGCATGCCGTACACTGCGCTGGTCGCCTCGTCCTGCGCGATGGTGTGATAGCCCTTGGCACGCATCGCCTTCAGGCCGATGGCACCGTCGCGCCCCATGCCCGTGAGCAACACGCCAATGGCGGTGCCCTGCCAGTGTTCGACCAGACTGTGAAAGAACACATCCACAGACGGCCGATATGGCGTGGCGGCCGGCTCTCGTGTGTAGCCGAAGGTGCCGCCGGGCAGCGCGTGCATGTGGTCATTCGTGGCCGCCAGCAGCACCTCGCCGGCACGCGGGCGATCTCCCTCGACGGCCACGCGCACCTTCAATGCAGTCTGGCCATCCAGCCATTCGGCCATGCCGGCGGCAAACGCCTGGTCCACGTGCTGAACCACGGCAATGCTGGCCGGAAACTCCACCGGCAGCTTGCCCAGCACCGCAGCCAGCGCAGTGGGGCCACCCGCAGAAGCACCGATCGCGACCAAGGGCACCGCACCGCCGCGTACAGGCGCAATGGCGCGCGGCTTGGGCATGACGGGTTTTTCCAGCAGGCGGCCAATCTGGTCGATCTTGGTCAGCAGTGGGTGGTTGCACTCGACATCGGTGCCGCTGGTCAATGTGGGGGTATCAACGGCATCCAGTGCCCCCGCGCCCATCGCTTCGTACACGCGCCAGGCGTTGGCACCCACGCTGCTGGTGACCACCAGGATCGCGCACGGATGGCTCGATGCCATGATGCGGCGGGTGGCCTCCACGCCGTCAAAGCGCGGCATGATCAGATCCATCAGCACCACGTCGGGCGGCTGCGCGGCGCAAAAATCCACCGCCTGCGCGCCGTCGGTCGCCACCCACAGCACGCGGTGCTCGGGCCGGCGCGCAATCGTGCGGCGCATGGCTTCCACCGCCAGCGGCATATCGTTGACGATGCCGATGTTCATGTCCGCGCCTCTCCAATCAGGTCTCGCACTGCGTCGAGCAGTGCTTCATCGTGGAAACTGCCCTTGGCGAGGTAGTAATCGGCGCCGGCTTCCAGCCCGCGGCGGCGATCCTCCTCCCGATCCTTGTAAGACACGACCATCACCGGCAGTGACTTGAGCACCGCATCGCGCTTGATGAGTGTGACCAGCTCGATACCGTCCATGCGTGGCATGTCGATGTCGGTGACGACGAGGTCGAACTGGGCACCACGCAGGGCGTTCCAGCCGTCCATACCGTCCACGGCCACGGTAACGACGTAGCCGCGCTTCTCCAGCAGCTTGCGCTCCAGCTCGCGCACCGTGAGCGAATCGTCCACCACCAGCACATGCTTGCGGTGCTGCACGGCCACACCCTGCCCGCGCTGCACTTTGTCGAGCTGGCCACCACGCACCAGCTTGTCGACCGAGCGCAGCAGATCATCCACGTCGACGATCAGCACGGCGTCGCCGTTCTCCATCAGCGCCCCGGCGGCAATGTCGCGCACCTTGCCCAGCCGTGCATCCAGCGGCTGCACGACCAGCATGCGCTCGCCCAGGAAGCGGTCGACGGCAATGCCGTAGGTCTCTGCCCCTTCGCCAATGACGACCACTGGCACGCTGTCGCGCGCCTCACCCGGTGGCTGCGTGCCGAGCAACTGGTGCGCGGTCACCAACCCCACCGGGCGGCCATCGAAGCGGAAATGCTGCTGCCCTTCGAGCATGTCGATCTCGGTACGGGCCAGCTCCAGCGTGCGCCGCACGTAGGCCAGCGGAAACGCATACGCCTCGCCGCCCACATCCACCAGCAGGCTGCGGATGACCGACAGCGTGAGCGGCAACTGCAGCATGAAGCGCGTGCCGCGGCCGGGCTCGGTCTGAATGCGCACCGTGCCGCGCACCGCCTTGACCATCTCGTGCACAGCATCGAGCCCGACACCACGGCCAGACAAGTCCGTCACCTGCTCGCGCATCGAGAAGCCCGGCAGCAGCAGGAAGTCGAGCAGTTCATGGTCCGACAGGCGGCTGGCGGTATCGGCATCGGACAAACCGCGCCGCACCACCGCTGCGCGCACGGCTTCCAGATCGATGCCCGCGCCGTCATCCGCCACGGTAATCAACAGCTTGCCAGCACTGTGGCGCGCCTCCAGCGTAATGCTGGCCTCGGCGGGCTTGCCCTGTGCCTCGCGGGCTTCCGGTGTTTCCACGCCGTGGTCGATAGCGTTGCGCAGCAGGTGGCCCAATGGGGCATCCAGCATGTCGAGAATGTCGCGATCGACCTGGGTGGCTTCACCGACGATGGCAAAGCGCACGCGCTTGGCCAACGACCGCGCCAGGTCACGCACCACGCGCGGGTACGCGTGCGTGGCATCGCCAAAGGGGCGCATGCGGCATTGCAGGGCTTCGTCATACAGCTGCTGTGCGAGGTGCGTGCTGCGGCGGTCGAAGCGGTCGAGATCGTCGATGTGCTCGCCCAGCGTCTGCTGCATGTGGCCGAGCATCTGGCGCACGTCGTTGAGCGCGGCATGCATGTCGGCATCGGCATGCGGGTCCAGCCGCTCGACCAGGGTTTCGTACAGCGTATCGAGCGCCAGCGTGGCCGAGCGGTGGCTGCGCTTGACGCGCAGCATCGACTCACCAAACGGCTTGAGCCAGCGTGATTCCACCAGCGATTCTCCCGACAGGCTCAGCAGCCGGTCGAGGTTGTCGGCGCGCACACGCAGCATGCGCTGCCCGTCGTGGAAACCTCGGCGCGTTGCGCCGATGGGCGCACGATGTGGCGCCGGCGTAATGGGCTCGGGCGGTAATTCGGGTTGCGGTTCCGGCAGCGCGGCCGGCGCCGGGGCAGACAACGCCGCCACCTCGGCGTTCAGCAGGGCCATCGCGGCCTTCAGCGTGGCGTCTTCGGCGGCCTGCTCGGGGTCGGCAAACGTTGTAGTGGCAGGCTCGGCTTCAGCGCCATCGGCGGCAGAGAACGCAGCGAGCACGGCGTCGATCTCCGCGCGCGGCACTTGCCCAACGGTGGCGGGCTGGCCGACACGCAGCAGCAGATCCGTCCCGCGCAGCAGTACATCGATATGCGCGGCCGTCAGCACCAGTGTGCCGCGCTGCGCGGCCACGAACCATTCCTCCATGCGGTGCGCAACGTCCACACCGTCCTGCAGGCCGATGATGCGCGCCGCCCCCTTGAGCGAGTGCGCAGCACGCATGCAGGCTTCCAGCGCGGCAGCGTCGGTGGGGGCGCGTTCCAGCGTCAGCAGGCCGGTGGACAGCACGCGCGTTTGCGTCTGCGCCTCTTCGTGGAACAGCGCGAGCAGCGATTGGCGGCCCAGATCGTCATCCATGCTCATCGCAGGCTCCGGGCAATCGAATCGAACAGGCGATCGGCATCGAGCAGGCCGATGGTGGTTTCGCGCCAGGCCAGCACGCCGCGTGCGTGCGCCGTGGCGGCGGCGGTCAAGGTGGACGGCACCGGCAGCAAGGCAGACGCCGGAAAGCGCAGCACACCCTCCACCTCGTCCACCGGGAAGACGGCCGGCTCATCCTGGTACGCGGCCACCAGCAGGCGCGCGTAGCCATTGCGGCTCGCGTGCTTGCCACTGCGCGACAAGTCCAGGCCCAGCAGCTCGCCCAGCGACACCGCCACCGTCAGCGCCCCACGAATGTTGACCAGCCCCAGCACCACCCGATTGCGCCGATGCGGCAGCGAATGGATGGCGCGTGGCTCGTCGATCTGACGCAGTGCGGTGGCCGGCAGCGCCAGCCATTCGTCGGCAATGCGGAAGACGAGCACGGCCAGTTCTGCATCGGCCTGGTCTTGCGCACGCAGTGGCGCAGCGTTGCGATGGGCCCGCGCGGCAGCCTCCAGATCGTCCTGGCTGAGCGCGCGGTCGAGTAGCGCGGCGGCACCTTGTTCAAAGACGGGGCAGTTCAGGCAGCGCGTGTACGTTGGCAACTGCGGGCAGGACTGATCACCGCGGGTGCCGATGCGGTTCCAGCAGTCATCAACGAGCGTGGTGACGCCCGCGTGGTCATGGACGGCGTGCGCCATGCGTTCCTCGTGAGTACTGCGGTGGTTCGGATGGTGCAGAGGGTCCGGAAGGCGCCCTGCCCTGGCGCGCCAAGGCCCGCTCTGCACGCAGCATGAGCTGGCGTGCGCCGACCGTGTCGCCGGCCACGTCCAGCAACGCAGCCAGGTGGGTCAGGGCTTCGTAGTGCGCCGGTTCCAGGTACAGCGCCTTGCGGTAGAAATCACCCGCATCGGTGTGGCGGCCACGTGCATCGGCAATCAGGCCGAGCAGGTAGAACGTATCGGCTTCGGGCGCCCGCAGGTTGGCGATCTCCAGCGCCACGTGCTCGGCTTCATCAAAGCGGCCGGCGTCGGCCAGCCGGCGTGCCTCCGCCAAGGTGGGCGGCTCGGGCAGCAGGGCGTCCAGAACGGGGATGGCCGGTACGGCCAAGGTCGCAGGCCGTGCCGAAAACGCGGGAGCCGGCTTGGCGGCAGGCACGCGCGCCGCCACCGGGCGCACGGGCACGGTCGGCAGCGTAATGCCTGGCAAACCCACCGGCGCCGCAGCGGGCTTCTCGGGTGGCAGCGGCAAGCGGAACGGTAGCGGTGTCCGCACACGCTTCTCACCCGCAGGCGTGCGCTGGAAGGCAAACGCCAACGGAATGCGCGCGGAACTCATGGCGTGGCGCATCATCAGGCCCGTCTCCGCCGGGCCAACGAAGATCATGCCGTCGTCCGCCAGTTGTGAATCGAGCCGGCGGATCGCCTGGTCCTGCGCATCGCGGTGGAAGTAGATCAGCACGTTGCGGCAGAAGATGAAGTCGTAGCGCCGATCCTTGGTCAATGCATCAGCCGGTGCATCAGAAAGATTGGCCTGCGCAAAGCGCACCAGCCCGCGCACAGCGTCGTTCAACTGCCAGCCGCCTTCGGCCTCGGTGAAATGGCGTTCGCGGAAGTTAAGCGGATGGCCGCGAAACGCGTTGCGCCCGTAGACCGAGCGCTTGGCCACTTCAAGCGCGCGTGCACTGATGTCGATCGCGTCGATGGTGAAGCGTGCGGGGTCGATGCCCGCGTCGAGCAGCGCCATCGCCGCGGAATAGGGTTCCTCGCCCGTCGAGCACGGCGCGCTCAGGATGCGCAGCACACGCGTGGGCTCGCGCACGAGCTTCTCACCGGCCAGGCGGGCGAGCGTGACAAAGGCTTCGCGGTCTCGGAAGAACCACGTTTCGGGCACCACCAGCGCTTCGATCAGCGCCTGGCGCTCTTCGGGCGAGGTATTCAGGCGCAGCCAGTACGCGTCGAGCGCCGCAGCATCCACCGTGTTCGGTGCACCACGCGCAGCCAGCATGGCGCGGGTCCGGTCGAGCACCACGCGCTCCAGCGTGTTCGTACCGAGCGAAGGTGCATCAATGCCCGTCTCGTGCGAGAGCCAGGCTTCAAAACGGGGGTCAACGGCCACCATGACGATCATCAGGCCGGCTGTGTGGCTGCGGCTACGGCGGCCGGAAACAGCAGCGCACGCGCCTGCGCATCGAGCATCGCCTGGGCATCGACACGCTGCACGAGGCCCTCTTCCAGGCTGGCGACGGGCCCGAGCCAACGCGCGTTGGGCATGGCGATGCCGCTGTCGGCAAAACGCGCCGCATCAATGCGGCGCGTGTGGGTGGCGTGTTCGACGATCAGACCGAGCAGTGGTGCATCGCCACCGCGGGTGTCTGCCTCGTACTGCACCAGCACCAGGCGGGTGGAGCGCAGCGGCCGCGCCGCGCGGCCAAGCGCAAGCTGCGGCACGTCAATCACCGGCACCGGCGTGCCATGCCGCTCGATCAGCCCGGCCACCCACGCGGGCGCGCCGGGAATCGCCTTGGGTGCGGCCAGCGGCAGCACTTCGGCAATCTGCGCCACATCGAGCGCATAGCGGTCGCCATCGAGTTCAAACAGGAGGTAAAGCATGGCGATTCTCGCTACAGCAAAAAACTCCGGCAGGCGTCAGGCTTCGATCTTGAAACGCGACACGCCGGTACGAAGCTGGTTGGCCACCAGCGTCAGATCATCAATCGCCTGCGACGACTGGCGCAGCGATTCCGCCGTCTGCTGCGCGGCCTCCGACAACTGCGACAGCGCCTGCGTGATCTGCTCGGCACCGGTGGCCTGCGTCTGCATGCCTTCGTTCACCATCTGGAAGCGCGGCGCCAGCGTCTGCACTTCGGTAATGATCTGCGAGAGCTGCGTGCCGACCTGCTGCACATCGCGCATGCCGCGCCGCACTTCTTCCGAGAACTTGTCCATGCCCATCACACCGGCGGACACGGCGGATTGGATCTCCTTCACGGTCTGCTCGATGTCGTAGGTGGCCACGGCCGTCTGGTCTGCCAGGCGACGGATCTCGGTGGCGACCACCGCAAAGCCGCGGCCGTATTCGCCGGCCTTCTCGGCCTCGATGGCGGCATTGAGCGACAACAGGTTGGTCTGGTCCGCCACCTTGGTGATGGTCGACACCACCTGGTTGATGTTGGTCGCCTTCTCGTTGAGGATCGCCAGCTTGGCGTTGACCGAACCCGCCGCTTCCATCACGCCGCGCATGGTGTCTTCCATGCGGGTGAGGCCGCTCTGGCTGGCCCCGGCCAGCGTGGCCGACTGCTCGGCCACGGTCGACACCTCGTTCATGGTGCGCAGCAAGTCGCGCGAAGTGGCGAAGATCTCGCGCGAAGTCGCGCCGATCTCGGTGGTGGTGGCAGCTGTCTCGGCAGCGGTGGCCTGCTGCTCCTTGGAGGTGGCGGCAATCTCGGCCACCGAGGTCGTCACCTGCAGCGACGACTTCTGCGCTTGCGACACCAGGCTCGCCAGCTCTTCGGCCATGCGGTTGAAGCCTTCTTCCAGCGTGCCGAATTCATCGCTGCGGTGCAGGTCCAGCCGACCAGACAGATTGCCGGTGCGCATGTTGTCGTGCACCTGCACCAGCCGCGCCATCGGCACGGTAATCGCCTTGTGCAGGACGTAGCCGAGCACCAGCGCCGCCAGCAGCACCAAGCCCAACGCCACGGCCAGCGTCACCTCGGCGCCTTGCACGGAGACGCGGATCTGCCGTGCCGATTCATCGGCCACCTTGCGGTTGTCGGAGACCAGCCCGTCGGCGAGCACCGTGGCTTCCTCCCAGAGTGCGGTGCCACGCACGGTAGCCGCCTGTGCGGCGGGCTTGGAGGTGCGCGCCAGTTGCATGGCCTCGTTGAACATCGGCAGGTACTTGTCAACGACTGCGCGATAGGCGCGGAAGCGCTGGCGGTCGTCTTCGCGGAAGATCGTGGCCTCGTAGGCAGCCGAGTGCTGGTCGAGCTCGCGCACGCTCTGGGCGGCGCGCTCAAGATCACGGTTGGCGGTTGCAGCGTCGGCGTCGACAAACAGGGCACGTTCGAGCGTTGCATGGCTGTTGCGCGTGGCTCCACGCAGCGCCGTCGCCAGATACAGCCCCGGCACGGAGTCGCGCTCCAGGCTCACGGCTTCTTCATCAATCACGCGCAGGCGGTCGTAAGACACCACCGCCATGACGACCATCAATACGAACAGCACACCAAAGCTGAAGACGATGCGGTTGCCGAGTGAGAACCGGCCGCCGCGAAGCATGCTTGCCAGGGTTGCGTTGCTGATGCGGGGCGTCGCAGAAACCATGTTTAAACCTATCAAACAGATACCGGGAAGACATGGAAGCGGCTCGCAGAGCACACCTCACAAAACTGAGTTGAATGGTAAAGGAACGTATCGGCCACCGGAACCGAAACCTTTGCGATCGGACACAAATTCGGGTAAGTCCTTGCCAGGACAGCCGTCGGCAACATTGCAGTCATTCGGCACGGTGCGGCAAAAGTGCACACTGTGGGCGCGCGTTGCGCCGAGGCACACGCGCGAAAGAAACGCCGGTTTCAACCACCGCGCACGGCACGCGCAAACGCTTGCACTACGTCAGCAGAGGCATCGGTGATGGCCCAGTAGCCCATGCCGGCACTGCGCCAGACCATCAACTGATAACCGCGTTCCGTGCGCAGGGCGGGCTCGGCGTCGCCGCCGGCCTCGGGGCGCACATACAGATCAACCGGATGCTGCGCAGACCGATACACCAGCACCGCCACCGGGCGGCCGTCGATGTAATCCAGCCGCCCGCCGATGAGCGGGAAGCCGCGCGTGGCGAGGTCCGTGACCGGCGGCGCGTAGTCGATCCGGCCGTTGAACCAGGGCTTGACCGTGTGGCGATCCGACGACAGCACATCGGTCTCACGTGCGCCCAGCAGCGCCCGCACATGGCTGGCGGTGATGTCGTGCGCAGTGAGCGCAGCAGCATCAGGCCGGCCGACCAGCACCCCCACGCCAAGCGCCACGGCTGCCAGCGCACCCGCCGCCACGCCGAGGCCCCGGGTTGGCGTAATCAGCCATCCGGCCAGACGCTGCCAGACGGATTCGGCCCGACGCGGCGCGCGGGCAGGCACAGGTGGCGGTGTATGCCGCGCACCGGCTTTGGCCTGCGCTTCAACCTGCACAGCGTGCAGCACGCGCTCGCTCAAGCCTGCGGGCGCTTTCATGTACAGCGCAGGCGCGCGCAGCCCCTGGCGCAGCGCCCGCACCACGGTGTCGTGGCGCGTGGCAACGTCCGTGCAGGCCGCGCAGGTGCCCAGATGCGTTTCCATGCGCAGGCTGTCGGCCGCACCGAGTTCGCCATCGGCGCGTGCGGCCAGCAAAGCGCGGATGTCGTCACAGTTCATGGCGGGCCTCCTTGGTACTGGTTCCCGTGCCGCCCGATGCACGGATCGGCGTGACATTGGTGCGCGGTGGCGCGGTGTCTTCGGTCAACAGGCGCGCGAGCTGCTGCCGCGCACGCGCCAGCCGCGACATGACCGTGCCGATGGGCGCATCGACCACGGCGGCAATGTCGCGGTACGGCAGGTCTTCCAGCTCACGCAGTACAAGCACCTCGCGATACGGCACCGGCAATTGCGCCAGCGCGGCATGCACCCGGCGCACATCGTCGATACGGGCGAGCAGCGCGGCCGGGTCCACACCGTAGCTGGCGCCATCGTCATCAGCCTGGGCCTGGCTGGCGGCGGCCTCGTCATTCCACGGTTGGGCGGGCGCCTGCTTGCGGCGCGCGCATTCCGAGAACCACGTGTTGCGCACGATCGCCAGCAGCCAGGGGCGACCATCGCCGCCCCGGAATCCGCCAAACAGCCGGAACGCGCGCAGGCAGGCTTCCTGGACGATGTCGTCGGCGTCCTGCGTATCGCCCGAGAGCCAGCGCGCCAGGTTGTAGGCCGCATCGACATGCGGCAGCACCGCCTGGGCGAAGCGCTGGGCGTCGGTGGGCAAATCGAGCGTGGGGTCTGACAGGTCGGACATGGCGGCCTGATAGCGGTTGACGAACGTACTACCGGGGTGCAATCCAGTTTATTCCCGCCGAAAGAAATTTCGTTGAAAACGCGCGTTTTGTGGAATACGCGCCCACGCCGGCCGGTATGACAGACAGGACCGGCGCGCCATCTCTCTTCATTGTTCTCCATTGCGCTGGATCAACGACCGAATCAGCAACCCAACGCAGGGGACACCCCATGAGCAAACAACCCGGACGACGCCAGTTTCTGCAACTGGCCGCGGTCGGCGGTCTGGTGTATGCCTCCGGCCTGCCCGGCTGGCAGGCAATGGCCGCCACCACGCGCGCAGTAGGCGGCAAGCAGGAAGACTTCTATTTCGTGCAGCTATCGGACTGCCACTGGGGCTTCAAGGGCGCGCCCAACCCCGACGCGCGCGGCACGCTGCCCAAGGCGATTGCCGCCGTGAACGCGCTGTCGCCCGCCCCTGATTTCGTTGTCTTTACAGGTGACCTCACCCACATCAGCGACGACCCTGACGAGCGCCGCAGGCGGCTGACAGAGTTCCGCGATATCGCTGCCAAGCTCACGGTACCGGTGGTGCATTACATGCCGGGTGAGCACGACGCCTCGCTCGACAATGGCGCCGCTTACATTGAATTGTTCGGTCGCACGCATTATTCGTTCGACCACAAGGGCGTGCACTTCATCGCCATCGACAACGTGTCGGACCCATCCGCACGCGTGGGCGAGGCGCAGCTTGCCTGGCTGGCCGCAGACATCCGCTCGGTGCCAGAGCACACGCCCGTCGTGGTGTTCACGCACCGCCCGCTGTTTGATCTGTACCCGCAGTGGGACTGGGCCACGCGCGACGGTCAGCAGGTGATTGATCTGCTGACGCCGCACCCGAACGTGACCGTCTTCTACGGCCACATCCACCAGGAACACCACCACATGACCGGGCACATCGCGCACCACTCGGCGCGCTCGCTGATGTTCCCGCTGCCTGCGCCACCCGCACCGGGCTCGCAAGCCAAACGCAACCCGATCCCGTGGGATACCGCCGCGCCGTATCGCGGCCTGGGCTGGCGCAGCATCACCGAACACGGCAAGCAGGATGCTGCCACCTGGGCGCTGGCCGAACAACCGATCCAGGCCAGCAGCGAGACCAACGCCACCACCAAGACCCCGGAGACCACCTGACATGCGCCCCACCCTTGCACACAACCCCAAACGGCGTCTGGCGCTGCGTCAGTTCACCGTACTCGCCGCTGGTGCCGCACTCGCCTGCGTTGCGCATGGCGAAGGCCCGCAGGTGATCCGCGTGCACGCGCGCAAGTTCACCTTCACGCCCGACAAGATCACGCTCAAACGCGGCGTACCCGTGGTGTTCGAGTTGACCGGGCAGGACATCCTGATGGGCTTTGCGATTCCGGATTTCAACGTGCGGGCGGATGTGGTGCCGGGGCAGACGGTGCGCCTGGCACTCACGCCCGACAAGACCGGCACGTTCGATTTCCTGTGCGACATCTTCTGCGGCTCGGGGCATGAGACGATGAATGGGACGTTGACGGTGACATAAGGCAAGCGCAACTCGTACCAAAGAAAACGCCCTGAAATGTCAGGGCGTTTTCTTTGGTGGTTCGGCGTCTAAGTCGACTCTGTGCCCCGAACCTCGTTCACCACCTCGGCCTCGACTTCCGGATTGGGTTCACCATCCCTGGTGGCAATCAACCCCTTCGGCGTCAGTGCGATGAGGGGCAAGATCAGCGCGTACACCACAGTTGTCGCAATCACGCAGTACGTGAATCCGTACGTTGGACTGCTGCTGTAGATGCGTGAGCCAAGCAAATCACCTGCACGCGCAGAGAGTGCGAGCACACCATCCACCAGCATCATCAGCGTGCCTTGCAGCCCTGGCGGACAAGACCGCATGGCGAGATCAAAGTACGCTGCCGTGGCGACACCGCCCATCAGCCCGATCGGTGCCGCCAGCACCAGCGCAAGATCGGCCGAGTGAATGAAGGCCAGCGGAACCATCTGCGGCACGGCGACGATCGTTCCCCACCACAGCAGCTTGTTTAGCGCCACACGCTTGCACAGCACGCCATACAGCAAGAAGGTCGGGATGAACGCAGCGGCGAAGATGCCGTTGTAGTACGAGTACACGGAATCCGATGCATGCAGCGCGTTGGTCAGATAGAACTGCAGCGGTGTGGCCGCGCCCGGTGCGAAATTCCACAGGAAGCAGATCAGCACCGCTGGATAGACAGCCCGATGCCTCACCAGCCGCCTGACGTTCCCAACGAAATCCGCCGCCTTGGCCTGCGGCCTTGCATAGGTGTGGCCGAAAACGGAAGCGGGCTTCCATCGCCCCAGCATGGCCACCACCAACATGAGCGCCGCCGCCAGGAAGAAGGCCTGCTTCGGAGCAAGATGATCGGAGATGTACCCGGAGGCGAACGCACTCGCGACAACCGGTAGCGTGCCAACGCAATTCAACAGCACGCTCAGGCGCCCAGACATGCGTTGTTCCTGGCCCACCAGCGCGATCAACCCTTGGTAGGCCGCCGCGACAAACCGGGACGACAACATCGCCAGCAACATCCCGACAAGCAGTGCCGGGTAGGAGAGACCCGACAACGCCATCCCGACGAGTGCCAGCGCGGTGACAGGCGCGAACATCAGGAAGAAGCCGCGATCCCGCAATCCCAGCGGGTTCCATTGGTCGCGCACAAGACCGAACGCGAACGCCAGGTACACCGGGATGCCCGTCACCAGCCGGAACATCGAGATCTGCGTCGCCGTGGCATGCAACTGGTTCTTGAGCAGGTACGACGTCTGGATATCCACCAGATAGCCGGCCGGTGAAGCCAGTGCGATGAACAGCGTCAGGCAGCCGAAGTACAGCAGCGTCTGGTCACTGCCCTTGGCACTTTGGCGACCCCACCCCGTGGACAAGCGCGCAAGTCGTAGAGCGTGCCGGCAATGGGCGACCGCTTTTAACAGGCCAGATGATTTCGTTGCCACGGCACGCACCCTGTGGGTGACGACTTGATAGCAGCATGCGCCGTGCAAGCGCCGAGGGTCAACGCAACTCATTCGAAGAGACGAGGCCACCCGACCGGAAATCAGCCATAAGAGGTCAACAACCGCATGCTAGGATCACCTTACCCTTGGCAGCCGCCCCCTTCCGCCATGACGACCATCTACGCGACCCTCGGCGTGCAGCCCGACGCGACCCTGGATGAAATCAAGCAGGCCTATCGCCGTGCCGCAATGAAGTGGCACCCCGACCGCAACCCTGGCCGCGAGGCCGAGGCCTATGCGGCGTTCCAGGAGATCCGCGAGGCCTACGCCATCCTCTCCGACGCCGAGCAACGCCGGGTCTACGACGAAGTCTTCGCGCAAGAGATGCAGCGCTGGCAGGCCGAGCACGAGGCGCAGGAAGCCGAGGAGCGCGCAGCGCAACGCGAGCGTGAACGCATTGCGCAGGAACACTACGAAAAGATGGTCGCCATTGCGATGCGCTTTGCTGACGATGGTCACAACCGGGACGTGCTCTTCGGTGTGCTGCTCGGCCGGGACTGCGAGGCAGAACTGGCGGCGCGCATTGCGGATAGCGTGTGGGCGATGCAGGAAGCGCGGCGGGCGAGTGTGGCTGCGGCTGCGGCGCCGGACAGCGAGGCAGCCCCGACGCCTGATGAAGCACTGGGTTCAAAGACTGATGCGCCGACGACGCACTCGCGGCACCCCGGCACTTTTGAATCGTTCTGGCAGGGGCTGTTTGGCTTGCGCCCGTAGGTGCCGATTGGCCTGCCCGCTAACTGCGGAGGATTGGACGCAAGGCCGTCTCGCCCCGCAAGCAAGATCACCAAAGCCGTGCTGATGGTGCCCGGCAACGCCGTCGTCATGGGCCAAACGTTTGCAGATTGCCATGTGTCGAGGTGCCCGGTTCATTGCGGCGCTGGGCCACATGGGTAACAAACGCACGCGCCTGGCGACCATTAAAGGATTCATGTGGGCTGCCGATGAACAGATTGCCTCTGTTGCGGTTAATCAGCTTATTCGTCGTCATGCCCAACTATCCGCATTCTGGCTGTCGCATGGGCTTCCCGATCTGCCCGGCGTGGCGGGCGCTGCTGGCGCACGCCATCATCTGCAGGTAATCCATGCTCAGCAATATCGAGCCCCCCAATCGACGGGCCGCCGCGAGAAGTCTCCCCTGCCTCGCGAGCCCAACCGGCGCATACCAAACCCGAAAGCGAGCGTGATGTGCGACAAAGTCACTTTGCCCGGCTGCTATCCGGTCTGATCGGTTTGCTGGTTCTGTGCGGTTGCCACCAGCAAGATGCCCCCATTACCAGTTCGCCCCCGCCGCACCGAACCAGCATTACGGCATTGATCTGGGCACCGGACTGGCCCGAGCAGATGCTTCAGATCGCTGCCGAGTTCAGCAAGCTCAATCCCGATGTGCAGGTGGACGTTCAGTTCATGATCGGCAATTCGGTCGAAGAGAACATCAAACCCCGTGTTGCTGCCGGCACGCTGCCCGATCTGTTGAGCGTCAATCCCAATGCCTATTCGGCCGAACTGGCCGATCAGCGTGTCCTTGCCGATGTCAGCCAGACATCGGCCTGGGCGAACATGCTCGCCCCGCTCAAGCGGGACTGGACCAGCCGCGACGGCAAAGGGTTCGGCATCTCGGGCGGCGTCGCAACGACGATGATCTACTACAACCGCGAGATGTTCGAAAAAGCGGGTGTCGACAAGCTGCCAACGAATTTCGACGAGTTCCTGCGCGTGTGCGCGCAGCTCAAACGCGCAGGATTCACGCCCCTGATGTTGAATGGCGCATTCCCGAACATGCTCGGAAACGGACCGTTTGCCTCGGGCTTCGCCAACAACGTGGTCGCGCACGAGCCAAACTGGAAAAACAAGATGGCCGAGGGCACGCTGGATCTCGGCACCCCCGAGGTCGCCGATATCTTCGCCAGGATGGCGCTGCTGCCGGAACGCGGCTACGTGCAGGCGTCGTTCATGGCAACCGGCTACGACGACGGCATGCGTCTTTTCAAGGAAGGCAAGGTGGCGATGGCTTTCCAGGGCAGCTGGGCGGCGGGCCTGCTGCTGCATGGCAATCGCTTTGCGGTCGGCGTGTTCATCCCGCCATGGAACAAGCGCGGCGAGCAGGTGGTACCCGTGCTGGGCAGTGAGACAGGCTTTGCCGTATGCGAGACGCCCAACAAGGCGGCTGCAATGCGCTTTCTGGAATTCATCGCCGGCAAAGGCTTCCCGATTCTGCAGAGAAAGCGCCACAACATCTCTCCATTCCAGCAAGACGCGGAAACGACTGTCAGTGACCCGGAAATCGTCGACTATACGAATACGGCCAGCCGCTATCTGGTCACTGCCAGCCCGTACTATTCGACGCTGCCGTCAAACACACTCGAGTCACTGCACGGGTTGATGCAGGACGTGTTGCTCAAGAAGATGTCGCCCAGGCAAGCGGCGAAGCGACTCGATGAATCGGTCAAGAATGAAGCGAAGATGCACTACAAATGAACTCGATCCCACGGTTGCTGCAGCGCGCTTTCGACTACCTCTCACAGGACCTGCTTCGCCGCGTTGAGATTCGCCACCGGTTGGTTGCCGCGTTCATCCTGCTGTCTCTGCTGCCGATCTTCATTTCGGCCAGCATTTCGTATGTGAACTCGATCGCGGCGATCAAGGAGAACGCGGAGATATTCTCGAAGGAGGTGGTCAAGCAAGTCTCGAGAAACATCGAGTTGCGCATGCGGCAGATCGAGACGGAAAGCAACTTGCTGGTGCTCTCCAATCGGGTTCAAGGCGCGCTTGCCAGGGCTGCGAGCGGCCACGGCAAGGAACAAAGCGAGGCACGCCAGGACATGGCGCGGCTGCTCCTCGAGCATTACGGATCGGTGGATTTCATCAACCAGAAGTATCTGCTCGACAAGAACAACCGGATTCTGGACACACAGGCCGCCACGCAATTGACCCAGGGTGTGACACGCCTCGTCTCGCGCGCTCAGGACGCGCATGGGCACACGTACTGGGGCAGCTACGACAACGGTGTCGGACAGCAAAACCTCGGGGTGGTGCGCGCCATCATCGACAAGAACAGCAACCAGCAGCTCGGCAATCTGGTGCTGATCGTCCGCCCGGCATACTTCTCGACCATCTTCAACGACGTCGCCACGGGCAGCGGTACGCAAATCTACATTCTCGATGCGAGTAACGAGGTCATCATCCGGCCCGCCGACGCATCGAATGACACCGGCGCCCTACCCGAACCCGGCCTGCTCGAAAACATCGCGCGCAACGCGACATCGGGCGAGGCGCAAAGCTTCGTTGCGGTCGAGGGAAAGCGCGGAGGACGTTATTTGGCTGCGTACGCCAAAATCCCCGGCACGACCTGGTTCGTGGTGAGCACCATTGCGGAGAAAAAACTGACGGCCGAGGCACAAGCGGTGCGAAACCAGATCGCGCTGGTTGGCATCTCGGGGGTTCTGCTGTCGATCTTCCTTGCTTACTTCATCTCGCACAGCATTTCTGCACCGCTCAGGGAGCTGGTGCGCAAGGTGCACGATACCGGCGACGATGCCGGCGCCGAGGTAGACGAAGAAAAGCACGTAGAAACCGGGGCCCGCGCCAAGGACGAACTGAGCAGGCTCGCGCAGCGCTTCGAGAGAATGCGCGAAGCGATCAAGCAGAAGATCCAGAAGATCAACGAGATCAATGCCTCGCTCGAGCAAACCGTTGTCGAACGCACGGCAGAGCTCGTCACGCGGGAGCGGGAGTCGCGCACGCTGATCGAGAACTCGCCCGATACCATTGCCCGCTATGACCGCGAGTTGCGCCGCATTTACGCCAACCCTGCGTTCTGTGCCGCGGCGGGATGCAGCCTCACGGAAGCGCTTGGCAAGCGGCCCTCGGAACTCCCCGGCGGCGACAACGCGCGCGTCTACGAAAAAATCATCAGCGATGTCATTGCAAGCGGAACCAGCACGCAATTCGAACTGAGATGGGCCGGCAAGGATGGGCGCGAACAATGCTCGCACGTCCGCCTCACGCCCGAGACCGACCACACCGGCCATGTGCATTCCGTGTTGGCGATCGGTCGTGATCTCTCCGACCGGATGGCGTTTGAGGCAACCATCTGGAAACAGGCCAACTTCGATGCACTGACGGGCCTGCCGAATCGCCAGATGTTCCATGAGCGCCTTGCTCAGGAAGCCAGTCAGCCAGGCCGCTTCGGGCGGCGCATGGCGTTGATGCTGATCGATCTCGACCGCTTCAAGGAGGTCAACGACTCGCTCGGCCACGACAGGGGAGATACGTTGCTGATCGAGGCCGGCAAGCGCATCGGTTCGTGCGTGCGCCAATCGGATACGGTCGCCCGTCTAGGCGGCGATGAGTTCACCGTCATCCTGCCCAATCTGGATGACACGGAGAGCGTTGAACGGATCGCCAGGACCATCATCGGCAAGTTGGCCGAGCCATTCACGCTGGGCACGGAAGAAGCCTTCATTTCTGCCAGCGTTGGCGTGACGTTTTACCCCGACGACTCCCACGATCTTGATGTGCTGTTCAAGAACGCCGATCAAGCCATGTATGCGGCCAAGAACGCCGGGCGCAATCGCTTCAGTTACTTCAAGCCCGATATGCAGGTGGAGGCAGAAAAGCGCCTGCGGCTCACCAGCGATTTGCGCGCCGCGCTGCCCAGTGACCAGTTTCAGGTCTACTACCAGCCCATCGTCGACCTCGCCACGGGCGAGGTTTGCAAAGCCGAGGCGCTGATCCGCTGGCTGCACCCAGAGCGCGGTACGATCAACCCGCACGATTTCATTTCCGTGGCGGAAGACACGGGCCTCATCGTTCCCATCGGCGATTGGGTGTTCAAGCAGGCGGTGCAACAGGCGCGGCAATGGCGCGATCAATTCCATCCGTCGTTCCAGATCAGCGTCAACATGTCTCCAGTCCAGATGCGCCAGGATGCCCAACTGTGCGCGCGATGGTCCGACTTCCTTGCGCGCGAAGGCTTGCCGGTGCAGAGCGTGATGGTGGAAATCACGGAGGGGCTGCTATTGCAGGCCGAATCGCGGACGGACGAGGCGCTGCGGACGTTGCGCAGCGCGGGCATCGGGATCTCGATCGACGACTTCGGGACCGGTTACTCGTCGCTTGCTTACCTCAAGCGCTTTGACATTGACTACCTGAAGATCGATCGCTCATTCGTCCACAACCTGAGCTTTGACGAAGACAACCAGGCGCTGTGCGAGGCCATGGTCGTCCTCGCGCACAAACTGGGGCTCAAAGTCATTGCCGAGGGTGTGGAGACCGCCGAGCAGCGGGATTTTCTCAAGGCAGTCGATTGCGATTTTGCGCAGGGCTTTTTTTATTCGACGCCGGTTCTGCCGCATGAATTCGAACGGCGGGTATGGCCCATGAGCGAAAAACGCGCCGCTGATGCTCCAGCATGAAAGCGCATGAAGGACTAAGACGCCCTGACCCGCTCAGGGCGTTTTCATTTGCAGTTGTGCCTATTGGCGTTCAACCGCTTCCAGTGCATCCCATGTCTCTGGGTTCAACTGGCACCCTTCCAGCGCTAGCAATACGTACGCGCCAATGGCATCAAGAAACACTGACCACAACCTACCGTTGACAACCCAAACCCAATCCCCCAAGCTCCCCACCATGCTTCGCCACACCTCCCGCCTCGCGTCGATTATTCGCACCATTCCAAAAATGGTGGGTTAGCGCGCGTCAGCCGGTAGCAAACGAACCCGCCCCCGAGGCGGGTTTTTTGTGCCCGCCTCCTGAACCCTCCCCTCTCAGGAGCTTGTCATGACGCTGCAATCGCAAACGCCCGGCGCCGCATCCACCCAGGCCACGCTGCATCTGGTGTGCGGCAAGATCGGCGCCGGAAAATCAACGTTGACGCAACGGCTGGCCGACGCGCCCGCAACGGTGTTGCTGAGTGAAGACAGCTGGCTCGCGCATCTGTATCCGGGTGAGATCACAAGCGTGGCCGACTACGCCCGCAGCGCACGCCGCTTGCGTGGCGCATTGACTGAGCACCTTTGCGCACTGCTTGGCGCTGGGCTCTCTGTTGTGCTGGATTTCCCTGCCAATACACTGACTAGCCGCGCGTGGATGCGCGAAGTCTTCGAGCGCGCCGGTGTCGCGCACCAACTGCATTACCTGGACGTGCCCGATGCGGTCTGCAAGCAGCGTCTGCACGATCGCAATGCCGCAGGTGCCCACCCGTTCGCGCCGACAGATGCAGAGTTCGAAGAGATCACGCGCTACTTCGTTGCGCCCACAGCGGAAGAAGGCTTCCACGTGGTGCGGCACACGTGATCATCGTTATCGCGTGCCCAACAACCGACACTCCGCCGACAACGCCAACAGATTCGGATCGCGCTCCCGATTGCGCTGCATCACCAACACGATGTGTTGACTGATCGCATACCGCGCCGCCAGCGGAATCAGCTGCACCTTGGGGCTGAAATCCGCCACGCGGCGCGGCAACAGCGCATAACCAATGCCGCCGCTCACCAGGTTCATGAGCGAGAAGATGTCGCCCACGCGCAGCGCGATCTGCGGTGCAAAGCCGGCCTTGTCGAAGGCGGCCATGAAATCGTGGTACGTGGCGAAGTCATCGCCGAGCGCGACGAACTTCTCGCTGCGCACGGCCTGCAGGTCGATCTCCGCCGATGACGCGTACGGCGAGCCCAGCGGCGCGGCAAACAGGATCTCGTCGTCGAACATCGGCACGGTCAGCAGATCGGGGTTGCGCAGCGGTTCGCCCAGCGCAATGACGATGGCGTCGAGCTGGCCGTCTTCCAGCTTGGCGAGCAGGCTGCGGTTTGAACCCAGCGTCAGCTCGATGTCGAGCGCCGAGCGGCGCGTCTTCAGGCCGGCAAAGATGCGCGGCAGCGTGCCGACCGTCATGGAATACAGGCCGCCAATCTTCAGCGTCGTCGACGAGAACCCCGCCGCCTCGCGCGTGCGGCGCACCCCCGCTTCGCACTCGGCCAGGATGCGCTCCACATGTTCGGCGAACACGTAGGCGGTGGACAGCGGGATCAGCTTGCGGCCGTCGCGCTTGAAGAGCGGGCAGCGCAGGCCCTCTTCCAATGAATGCAGCGCGCGGTGCACGCTCACCGTGCTCTGCCCGAGCGCCTCTGACACGCGCGCCATGTTTCCCAGTGTCATGAAGGACTGGAAGACCTCCAGCTTCTTCAATGTGATGTCTTCATCAATTGCCATGGTTCTGTCTCCGCCGGGCATGGGCTTGTTGCGCCGCACTTTGCCGTGATTTGCCCATTGTTTCATTAACTTCAAGTTAATGAAACCGCGCCAAGGTTGATTGAAGTGCGCAGCCTTCCGGCATACGGTACAGCCCATCGAGTCCACGGTTGGAGCTGTCCACTCATGCAAGCGATGTCCAACAATCCGGCCAACGCCGCCATCCCGCCCCAGTGGCGCAAGCGGCGCGACGAGAAGGAACGCCGCCTGGCTGCGGCCCGCCGCATCGCCAACGGCAAGGTCATCCCCACCGGCGATATCGTCGCTGCGCTCGAAGCGCTGCTCGCCCCCGGTGACCGTGTCGTGCTGGAGGGCAACAACCAGAAGCAGGCGGACTTCCTGTCGCGCTCGCTGGCCAAGGTGAGCCCCGAGCGCCTGCACGATCTGCACATGATCATGCCGAGCGTGAGCCGTGCAGAACACCTGGATATTTTCGAAGCCGGCATCGCCCACAAGCTCGACTTCTCGTTTGCCGGGCCCCAGAGCCTGCGCATCAGCCAGTTGCTGGCAGACGGGCTGCTGGAGGTGGGCGCGATCCACACCTACATCGAGCTCTATGCGCGGCTGGTGGTGGACCTGATCCCCAACGTGTCGCTAGTGGCCGGCTTCAAGGCCGACCGCCAGGGCAACATCTACACCGGCCCCAGCACCGAAGACACGCCCGCACTGGTCGAGCCCGCCGCGTTCTCGGATGGCATCGTCATCGTGCAGGTCAACGAGATCGTCGATGACCCGGCGGATTTGCCGCGCGTCGACATTCCCGGCTCGTGGGTCGACTTCATCGTGCAGGCCGACAAGCCGTTCTATATCGAGCCGCTGTTCACGCGCGACCCGCGCCTCATCAAACCCGTGCACGTGCTGATGGCGATGATGGCCATTCGCGGCATCTACCAGCGGCACAACGTGCAGTCGCTCAACCACGGCATCGGCTTCAACACCGCCGCCATCGAGCTGATCCTGCCGACGTACGGTGAACGCCTGGGCCTCAAGGGCAAGATCTGCCGCAACTGGACGCTCAACCCGCACCCGACGCTGATCCCCGCCATTGAATCTGGATGGGTGGAAAGCGTGCATTGCTTCGGCACCGAACTCGGCATGGAGCGCTACGTGGCCGCACGCCCCGACGTGTTCTTCACCGGCCGTGATGGCTCGCTGCGTTCGAACCGCATGCTGTGCCAGTTGGCGGGGCAATACGCGGTGGACCTGTTCATCGGCGCGACGCTGCAGGTGGATGGCGATGGGCATTCGTCCACCGTCACGCGCGGCCGCCTGGCGGGCTTTGGTGGTGCCCCCAACATGGGCCACGACCCGCGCGGCCGCCGTCATGCCACGCCCGCGTGGCTCGACATGACCGAGCCGGTGACGATGTTGGAGCGCGGCAAGAAGCTCGTCGTGCAGATGGTGGAAACGTTCCAGGAAGGCGGCAAACCGACCTTCGTCGATACGCTCGATGCCGTGTCCGTCGCCAAGCAAAGCGGCATGCCGCTCGCGCCCATCATGATCTACGGCGACGACGTCACCCACCTGCTGACCGAAGACGGCATCGCGTACCTCTACAAGGCACGTTCGCTGGAAGAGCGGCGCGCGATGATCGCGGCCGTCGCGGGCGTCACGTCCATCGGCCTGCGCCACGATCCATCGCAGACCGAACAGATGCGCCGCGACGGCCTGATCGCCCTGCCCGAAGACCTCGACGTACGCCGCAGCGATGCCAGCCGCGAGCTGCTCGCCGCCAAGAGCATCGCCGACCTGGTCGAATGGTCTGGCGGCCTGTACGACCCGCCTGCACGCTTCCGGAGCTGGTAATGGAAAAGTCCCTGAACCGGCCTCTGCCGGCCAGCCCGAAAGCGCGTGCGAAGCGATTGGCCGCGCTGGTGGAATCCGCGCTCATCGACGAGGTCACGCTGTCGCCCAAACCTGGTCTCGTGGACGTGCGTGGCAACGGCGCGCATCACGATCTCGACTGGACGCTGATGGTGCACTCGGCCCAAACCCTGCGCCCTGCGTTTGAAGCCATGGCGTTGGCTGGCGCGCAAATTGACTCGCCGCTGGCGCTGCGCGAGCGCATCGGCCGTCTGGGCCGCGAAGGCGAAACGGCCATGCTCGATGCCACCGGTGGCATCAACACGCACCGTGGCGCCATCTGGGCGCTCGGTCTGTTGGTAACAGCCTCCGCACAAGCGCCGCATGCGTTAGGTGCAGCCGCTGTTGCGAGCCGTGCAGCACGCCTTGCCAACATCCCCGATCGCTTTGCGCCCGTCTCGACCGGCCACAAGGGCGAGCGTGCTTGCAACGACTACGGCGTCGGTGGTGCCAAGGGACAGGCCTGCGCCGGCTTCCCCCATGTGATCAAGATTGCGCTGCCCGCGTTGCATCGGGCTCGCGCAGCGGGCATCCGCGAAGACCATGCATGCGTCGACGCATTGCTCGCCGTCATGGCCACGCTGGACGACACCTGCGTGCTCGCACGCGGCGGCGCGAATGCATTGCGCGTCGTGCAAACCGGCGCGGCGATGGTGCGCGCCGAGGGCGGCCTCGCAACGCCGCAAGGTCGCCACGCGTTCCGCCTGCTCGAACAAGACATGCTGGCACTGCACGTGTCGCCCGGTGGCGCGGCCGATCTGTTGGCCGCCACGCTGTTCCTCGACCGCCTGCCCGCCAGCGCGCACGCAGTGTCCGATCTCGAATCCGCTCATCAGGAAACCGAACATGGAGCATCTTGATTTCCAATTCGCCGGCGGCGCACCCGCTGCCCGGCGCGCGTATGCCGGCGTGGTCGGCTCGGGCGACCTGGAAGTGCTGCTCACCCCGGGCAACGCCGGCCAGATCGACGTGACCATCACCACCTCGGTCAACGGCATGCAGGCGACGTGGCAGGCGCAGCTTGCGCGCGTGTTCGGCTCGCATCCATGGCCTGCTGCCAAGATCACCATCAACGACTTCGGCGCGACACCGGCCGTGGTGCGGTTGCGGCTCGAGCAGGCGCTTGAAGCGCTTGCCCCAGCGTAAGGAGAAGCCATGTCACGCAACCCGATTGAACGCGACAGCTTTATCGAACGCGATGCGCGCCGTCGTGCCATCGCCCTGCTCGACCCCGGCACCTTCCGCGAGTTGCTCGATCCATTTGAGCAATTGACATCTCCGTGGCTGCCGCGCCAGGGCATCGTCACACAGGCCGACGATGGCGTGGTCGTGGCGCGCGGCACGCTGGGTGGACAGCCCGCCGTGGTGCTCGCCATTGAAGGCGCCTTCCAGGGCGGCAGCATGGGCGAGGTGTCCGGCGCCAAGATCGCCGGCGCACTGGAATTGGCGGCGGAAGACAACCGCAACGGCATTCCCACCCGCGCCGTGATCGTCTTCGAGACGGGCGGCGTGCGACTGCAGGAAGCCAACCTTGGCCTCGCGGCCATCGCTGAAATCCATGCAGGCATCCGCGCGCTGCGTGAGTACGGCCCGGTGATCGGCATCACCGCAGGCGTGGTCGGCTGCTTTGGCGGCATGAGCATCGCAGCGGGCATGTGCAGCTACCTGCTGATGACGCGCGAAGCACGCCTGGGCCTCAACGGTCCGCAAGTGATCGAACAGGAAGCCGGCATTGAGGAATACGACTCGCGCGACCGCCCCTTCATCTGGAGCCTGACCGGCGGCGAGCAACGCGCCGCCACCGGCCTGGCCGATGCCTGCGTCGAAGACGACGCCGTCAGCATCCGCGCGCAAGTCATCGAATGGCTGCGTGCCGGTGCACCCAAGCACCAGCGCAGTGAGCGGATCGACCACTACCTCGAACGTCTCTCTGCCGTCGACACCACGCGCCAGGCCACCGCTGAAGATGTGCGCACGCTCTACGCAAAGGACCCAGCATGAACCAGACTCCACTCTCCGCCCGCGGCGCGACCTGGTTGCGTGCGCTGACCAACAGCACACCCGCTGCGGGTTACGGCAGCACTGTGCAAGTCGTGGATGCCACCCTCGGTGATCGACCGGCCCGCTACATCGCCGTCGTGCCCGATGCAGAAAACCGCTTCCCCCGCGCACGCAATGGTGAAGTCGGCCTCGTGGAAGGCTGGCAACTCGCCCGCGCGGTGCGCGATGTCATGGCCGAAGACGCCGGACAAGAGAAGAAACGCGCCATCGTCGCGGTCATTGATGTCGCCAGCCAAGCCTATGGGCGCCGAGAGGAAGCCTATGGCATCCACCTCGCACTGGCCGCCGCCGCCGATGCGTATGCCGCAGCACGCTTGGCTGGCCACCCGGTGATCGGCCTGATCGTCGGGCGTGCCATGTCTGGCGCACTGCTAGCACACGGCTATCAGGCCAACCGCCTGCTCGCCCTCGACGATGCCGAGGTGATGGTGCACGCGATGGGTAAAGCTGCTGCCGCGCGCGTGACGCTGCGCTCCGTGGCCGACCTGGAACGCCTCGCGCAGGAAATTCCGCCCATGGCCCACGACATCGCCAGCTTTGCGTCGCTCGGGTTGCTGTGGAAATTGCTGAAGGTCAAATCGGCCAACGCGCCCGATGCAGGCGACGTCGACACCGTGCAAACCGCACTCGCCGCAGCGTTGGCCGACATTGCGGCGGACCCATCGCGCGGGCTGGAAAGCCGCCTCGGCGCGCCGCTGCGCCAAGCCTCGTCGCAAGTGCGCGAACGCCTGCGCGCGCAATGGAACGCACACGCAGAGGAGGCGTAGCCCACGGAGAAATGCCATCTGGGCACCAAGCCACGCACCAGACGGTGTGGCCGTCCCCTGCCCTAGATGGCGCCTTGAATTTCTGTTGCAGGGAGGAAAAAGAAGGGAGGCCTGTCTGAGCGAAGCGAGTTTGCCTCCCTTCCCTCCCTGCAACAGAAATTCAAGGAGGGGGTCGCCATCTCGGGCGCGCCTTTCTTTGCTTACTTTCTTTGGCAAGACAAAGAAAGTGAGTCAGCCCCGGCAGGGGATGAAACAAGGAATGCACCACCAGCAAAAAAAAGTTTCTAGCCCTCGATCACCACAACACCCATAACAGGCGACCCATCGCCGTTCCTTCAGGAGACAAAGACGTGATCATCTACGGTACGACCCTGCTGGCGCTATGTCACATCGCCGGCCTCCTCCTGGGCGACCTGCTCGGCCAGGCCATCGGCGTGAAAGCCAATGTAGGCGGCGTGGGCATCGCCATGCTGCTGCTGATCTTCGCGCGGCTCTACCTGCACAAGCGTGGGCTGATGCCCGCCGCAACAGAGGCTGGCGTCTCGTTCTGGGGCGCGATGTACATCCCCGTGGTGGTGGCAATGGCCGCCACGCAAAACGTGGTGACGGCACTGCGCGGCGGCCCCGTCGCACTGCTCGGCGCGATCGGCGCGGTGGTGGTGTGCGGTGTGTGCATCGCACTCATCAACCGCACAGGCAAGGCAGAAGACCGGCAACCCCTGCCGCCGCTGTCAGAGTCCGAACAAGTCCGCGCCTAAGGAGCCCCACCATGCTGTCAATGCTAGAGAAAGTTCTGCAGCACAACGGCCTGGTCGCCGCCTTTGCGCTGGTCGGCATCGTCATGGGCCTGTCGATGTGGTTGTCGAAAAAGCTGACGTTTGGGCGTGTGCATGGCTCCGCCATCGCCATCATGATCGGGCTGGTGCTGGCCTACTGGGGCGGCGTGCAGACCGGCGGTGAGCGCGGTCTGGCTGACCTGAAGCTGTTCGGCGGCATCGGCCTGATGGGCGGTGCCATGCTGCGCGATTTCGCCATCGTCGCCACCGCCTTTGAGGTACAGGTGACCGAAGCACGCAAGGCTGGTCTGATCGGGGCCGTCTCGCTGCTGCTGGGGACGGTGCTGCCGTTCATCGTTGGCGCCTGCGTTGCCTACGCCTTTGGGTACACCGATGCCGTGAGCGTCACCACCATCGGCGCGGGTGCCGTCACGTACATCGTCGGGCCGGTAACGGGCGCAGCGCTGGGTGCCAGCTCCGACGTCATGGCACTGTCGATTGCCACAGGCCTCGTCAAGGCGATCCTGGTGATGGTCGGCACGCCATTCGCGGCCAAGGCATTGGGCCTGAACAACCCGCGTGCGGCCATGGTGTTCGGCGGGTTGGCGGGTACGGTCAGCGGCGTGTCGGCTGGGCTGGCTGCCACCGACCGGCGCCTGGTGCCCTACGGCTCGCTGGTGGCGACGTTCCATACGGGCATCGGTTGCCTGCTCGGGCCTTCGGTGCTGTTCCTCGCGACCAAGGCGCTGATCGCATGACGCAAACGCCACAGCAGGCATACGGCGCGCACGACCTGCTGTGGGTATCCACGATGCCCACAGCAGCAGACGGCGCACCTTTGCCGGACTGGGCCATCGCGGCATGTCGGCAAGGTGCGCCCGTCGTCGTGCGTCGTGCGCCGCGCGGCGCGGATGGGTTGATCCCGGTAGGGCTGCGCGGCAGCGCGCGAAACGAGCGCTGCGCAGGCACCATCGCGGCCAGCGCCATCACGCGTGTGGTCACGCCGGAAACGCTGGCGACCACCGCCACAGCGATCCCACACGACGCTCCGTTTGCAGCACTGCGCACCTTGCGCGCGTTGGCCCCCGCACTCGACGCACTCGGCTGGGCATGGGGGCCGACCGGCGGTGCGGGCTTTGCACTTGCCAGCGGTTTGCCGGTTTTGCATGGGACTAGCGATCTGGACCTTGTCGTGCGCATGCCGCATCCGCCATCGACCGCGCAACGCGATCTCCTTGTGCATCTGCTGGACGACACCGAATGCCGCGTCGACCTGCAGATCGACACCGGCCACGGCGGCTTCGCCTTCCGCGACTGGCTGGCCTCGCCACACAAGACGTTGCTCAAGACCGACAACGGCCCGCGCCTCGTCGCAGACCCATGGGACGATGGCGCATGAGCATCCTCTTCATGTTCCCCGGCCAGGGCAGCCAGCGCGTGGGCATGCTGCACACGCTGCCCGCAGATCGGGCTGTCGCGCAAGCCCTGGCCGAAGCGGGTGACGTGCTGGGCGTCGATCCGCTCACGCTCGATACCGCAGAGGCATTGCGGTCGACCGTGGCGGTTCAACTCTGTCTACTGATCGCCAGTGTCGCTGTAGCGCGCACGCTTGTTCGGCAGGATGCGGCGCCGGATATGGTGGCTGGCCTGTCGATCGGTGCGTGGCCTGCGGCCGTCGTGGCAGGCGTACTAGATTTCAGCGATGCACTGCGCCTCGTCCGCCTGCGTGGGCAACTCATGGAAGACGCCTATCCGAGCGGCTACGGCATGGCCGTCACCGCCGGCCTGACCGAACCGGAGGTCGCCGCCATCGTCGCGCAGGTCAACTCGGCGGCAACGCCCGCTTATGTTGCCAACCTGAACGCGGAACGGCAGATTGTGGTGGCGGGCAGCGATGCCGCACTCGCGCAGGTCATCGCGCTCGCGCAATCGGCAGGCGCATCAACGGCAACGCGGTTGTGCATGGCAGTGCCGTCGCACTGTCCGTTGCTTGATGTGCAGGCCGCCAAACTGGCTACAGCCGCCACAAAGGTCGCGGCCCACGCACCACACATCACCTATGTGAGCAGCAGCCGTGCACGCGCGCTCTTCCGCGCGCCCCTCATCGTTGAAGACCTTGCGTGGAACATGGCACGGCCCGTGCTCTGGCACGACACGCTGCGGCATGCGCTTGAACGCGGTGCGCGCATGGCGGTGGAGGTGCCGGGCGGCGGCACGCTCGCGCGTCTGGCACTAGGTGTGTTTGCGGATGATGCGGTGTTGGATGCGGGTGGTGGGCTGGATGCGATACGGGTGCGGATACAGCGCCAGCGGCGGTTGGACGGCCGATAGCGCGCAAAGAAAAACGGGGCACTCGGCCCCGTTTCTTCTTGCGCATCTCCTTAGACGATTTCCCGCGTCTCCAGGAACTGGATGTCCGGAAACCGCTCCTGCGTCAGCCGCAGGTTCACGTTGCTCGGCGCCAGGTAGACGTAGTCACCGGCACCATCCAGCGCCACGTTGTGGCCAGCCTTGTCGATCAGCTTGTCGATGTCTTCCGGCTTGCCCTTGAGCCAGCGGGCAGTCGCGCATTCGTGCGGCTCGAAAATGGCATCGACGCCGTACTCGTGCTCCAGGCGGTGCGCCACCACGTCGAATTGCAGGATACCGACGGCACCCAGCACGAGGTCGTTCGACGCAATCGGACGGAACATCTGCGTAGCGCCTTCTTCGGCCAATTGCTGCAACCCCTTCTGCAGTTGCTTGAGCCGCAGTGGGTTGTTCAGGCGCGCGCGGCGGAAGAATTCCGGCGCAAACGACGGGATGCCCGTGAACTTGAGCGTCTCGCCTTCGGTAAACGCATCACCCAGTCGGATCGTGCCGTGGTTGGGCACACCGATGATGTCGCCGGCAAATGCCTCTTCGGTGGTGTTGCGATCCTGCGCCATGAAGGTGATGGCGTTGTTAATGGACACCGTCTTGCCGGTCGACACCTGCAGCAGCTTCATGCCGCGCTCGAAGCGGCCCGAGCACACGCGCACGAAGGCAATGCGGTCGCGGTGCTTCGGGTCCATGTTGGCCTGGATCTTGAAGACGAAGCCGGTGAACTTCTCTTCCAGCGGCTTGACTTCGCGCGTCTCGGTGGGGCGCGCCAGCGGCTCCGGCGACTGGCCCACCAGCGCGTCGAGCAGCGACTGCACACCGAAGTTGTTCACCGCCGAGCCGAAGTACACCGGGCACTGCTTGCCGGCCAGGAACGCCTCTTTGTCGAACGTGTGCGATGCACCACGTACGAGTTCGATGTCGATGCGCAGCTCTTCGGCCTGCGAACCAAGCACGCGGTCCAGTTCGGGATTGTCCAAACCCTGGATCAGGCCGGCGGTCGCACCCTTCTCGCTATCGGCGTTCGGGTCGAACAGTTGCACCGTATCGTTCACCAGGTGATACACACCCTTGAACGACTTGCCCATGCCGATCGGCCACGTCATCGGCGCGCACTGGATCTGCAGCACGCTTTCGATTTCGTCGAGCAGTTCGATGGGCGCGCGGCCTTCGCGGTCGAGCTTGTTGATGAACGTGAGGATAGGCGTGCTGCGCAGGCGGCAAACGTTGAGCAGCTTGATGGTCTGCGCTTCCACACCGTTGACGGAGTCGATCACCATCACGGCGGAGTCGACGGCCGTGAGCGTGCGGTACGTGTCTTCCGAGAAGTCTTCGTGGCCCGGGGTGTCGAGCAGGTTGACGATGTAGTCGCCGCCCTCGTTCTGGTACGGAAACTGCATCACCGAGGACGTTACCGAGATGCCGCGCTGCTTTTCCATCTCCATCCAGTCGGAGGTGGCATGGCGGTTGGCCTTGCGCGCGCGCACGGCGCCGGCCATCTGGATGGCGCCGCCAAACCAGAGCAGCTTTTCGGTCAGCGTGGTTTTACCCGCATCCGGGTGGGCAATGATGGCGAACGTCCGGCGGCGCCGGATCTCCTGCTGCAGCGTACTCACGGGCAAAAACCGAAAGGGAGGGGTGAAAAATGCGGATGAATGCGCACGTGGCGTGTGCGCTGGCCGGCGGGGGTCATCCTGACGGCCGATGAACTGCCCGATCGGGGTTGTCGGGGTTGCCAACCCAGGGGGCAGCCGAGATTGTACGCGATCGGCGACCTTGCTTAGGATCAACTGACCCGGCGCCCAAGCAAGGGAAACTCCGTAGGAACCGTCCGCCGGATGGTGGAGACCAATAGGGTGTCGGAATGCTCCGACAGCCCTTTCGGAGACGGTGTTATCGAAGTTGTCATGAAGCTCCCGTATTGTGGAGTCCGCCGCGAAACCCACACGGTGTGGTGCTTTGCGACATTGAAAGCAAGTAAGAAGTTAAGAAGTAAGGAGTCCAATCGTGCGTAGTCGAACCCCTGTTGATCCCGCAGTGCAGCGCATTCTCGAGACCACCCGTAAGGCGTGGCAACTCGACGCAGAAAGCCTGCGTGCGGCACGTCAGCAGCGTGCCGCCAATCGCCGCAAGCGGATCAAGGCGTTGCCGCAGGACAGCCTGCGGGCACTCGCAGCACTCGCTCTGCAAGCGGAAATCTTGGTCGTGCGCAAGACCGTGGTGACGGTCGGCTAGTCGCGTCGTTTTTTTCACCTGTATCCAGGGCCACAGTCGTGGCCCTTTTGTTTTGGGGCGCGGCGTATCGGGGCATGGCGGTTGCTGGGCAATCCATGCCTTCGCACCGCAGGAACCCGTCATGACAGAGCAGAACCCCAGACCGCCGTCCGACGGCGCCACCGTCACGCCCCTGCACCCGCAGATTGATCACACCGCACAGCGCGTGAACACACCACGACCGAGGGCATTGACCGGCTGGCAGGCGAGGGCTCCCGCGCACTCACGCAATTTGACCGGCGTACCGAACAATTGAAGACGCTGTGCGCGAATGTGTCGGAGCAGGGCAGCCGTTCCATGCGCCAGCATCCGGCGCTGACGATCTGCCTGGCCTGTGTGGCAGAGGTGCTGCTTGCTGGAGCCGTTGCGCGGGACTAGCGTCCGCTGTCGCGCGTGCCGTTGGCGGAACCCGCCGCCAGCGTTGGGTTGAGCAGCGCGGCTTGCGTGGCAACGCCGGTCGCTCCCGTTACCCCCGTCGCCTCTTCCTTGCGGCTGCCGAACAGCAACGCGTACTGGCGCGTGACCAACGCGCCGAAAAAGAAAATCTGCGCGGAATAGTAGATCCACAACATCAACGCCACCACGGACCCGGCTGCGCCGTAGGAAGACGCCACCGCGCTGCTGCCGAGATACAACCCGATGATGCGCTTGCCGAGCGAGAACAACAGCGCCGTCACCACTGCGCCCAGGGCCACGTCACGCCAGGCCACGCGCGTCTCGGGCAGCATCTTGAAGATGGTGCCGAACAACAGCGACACCACCGCAAACGCAAAGGCAGAAGACATGACCTCTGCCACCGGTGCGAAGAAGCCCGCACCCGCCCAGATCTCGCCCCAGAAGCGCTGAACCACCGCCAATGCCGCATTGACGATGAGCGAGACCAGCAGCAGAAAGGCCAGCACCAGGATCAGGCTGAACGACAGCAGCCGCGCGCGCAGCAACCCCCATAGCCCCGCCTGCTGGCGCGGCGGCACTTCCCACAGTTCATCGAGGCTGCTCTTGAGTTCGGAGAAGGCGCTGGTGGCGCCAATCACCAGCAGCACAACGGCCATCACAGCGGCAAACAGGCCGTGGCCGGAGCGCTTGGTGGCGGCCAGCACCGTCTCCACCGCCGCAGCGCCTTGGTCGCCCACAAGGCCTCTGATTTGCCCGAAGATTTCGCCGCGCGCAGCCTGTTCGCCAAAAAACAGCCCGGCAATCGAGATCACCAGCACCAGCACCGGCGCCATCGAGAACAGCGTGTAGAACGACAGCGCCGCACCCTTGCTGGCCGCGCGGTGCACAGACCACTGCCGTGCCGCCCCGATCAGCACCTGGGCAGAACGCTTGAGCACATCGCGGTCGATGAAAAAGGCAGCCAGGCGCATGAATGGTCCTTGAGGAAAGGCGAGCGGGCAAGCCCGCGCCGCCTTCGAGCGTAGTCAGCCCGCAGCATACGCGCAAGCAGGGGCAGGGGCTCAGTCGTCGTCGCTGCCCAGCAGCCGGCTGATGAGAAAGCCTGCGCCAAAGGCCAGCGCGATGGTCGCCAGCGGATGCGTGCGCATGCAGTCCGTCGCATCGTTGGCAAAGCGCTGCCGTGATGCGCGCCACTGCGCGCGCCGGGCGACGACCTCATCGAGTGCATCGGCGGCCGCGCCGGCAGTGCGGTCGATGGCCTCCGCGGTCGTCGCCTTGACGCGCTCGGCCGCCTGCGCCACATCTTCGCGGATCAGGTTGCCGTTGCCATCGGATTTGGGAAACGGGTTGGTCTGGGACGGTTCCATGGGTCTGCGCTCCTGAGAGGTGGCATTGCGTGTCGATCGGCACACGCACGAGGTTGGCTGCGCCCTTACCGGCGCCCGGCCACCAGGCCCCAAAGCAGACTCACCACAAACAGCACCACGAAGATCATGAACAGAATCTTGGCAATGCCGGCGGCGCTGGCGGCAATGCCGCCAAACCCGAGCACAGCCGCGATCAGCGCGATGATGAAAAAGATAACGGCGTAACGCAGCATGGCAACCTCCTGTGGGGTGTGAATACCCCACCGTCAGCAAGCTGCGTACCGCGCCCGGAACATCATCGATGTGCTCGGCCTAGGCCTCAGTGGCATGCGAGCGGCCCGAACCCGAACCGGCGCCATCGTCACCGTCTTCGCTGTTGCTGTTGCTGTTGCCGTATTCCTCCAGCCGGTTGTAGAGCGTCTTCAGGCTGATGCCAAGCAGCTCGGCCGCACGCTTCTTCACACCGCCGCATTGCTCCAGCGTGGCCAGGATGATCCTCTTGTCGGCACTGGCCAGTGACGTGCCCACCGGAATCGTCAGCGTAGAGCCGGACGTGGTTTGCGTGCTCGACACCTGCAGTGGCACGTTGGCTATGTCGATGCCCGCGTCGTCCGACAGGATGAACGCGCGCTGCACATAGTTGCGCAGCTCGCGCACGTTGCCGGGCCAGTTGTAGGCGCGCAGCGTGTCCATGGCCGATGGTACGGACGGCAGGAATGCCTTCTTGGTGTTGTTCTGCGCGTTGAGCTGGTCCAGGAAATGCTGCGCCAGCAGGTCGACGTCCTTGCCGCGCTCGCGCAGCGGCGGCAGTTGCAGCGGGAACACGTTCAGGCGGTGGTACAGATCAGCGCGCAGCTTGCCGTCGGCCACGGCTTCTTCCGGGTCGCGGTTGGTGGCGGCAATCACGCGCACGTCGGAGTCGATCTCGCGGTTGGTGCCCACGCGCATGAACACGCCGGTTTCCAGCACACGCAGCAGTTTCACCTGCAGTTCGATCGGCATTTCGGTAATTTCATCAAGGAACAGCGTGCCGCCGTTGGCGCGCTCGAAGTAGCCCTTGTGCTGCCGGTCGGCGCCGGTAAAGCTGCCGCGCTCGTGGCCGAACATTTCCGACTCGATCAGGTTGGGCGAGATGGCACCGCAGTTGACCGGCAGAAAGGGCTGCTTGCGACGCAGGCTCAGGTCGTGGATGGTCTGTGCGGCCAGCTCCTTACCGGTTCCGGATTCGCCGATGAGCAGCACGGTCGCCTCGGTGGGCGCCACGCGGCTGACCTGGTCGTACAGCGTCTGCATGGCCGGCGAGTTGCCGAGCATCTGGCCGAACAGGCCGAGCCGGCGCAGCTCGCCGCGCAGATTGCCGATCTCGGCCTTCAGATCACCCGGGCGCGGGATGCGCGCAAGCACGGATTTCAAGCGCTGGAAATTGACCGGCTTGACGAGGTAGTCGGCCGCGCCCATGCGCAGCGCCTCGACAGCAGTCTCCACACTGGCATGGCCGGTCATGACGATGATCTCGGTGCCGGAGTGCGGCGTGATGTCTTCCATCAAGTCCATGCCGTTGCCGTCGGGCAGCAGCAGGTCGATCAGGATGGCGTCGGGGCTGTGACGCGTCATCTGAATACGCGCATCGCGCAGCGAGCCGGCTTGCGCGGTGGTGAACCCTTCCGCACTCACCAGCTCACCCAGGGCGGCTCGAGCGTTGGCATCGTCTTCGACAATCAGAATATGTGGCATCTCGATTCGATTGGGTGGCCAGCGGTTCGATTGGACCGTCGGCGGTCAATGCGCGGGGCAACTGCGGGCCTTCCATGCGCGGGCAAGCGGCAGGTGCAAAAAGTATTCCATCGCCGACACGCTTGGCGAGGGGCGCAGCGATTGCGCAGCCAAGTCCTGGTTGCCAGTGCGCAAACCGGTAACTTTTACACGCTCGCGTGCAAGAAAAGACGCGCCGGCATCACGCCGAGTGGTCAGCCCGACCAGGCAGGCGCGATCCCAGCATAGGTGAGAAGGTCACGGCTTCGCCACCCATCGGCCCGAATGGACAACCGATGGACACGATAGGCCGCCTAAAAAGCAGAAGCGGGCGTAAAACCTGCGCCCCGCCAGCGTCTCGGGCCCGTTTCTTGTCAGCGTTTGGCCGACAGGATGGCCGAAACGTCAGCGCATGCCTGACATACAACGCGCTAAAGCGGCCCCGATAATGGCTCAACTTTTCCACACAATGTGACGGGATGACGACGCGCCAAGCCATCGGGAGCCAGCATCGCTGAACAGGCGGCTCCGTGCCGGAACGTCCCCGTCGTGACCGACCACGAGGGAGCCATGTCCTTGAGCGAAGCCAACGCCTTCGATCGTGCAGTCACTGCCGGGCGCCTACGCTGCCCCCCGGGCCTGACCGACATTGCCGAAATTGACGATGCCGATCACGGGCCGGTTGAAACCGGCACCCCGACCATCGCGGAACCCGATTTCGGCCACCTCTACGGCCGCTCGCCAGTGATGCGGGCGCTGTACAGCCAGATCGGCAAGGTGTCGAACACGCTGGCCACCGTGCTCATCATGGGCGAGTCAGGCACCGGCAAAGAGCTGATCGCGAACACCGTGCATGACATGAGTGCACGTGCCGACCAGGCCTTCATTGCCGTCAACTGCGGCGCCATTTCGCCCAACCTGATCGAGTCCGAGCTGTTCGGCCACGAGAAGGGCAGCTTTACCGGCGCGGCGCAGCGCCATATCGGCTACTTCGAGCACGCCAGCGGTGGCACCATCTTCCTGGACGAGATCACCGAGATGCCGGTGGAGATGCAGGTCAAGCTGCTGCGCGTGCTGGAGAGCGGCGTCTTCATGCGCGTGGGCGGCACAGAGCCGATCCAGACGCGCGCGCGCATCATTGCGGCCACCAACCGCAACTTGATGGAAGCCGTGGCCGACGGCGCCTTTCGTGAAGACCTGATGTACCGCCTGGCCGTGGTGCCACTGCACGTGCCGCCGCTGCGCGAGCGCGACGACGACATCGAAGAGCTGGCCCTGCATTTCCTGGCGCAGTTCAATGCTGCGCATCAGACCGACAAGGTGTTCTCGCGCGCGGCACTCGGCGCGTTGCGCAACCATGCATGGCCGGGCAACGTGCGCGAGCTGCGCAATGCGGTGCACCGCGGCTACATCCTCGGCGAGAAGACCATCGAACTGACCGCCCCGCTGGCATCGCCGCGCGGCCCTGCACAGCCCAGCGTCAAGGAAGGTGTGCTGAGCCTGTCGGTGGGCGTGACGCTGGCCGATGCGCAACGCACGCTGATCCTGGCCACGCTGGAGCACTTTCATGGTGACAAGCGCCAGGCGGCCAAGACGCTGGGCGTGAGCCTCAAGACGCTCTACAACCGGCTCGACCTCTACCAGACCACGGCCACCGCCGGCATGGCGGCCTGATCCGGCGCTTCCTCGACGTCGCATACCGTACACCGTACGCATCCGCGCTGAACGCATCAGCGCGGATGCGTGTGCGTGCGCTCGCCCGGGTGCTCATGCGGCGCACGGCGTGGCACGGGTTCCGCTGTTTTCTGCGCTGCGGATCCCGTTCGGTCCGCCTGCGGTAGCGTCAAAGATTGGACTCGCATGGCGGGTCTCCTCATGTGTGGTTCGTTGGACGGATCGGCTACTGGCTTTGCTTGGCCGCGCCCGACGAATCACCCGCACTGGCGCTGCCCGATCCGCCTGACTTGCTCGAAGACTTCGCGTGGTGCGACTTCTTCTGCCTGGCCTTTGGCTTGGCGCCTTCGGCATTGCCGTCAGCAGGCATGGCATCCGTGGCCGCCTTGGGCGCATTGGTGGGCGCATCTGCCGGAGCGGGGTTGGTCTGGGCCTGGGCTGTTGTCATCCCGAGGGCCAGGATGGTGCCCGCGAGGGCGGCAGTCAGCGTGCGTGATTGCATCGGTTTCTCCTTACGTGTGGCGGTGATGGAACGCGAAGCCGGCGTGCAGCCGGTTTCCCGGTCACCGCAGCAACGCATGTACCTGCCGTGCCACCCATTGCCATAGCGCGATGCGGCCCGCGTGCACGCACAACACTGTCATGTGCCGGCAACACTGCGCATATAAAAACGACATGACCATGTAGAAACGGCGTGTCTGCCGCCTGCAAAGCCTTGTCGCAACTGCGTTTTCTGACATGGCACACGCTTTGCATCGATGGAGAGTCATGTCGGTCGCAAGACCGGCGCCCACTCACCCGAAGGAGGCAAGGCGAATGATCAAGGCCGCTCTCGAAATGCGTGCGAAGCAGCATCTCGCGCTGACGCCGCGACTGCAGCAGTCCGTGAAGCTGTTGCAGTTGTCCGCCAACGAATTTGCGCAGGAAATGCAAGAAGCGCTCGCCAGCAACCCGTTCCTGGAAGAGGTCGAACACGAGGCGGGCGCGCAGGCCCAGGCCGGTGGCATTGCTCGTACGGGTGAAGTGCCGGCATCCATCGAGTCGGACGGTGCGATCGCTGATACCTCGCACGCCGATGCAACGCCGCTGGAGACCACCACCAGCGCCATCGAAACCGATCCGGCCATCGCCGCATCGGAAGAATTTCCTGCAGACTTCAGCACCTATTACAACCACAACGGCAGCCACCATGGCGATGGTGAAGACAGCGACATCGGCGAGTGGGTACACGCCACGCCAAGCCTGCGCGAACACCTGCACGAAGAGTTGCTGAGCTACCGCCTGTCGGACCGCGACCGTGTACTGGCGCAGACCGTGGTTGAAGCGCTGGACGACGACGGCTACCTGCGCCAGTTGCTCTCTGAGTTGATCCCGCTGGCACCCGTGGAGCCCGTGCCCACCGAGAAGGAAATGCAGATCGCGCTGGCGCTGGTGCAGAGCCTGGACCCGCCGGGCGTGGCGGCGCGCGATCTGTCCGAATGCCTGCGCCTGCAGATCGAGGCGCGCCCGGCAGATACCGATGCCGAAGAACGCATTCAGGAGATCGCACAAGACATCGTGCACAGCCATTTGCCGCGCCTGGCCAAGCGCGAGTTCGTGCAGATGCGCCGCGCACTCAATTGCACCGAGGAGGAACTGCGCGACGCCTGTGCACTGATCCGCGCGCTGGACCCGCGCCCGGGGCAGCGCTTCTCTCAAACGCATGCGGGCTACATCGTGCCGGATGTGTTTGTCACCAAGATCAAGGGCAAATGGGTGGCTGTCACCAATCCGGCGGTGGCGCCGTGCGCGCGCATCAACAAGGTCTACGCCGAACTCTTTGCGCAGACGCGCGGCCACAGTCGCACGCCACTGGCGCACCAGTTGCAGGAAGCACGCTGGCTGATCCGCAACGCGCAGCAGCGCTTTGCCACCATTCAGCGCGTGGCCGAGGCCATCGTCGCGCACCAGAAGCACTTTCTGGAATACGGCGAGGTGGCGATGAAGCCGCTGGTGCTGCGCGACGTGGCCGAAGAGCTTGGCCTGCATGAGTCGACCATCTCGCGCGCCACCGGCAACAAGTACATGGCCACGCCGCGCGGCATCTTCGAGTTCAAGCATTTCTTCTCACGCCAGCTCGCCACCGACACAGGCGGTGCATGTTCGGCGGCAGCGGTGCGGGCGCTGCTCAAGGAAATGATCGAAGCCGAAGATGCCGATGCGCCGCTCTCCGATGTGTCGCTCGCCAAGATGCTGGCTGAGCAAGGTGTGATCGTTGCGCGCCGCACGGTGTCGAAGTATCGCGGGCTGATGCGCATTGCACCGGCCGAGTTGCGCCGCCAGGCCTGACCACGCACCCCACCAACAGGACGCCCGTGCGCAAGCTGCCAAACCATCACGCTCACCCCGACCACGCGGACGACGCGGTAACCTCGTCGTCGCACCTGGTCGATGTGACGATGTTCTGGGCGGCGGAATGCGACGGCGTCAAACACAACCTGCGCGCCCATCGCACGCGATAGCCCCAAAGCAGACGAGCCCATCCACCATGTCGCGCTATCTGGTCATTGCCATGCACGATGTCACGCCAGCTACCTGGCCGGCGTGCATGGCCTTGCTTTCTGCGTTGGATGAAGTCTGCCCGGTGCCGAAATCGCTACTGGTGATTCCCAACTACCATCAGGCACCCACCGCACGCAACAGCGAGCGCTTCTGCCGCCTGATGACCGAGCGCCTGGCCCTTGGCGATGAACTCGTCCTGCACGGCTACGCACACCTGGACGACCAGCCCCCCGGCGGATTCGTCGACCAGTTGATTCGCACACGCTATACGGCGGGTGAAGGTGAGTTTTCGGCGATTCCGCTGGCAACTGCGCGTGCACGCATGCAAGCCGGTGCCGCCTGGTTTGCTGCCAACGGCTGGCCGCTGCATGGCTTTGTCGCGCCGGCATGGCTGATGAATGCAGCCACGTGGCAAGCACTTGATGCGCTACCGCTGCGCTACACGACGACACTGCAGCGCTTCTTCCTGCTGCACCCGACGCGCGCGCTGAAAGCGCCCTGCCTGACCTACAGCGTGCAGACCAACGCGCGCCGGCTGGTGTCGCGCTACTACTTGCGTTGGCTGACGCGGCAGCATGCCAACACGCCGCTGCTGCGCCTGGGCCTGCATCCGGCGGATGCCGCCTATCCAGACGTCATCCGTCATTGGCAAGACCTGCTGGCCACTTGCCTGGAAACACGCACGCCGGTCACCAAGAACGGCTTTGCGCAGGTGTTTGCGCAGGCGTTGATGGGCGGACCAGAAACCGGCGTCGCCGGTCGCCCGCTGACGTCGTATTAGAACAACCAAGCCGCCGGGGGCCTACAGCCGCGCCAGCACGCGCAACGTGCGCACCAGATCGTGCGGCGATACCGGCTTGACCAGGTGCTCGTGAAAGCCGCTCGCCAGCGCGCGCACGCGGTCATCCGGCTGCGCAAAAGCCGTCAAGGCGATGGCCTCGATCGGTGCTGCGCCGGCGGGCAAGCGCTGGCGCTCCCACCAACGGACCTTCTGCAGGATCACGTAGCCGTCTTCATCGGGCAGCGCGATGTCGCACACCATCACCTGCGGGCGCGCCGATGGCCCCCACGCCTCAAGCTGCAGGATGGCTTCCTGGCCGGAGCCGACGCTGCCTACATCCGCTCCAACCTGCGTCAGCAACGTTGCCAGCGCATCGCGTGCGTCCTGTTGATCGTCGATCAGCAACACGCGCAAACTGGCCAGTGAGGGCAGCGGCCCGTCGCGCACCGGGTCTTCCGCCAGCGGCGCGGTCAACTCGGCGCCGGCGTGCAGCGGCAGGTAGACGGTGAAGGTCGCACCGCGGTGTTCGCCATCGCTGTGCGCATGCAGGCGACCACCATGCAGCTCAGTCAAGCGCTTGACCAGCGCAAGCCCGAGGCCCAGTCCGCCGGCACGCCGCGTGTGCGAGTCATCCGCCTGGCGAAATGGGTCGAACAGGTACGGCACGAACGCCGGCGCAATGCCCCGGCCGTTGTCGCGCACCACGATGCGGGCCACCTCGCCCACCAGCTCGGCCGACAACCAGACGTCGCCACCTTCCGGTGTGAACTTGATGGCGTTGGTCAGCAGGTTCCAGACGATCTGCTGGATGCGGTCGGCATCGCCGTCGATCTCGTGCGCCTCCAGCGCGGAGGAGGTGTGTAAGGTGATATGGCGATCGGCGGCCAATGCGCGCACGCTGTTGAGCGCGCTCTCCAGCGCGGTACGCAGCGTAAAGGGCTCACGCGTCAGGCGCAGCTTGCCGCTCATCACCCGCGTGGCATCGAGCAGATCTTCGATCAACCGTACCTGTTGCTCCACACCGGCCTTGATGCCAGCCAGCGCGCGCTGCATCAACGGCGCCCCGTCGGCAATCTGGTTCTCGAGCACGTAGGCCCAGTTCTGAATGCCATTGAGCGGCGAGCGCAACTCGTGCGACACCACCGCCAGAAACCGATCGCGCGCCAGCGCGGCGGCTTCAGCCTGCGCACGGGCAGCCTGCTCGCGCAGCAGCAGCGCGTTGCGCTCACGCTCGGCCTCGGTGCGTTCGGTCACGTCGTAGACGATCAGCAGCGCAGCCTCCGTGTCGCCAAACCGATCGGCTTCAGGGATCACACGGGCGTTGTAGTGCGTGATGCGCGTGCGCTCCGCATTGGCTTCCAGATGCAGCGTCAAGGTCTGCTCGGTGCCCGTCTCGAATGCCTGGCGTGTTGCCTCATCCAGCGGCCCCGCCACGCTGGCCGGCAACGACGACACGGTCAACGTCTGGCCGGTCATGTCTGCCGGTGTCACGCCAAAGGCTTCGGTCACGGCGCGGTTCACATAAACGCAGCGCAGCTCGCGATCAAGCCGCGCGATCACGTCCGGCGAATTCTCGACCAGCGTGACGAACTCGCGCTCATGGCGAAAGCGCTCACGCTCGACCTCCTTGCGCTCGGTAATGTCCTCCACCACGCAAACAAGCGCATGCACACTGCCGTCTAGGCCGCGCTGCGGCGTGTAAGCGGCATGCACGAAGCGGCGGCCGATATCGCGCGGGTACTCCAGCTCCATTTCGAAATCGACACGGCGGCCGGCAAAGCCTTCAGCCAGTTGGGCCAGCACGCGCGTGTAGGCCGCGTCCCCCATCAGTTCACGCAGATGGCGCCCCAGCACGTCGTCCACCCGCAACCCGAAGCGTTGCGCATACGCGTGGTTGGCAAAGCGCACGCAGTGCCCGATGTCGATCTGCGCCAGCGGAAACGGCACGCTCTCGGTCAGCCATTGCAACTGGAATGTGGACTCGGCGAGCGCAGCCAGCGCCTGTTGATGCTGCGTCACGTCTTCGAGCAGGCCCACAGCGTGGGACGGTACGCCGTGGGTGGGCGGCATCAGGTCGCCACGCTCACGCACACGGCGCTCAAGTTGATCCGCACCGATCCAGCGATACTCAAGCGCGAAACCCTGCCCATGTGCCAAGCCCATCCAGGCAGTGCGCAGCGCAGCGTGATCATCCGGATGGACGTACACCAGCCAGTGCTCGCGGGCACCGCACAGGGTGTCGGGCTGCACACCCCAACTCTGGGCGGTGGCACTCACGTGCAGCCGTGTTCCCCTCAGGGGATCGTCAACCCAGAACACGTCGAGATGCCGGCTACCACCGGGCACGGGTGCCGCGGGCTGCGTGCCGTGCAGTGTTGCCGACAGGTTGACTGCGGATTCGCTCATCCCACCCCCTTGGGCAGCCGGACGTCTGCCGACACGTGAACATCGCTCCCCTGGATAGCAGGTTTCGTTCCCGAGCCAGCACAGGCGAGGCGTGCCCGTTGTTGGCGAGTACCCGCGCATGCGAATGCGCTTACTTTGACGGCAGTTCGGAGGCCGTCTGCGAAGCGCCGTTGGCCTGCGCCACCAGCACCCGAATGGCGTTTGGCGTGACCGCCCCCACACCGCCGGCAGGCAGTGTGGTGATCAGCCAGTCTGCGTTGTTGGCCAGGCTGAACGGTTGCGAAGCGAAGATGACGTTCTTCGTGCCCGCCGTCGTCACGCTCACCTGGTACGTACCCCCATCCAGATAGATCGAGTCCTGCGTGCTGACCGGCGATGCGGCCCCATATGCCGCACCGCCCATGGTTGGTGAAAGGGCGGTGATATCAGCATTTGGCGCGGTCACATACACGTCAACGTTGTTCGCGTTGTACGACGCGTTGAAGGTACGCACGCGTGCCTTGTCCGAGAGAATCGACTTGTTGTACGGGTCATCGATGATCGACAGGCTGGTGGCGGTGCCAGTGGCCGCGACGATTGCCAGTGCGGTATAGCGATGTCCGTTGGCCGGGGAGAAACTCGCCGTAGCGAGCGGTGCCGAGGTACCGGCGCTCGTCACGGTCGCAACGGTCGATACCGAATCGATCCCGAAATAGCTGCTGACGCTCTTGAAGCCGACGTTGGCAATCTTGACGGTACCGTTCACGTCAAAGTCGACGTTCTGGATGAACGGGTTGGCATGCACCGTGCGGTACTGCGGCGCGCTGGTGCCGATGATCTGGCCGATGTCATCATCGCCACCGCCGCACGCCGTCAGCACACCCAGTGAGCCTAATGCAAGCACGGCGGCAATCTTCCTGATCTGATTCTTCATGGTCTTCAACCTCGGAGGAGAATGGTTCTGAGCGGGTGATCACCTTGCAGCGCACCCGCGTGTGTCGTTGTCCAATGCGACGCTTCCATACCGAGCACGGCGCGTGCCCGCGGCGATTGAATCCGCCCTCCAATGACACGCTTGCCGCTGTGTCCCTACGCGCCTCGCTATACTTGCGCGATCCACCTCACCCTCGTGCACGACGCGTTCCAGCATGTCCGAACCGCGCCCGGCAGACGCCGCGCCTCCTCCCGAGAAAGCCGCCTCCCAGGCGGATCTGCAAGCATTCGCGCAAGATCGCGAACGTGTGCAGGCGTGGCTCGACGCACGGGCAACGGGTGCGCGCGCGGTGGGGGCGTCAACGCTGTCGCAGTACCGTGTGGAAGCGGAGCGCGTGTGCTGGTATGCACGCACGTTCGGCAAGCCAATCGCCCGTTGGCTCCGCGACGACGCCGTCGCCTATCTGCGCTTTTTGCAAGAACCACCTGCCTGGGCGATCAGTGCGCGTGGCATCGAACGTGACGATGCCAACTGGACACCGCTGCGCGGCGCGCTCTCGCCACGCTCCACTCGCCAGAGCAGCGTGATCGCAGCCAACCTGTGCGGCTGGCTACAACGCACCGGCTATCTGCGCACGAACCCGTTTCTCGACGACGACGCGATCGTCATCACCGTACCGGAGCCGAGCACGACATCCGCCGCACCATCGGTACCGCAGGCGGCCGTCGAGTCCGAAGCCTCGCTGAGCGCCGCCGACATGACGCTGCTGGTGGATGCGGTGCGCGCACGCGTGGCGTTGGGCCGTGAAGCCCGCCTGCGCCAGGCACGCGATCGCTTCCTCGCCGAGTTGCTTGCACATGCGGGGCTGCGCGTTTCGGAACTCGTGAGCGCACGGATGGGCGATGTCGCGCTGCATGCCGTACCCACGGCGCAAGCGCCATCCGATGACGCGCTGCCGGCATCCGTCTGGTTGCTGGCGGTCGGCAGCGGGCGTACACAGCGGTGGCTACCGTGCGATGCGTTGATGGTCACGCTGCGCGAGTACCGCACCGCGTTCGGTCTATCGCCGCTGCCGTTGCCCGACGAAGCCACGCCGCTGCTGCTGTCGATCCGCAAACGCTCACCGCGCCGCGCCGACGGCAGCATCATCGATTCCCCCGCGCTGCGCCGCGATTTTGGTGAGCGCAAGGGCATTGCTTCACGCTCACAACTGCTGCAGATCGTGAAAGGCATGCTGGTCGAAGCTGCGGACTACGCACGCGCCCTCGGCCAGACCGAAGCCGCGACGCGTCTGGCGAATGCCTCGCTGCGCGGTGTTCGCGGCGCGCACCTACGCGAGCGGCTTGCCGCTGGCGAGGCCGCAGCCGACGTGGCCCATGCACTTGGCCTGGCGGCGTTGCCGACTGCCGCTGCACGAGCACGTGAAGCTGATCTGACCACCAGCATCGCCAAAGCGGCACGCAAACTGGCCACACCGTCGGCCTGACATTCCTCCACATATCACGCAGAAACGGGTACGCATTGCGTGCGTTTGGCGTGTCTGATCAGATCGTTGAGACCGATTGTCGGGAGGATTCTCGCAACAGTTGTCGCTCACATCGTCCGCAGAATTGGGTACGCTCTGCTGCGTCATCGTCGACATCGTTACGCAGAAACGGGTACGCCAGCGCTCAAAGTTGCACGCAGAAACGGGTACGCTTTTGGCTCACGGGCATAAAAAACGCAGACCCGAAGGTCCGCGTTGTCTGATTGCCGGTCGCCAGCACAGCGTGCTCAGTGCCCGCCCGAGAGGTAGAAGAAACGGAACAGGAACACCGCCGAGATGATCCACACGATGATCGGCACTTCGCGCATGCGGCCCGTGAACAACTTCAGGCCCGAGTACGTGATAAAGCCGAACGCGACACCGTTGGCGATCGAGTAGGTGAACGGCATCATCAGTGCGGTCAGCACGGCCGGCACCGCCTCGGTCGTGTCTTCCCAGTTCAGGTCGACCAGCTCGCGCAACATCAGGCACGACACGTACAGCAACGCGGGCGCCGTCGCATAGGCAGGCACCACGCCGGCCAGCGGCGAGAAGAACAGGCACAGCAGGAACAGCGCGGCCACCGTCAGCGCGGTCAGGCCCGTGCGGCCACCGGCCTGCACACCCGAGGCGCTTTCGATATACGCGGTGGTGGACGACGTGCCCAAGAGCGAGCCGGCCATGATGGCTGTGCTATCCGCGAGCAGCGCCTTGTTCAGGCGGTCCATCTTGCCCTGCTTGAGCAAGCCCGCGCGGTTGGCCACCCCCATCAGCGTGCCCGTGGCATCAAACAGCTCCACCAGGAAGAACACCAGCACCACATTCAGGATGCCCACCGACAGCGCGCCCATGATGTCGAGCTGCAGCAGCGTGGGCGCCAGCGACGGCGGCATCGACACCACGCCGTGGAACGTGTTGCCGGCAAAGAAGAAGCTCGCCACCGTCACGGCCAGGATGCCGATCAGGATGGCGCCTTTCACGCGCAGGTGGTCCAGCGTCACGATCACGAAGAAGCCGATCACCGCCAGGATGACCGAAGGCTGGTGCACGTCGCCCAGCGTCACCAGCGTCGCCGGATGACCGACGATCAGCCCCGCGCCGCGCAGCGACACGATGCCCAGGAACAGCCCGATGCCCGCCGTGATCGCCACCCGGATCGAATGCGGAATCCCGTTGACGATCATCTCGCGGATGCGGAACACGCTCACCAACAGGAACAGGCAGCCCGAGATGAACACCGCGCCCAGCGCCGCCTGCCACGAAAAGCCCATGCCCTTGACCACGGCGTACGCAAAGTACGCGTTCAGGCCCATGCCCGGCGCCATGGCGATCGGGTAGTTGGCGTACATCCCCATGATCATCGTGCCGATCGCCGCCGCGATACAGGTGGCAACGAATACGGCATCGTGCGGCATGCCCGCGTCGGCCAGGATGTTCGGGTTGACGAAGATGATGTACGCCATCGTGAGGAACGTCGTCAGCCCGGCAAGCACTTCCGTGCGGACGTCGGTCTGGTGTTCCTCGAGCTTGAAAGTGCGCGCGAGCCAATTCATGCAGGTTGTCTCCTCTTGTTGTGAAGGGTCATCGCTGGCCAGCCCAAGGAAGAGCAGGGGCCCCCGATGCACGCCCACCATGGGGCGAGGCCACTCTGAACAAGATTCCGGCACACCGAAGCGTGCCGGTCGGAATGCGGTGCATTCGGATGGAATGATGGAAAACGTGCCAGAGCAGTACTTACCGCCTGGCGCGCGGGATGCGCATCATGCCCGAAACGTGGACGGTCTGCACGCACCTGTCCATCAGCCCGAATGCGGTTCGCCGCGCCGCACAAACCGTACCCATTTCTGCGAGACCGCGATGCCCTGCGATCCGGCTGGCAATTGGCGTACCCGTTTCTGCGCACACCTTCGCAGAAACGGGTACGTGCCACACAATTCAGGGCACCTTATCTCCTCAAAACCCAGGCAATGACTCGGCGTACCTGTTTCTGCGGGGATCCGCAAAGTAAGCCGTACCCGTTTCTGCGGCACAGCGCGAGCTCTCGTGCGAACGAAGCGAACTCATTTCTGCGAGAACGTGTCGGGCAGGGCGTACCAATTTCTGCGGGGAAAGGTGACCGTCCACCCAGGGAAGCGCGAACCTGTTTCTGCGCCCCTTCCCGCAGAAACAGGTTCGCTCGTCGTGCAGACACGCGAGGCAAGCCATTGGCTAATAAGGCTTTTTACCCGCAGAAACAGGTACGGCGGCGCGAAGTGGCGCTCACCCGATGGGCCCACCTCCAAGCGGTGTACCCCAAGTTTCAGCGATGAAAGTTGTGCCTCCCGATACCGACGACCGCTTCCGGGACCTCGGCATGCCTACCGCCGCTGATTCGCACTTCGCAGAAACAGGTACGCACAAGTTGGAGGGGGACACCTCGAAGCGGGCACTCGCTTCTTCATAGGCCTAAGTAGAACAGGGCTGCCTGCAAGCGTATGGCTTGGCAGTACGCAGAATTGGGTACGCCCCAATGCGAATGACACGCCGATCGGATCGCAGAAACAGGTACGCTTTGGACCAACGCAAGCCGTTCTGGCCGCAAGCACGGTCTTTTCACCCGCAGAAACGGGTACGCTTCGCCCAAAACGCGCAGGAGTTCTGCCATTCACCGGCGTTTTCTGTGGATAACACTGTGGACAACCTCATGTTGTCCCCGCAGAAATGGGGACGGGCTTTGCGCAGAAGCGGGTACGGTTTCGCGCAGAAGCGGGTACGCAACCACGCAGAATCAGGTTCGCACCTTCGCAGAATCGGGTACAAAACACCCCCCTCAACCCAATGCTGACAAGGCTTTGCGGGGCGCGTATACGGTTTACCTGTAGTAAACGTAGAAGGTATAGATAACTTGTAGTGAGGAAAGGTCTTCCGTGGACAACCCTTCAGGTTGCCCACCGATGCCCTTCCCGCGACAACGAGTGAAAATCAGAGAACGTACCCAATTCTGCGTGACAAGCCGAAGGCGTTTTAGTACAAAGGCTCTGAACAAATCCTGCTCACCATGGTCACCAAACGCCTTACACCCAACGGGAAGTCGGACGACAATTCGCCCGGCCGCATCATCGTCCCCTCGGGAGGGCAAGTCATTGCCGCACCGGAGAAATTTCAGCGCCTGTTCGATGAAGCCCAGGCAATGGAACGCGAAGACGCGTGGCAGAGCGGCGAAGTCGGCTTCCTCAGCCGTGCCAGCGTGCAAGTCACTCTCCCCTACCGGGCGCCCAAGGGCTCGCCGCCCGTCTGGACGCGCTCGAGCGGCAATATCTCGCTGATGATTCAGCCTGGGTACTTCACCCAGCAGCGCTCTGAACGGGCCACCAATGGGCGGCAGCGCATCGTCTCGGAGACGGTCTCCTTTGGCTATCCCTACGGCTCGTATCCACGGCTGATGCTCGCCTGGATCGGCAAGGAGATCATGGCCAAGAAAAAGCGGGGGGAATTCCAGGGAACGGTGGAAGACCGGCGCATCTCGCTTGGTAACTCGCTGTCGGAGTTCATGTACAACCTGGGCATTCCGATGGCCACGGGTGGCAAGCGGGGCACCATGACCTTGGTGCGCCAGCAAATGATCCGCCTGTTCTCGGCGACGATTGCGATCGTGCAGAACAAGTCGGCGCCGAGCCAGAACCAGAATCAGGAACCACTATCGATCGACCGTATCGGCTACCTGCTGGCAGATCAACTGTCGACCTGGTGGGACCCGATGCAGCCGGGCCAGGGCTCGATGTTCGAGAGCTTCGTGGTGTTGTCCGAACCGTTCTTCAACGAGCTCGTGAATCGCCCAGTGCCGGTAGACATGCGCGCGTTGAAAGCGCTCAAACAATCGCCGTTTGCGCTCGATGTGTATTCGTGGCTCACGTACCGCTTTTTCACGATCCAGAAGCGTACAGAGATCCCGTGGGAAGCGCTGCAGATGCAGTTTGGTACTGAGACCGAGAGCGAGCGGAAATTCCGTGCACTGTTCCGCAAGGCCTTGAAGGATGTGCTGGTGGTGTACCCGGATGCCAAGGTGGATGCGGATTCGTCGAAGGCGCTGATCCTGCAACCATCGCGCACCAGTGTGCGAAAGCTAGCCTGAAGCAGAACGAACTGTTTGCTGCGAGCAAAAAGAAAGGGGAGCCGAAGCTCCCCTTTTTCATTTCAGGCCGTCAGCCTGAAATGCTTATTCCGGCTTGATCGCCGAGGCTTGCAGACCCTTCGGGCCTTGCTTCACCTCAAACGAGACCTTCTGGCCGTCCTTCAAGGTCTTGAAGCCCGAACCTTGAATTTCGGAGAAGTGCGCGAACAGATCTGCGCCGCCGCCGTCCGGAGTGATGAAGCCGAAGCCTTTGGTTTCGTTAAACCATTTGACAGTACCCGAGGCCATGCAAAAATTCCTTTAAAAAAACAAAAAATACAAGTCATCCAGCCGATCCGGACATCGCACGAAGAGTCCGGCTGATTCCGAATCCTGCGTAGACAAAGTCTTCAGACGACTGTCTAAGCATCATAACCAGTTTGGGGCACAGTGTCGATGGCCGGCATTTCTGCGCAATGTCGCTTTTCCGCACGCACTGGTAAACACCTAGAAAGTGCGCAAGTACCGGGGCAAACGCAGAACGTTATGCGCTGAAGACGGCATTTACATCTCAATTTAAGTGGATTGAACTCCGCTTGCATCTAGCGGCGCGCGTTTCTCTATTTATATAAATTAAATTTTATTGATCTTGTGTTTTCGCAATCTCTTCCCTAAGATGGGCGCTACTGACTTTCAGCGCTGAAAGTGGAGGACCAGTGAGCGCCAAGATCGTAACGGTATTTAATCAGAAGGGCGGGTGCGGCAAGACGACGGTCAGCATGCACATCGCTGGAACCCTTGGCCTGCGCGGCAGTAAGACGCTGCTGGTCGACATGGATGAACAGGGTACGGCTACCCGGTGGGCTGCACAGGCGTCAGATGAAAAGCCGTTCCCCGCTTCGGTGATCGGCCTTGCCCCGTCGGGCGGTGCGATGCATCGGGAAGTTCGCAAGTTTGTCGGTGACTACGACTACATCGTGGTCGATTGTCCGCCAGCAGTGCATTCTCCCTCCTCGTCCAGTGCGTTGTTGATTTCCGACATCGCCTTGATTCCAGTCGTACCCTCACCGCCAGATCTCTGGGCCGCAGTTGCTGCCAAGGCGCTCGCGCAGCAGGCGCAGGTGACTAACGAAACACTGCGGATTCGCGTGTTGGCCAACATGGTTCAGCGACGGGTATCGCTCGCCAAGCAAGCAATTGAAATTCTTGGTGACGATGGTGATATCCCATTAATGAATTCCATGATTGGCTCTCGCTCGGCATTCCGGGAGTGCCAGGCAATCGGTGCGACGGTACACGGCGTACAAGGTGCGAGAGATGCAGTCAATGAGATCGACATCTTGGTCGACGAGGTGTTGCAGTTGTTGCAGGAGGAACGCGCATGAGCGCGAAGTTGAAATCGCTCAAGGATGGGATGCTGGCAGGTATCGCGGCAGAGAAAACCAAAGCGACTCCGGTTGATCGGTTTGCGTTGGCTGAGCAGGCCATCACCTCGCATCCGCGCGGCCTGCTTGGGCAGCCGGCGGCCCCCGCTTTCAGCGCTGAAAGTCCGGCGCCCGCGAATACTTCTGAGCGCCGCGTCATCAAGGTCCCGCTGGAGCGCCTGCAGGAAAACCCGCTCAACGCCCGGCGTATCTACGATCCGCAGATCGTGCAGGAACGGGCGGCTTCGATTGCCACGCACGGCCAGCAGACGCCTGGCTTGGCGGCCCCCGATCCTGCTAGGCCTGGCTGGTATGTCCTGATCGATGGCCACTACCGCAAGCGGGCACTGGCCGCCGCGGGCAAGGCCGAGATGGACTGCTTCATTGAGGATGGCCTGTCGGATATCGACTTTTACCGATTGTCGTTTGTGCTGAACGAGCAACGTTCAGGGCAGTCGGTCCTCGACAATGCCATCGCCTGGCGGCAGTTACTGGACGAAGGAAAAGTTAAAAAAGAAGAAGATATTTGTGAGATTACTGGTGTGTCAGCCGGTACGGTCAACAAGACCCTGGCTCTGCTGAAGCTGCCGGAAACCGTGCTCGACGTTATGAAGGAACGCCCTGCGGGGATCGGGATTGCGACCGGCTACGAGTTGACGTTGTACTTCAAGAGCGCTGGAGAGGAGCGCACACGCGAGCTGGTGCATCGGGTACTGGAAGAAGGTCTGTCCAGCCGCGATGTTGAGCAGATCCGAAAAGTGGCCCAGGAAGGGCGTACCCGGAAGGTCAAGGAAGTCAGCCGCCAGTACAAGATTCGCAGCAGCGAAGGTGATCTTCTCGGCACAATCAAGGAATGGGATTCCGGCCGCGTCATGTTGGATGTGAAGCTGGAAGATCGGGCTTCTCGCGAGTCCCTGGTGGAAGCGCTGAAAAGTCGCTTCGGCTTGGATATCGCACTGCTGTAACCACCGCCTCAGATCATCAGAAGCGCCCCTTGGGGCGCTTTTTTTTTTGCCCATTCGCCAGCACGCCGATTCCCAAGAGGGGAGGGCGTACCCATTTCTGCGCCCCCGAAGCCCGCATGCGCAATGGTTCAGCAAGACGCACTGCACCGCTGAAAGCGCTTCCGCAAACGCATTCCGAAGGCTCTTTCGACTGTCCTTGGCATGATAACGCCGCTACAACTATAAAAATCTGTTATATAAATAATGACTTGTTAAATGCAGATATTGATGTTTTTAACCCTTGATGTATACTGTATGGACATCAGAACCATCAATTATGGCCAGACCCGGTCTCCATTTCTCGCCCGAACAGCAATCGCAGATCGTTGATGCGATCCAGCGTCTGGATGTCGCCTTCCCGCATGACAACGCGGTATTCCTCGATGAGGTGATTGAGGCGATTCACGTTGTGACACGCCGCGTATATGGCGCACGCCGATATGCTCAGTGGTTAGCTGAAGCTGGCGTACAACGCCGGCCAAGCAATACAACGCTGCAGAAGGCGGTGGATCGTGCGCGAGGCCGCGGTGACACGTCTGCAGGCCCTGCTGCTGACGCCGTATCGCCGTGGCCGATCCCGTGGACGCACGCAGAAACGGGTACGCCCCAGGCGCTAACCGGCCACTCCGCCCGCGAAGAGCGTGATCGGGTGGCATCACGTGCAATCGGTGCACCGGGCGCCGGTGCCGAGTGGATGGAGGCGCGCATCCGCGCCGAGGTGGCCGAACGTGCGCTGGAGCACGAAGCCGCGCGCAACCGACAACTGCAGGCGGCAATGGCGGATCTGGAGCGGCGCCTTGGCGAGGCGCTGGCGACGGCACCGGCTACCCCGCCCAAGCTGACGGACGAAACGCTTGAGCGCCTGGAGCAGACTTTTGAGACCGTCACGCGGCTGGAAGGCGCAGCCAGCGCGCTGGCCGGCACCGAGCGCTTCCTGCGCCTGCAGAACGACGCGGTGCGCCAACAGACGCAAAACGAAGCTGATCAGCTGCGCCAGCGCATCCGCACGCTGGAAGCAGAGGTGACGCAACTGCGTACTCAGATCGACGCCTATCGCCGCGCGCCCGAACGCGCCGCGCCGGTCTCGCGCGGCTGGGTCAAGCCATCTTCCTGATGCGCTGTTGGCGTGTACTTACTGGCCTGCTGCGCCGCAAACGGGTGTCAGTGGTCTCGCAGAATTGGGTACGCTTTTCAACTTTCGGCGCTGAAAGTTGGCTCGGCCGACTTGCAATCGGTTGTAGGAAAGGCGCGCCGGATAGCGCTCGAATGCGCTCGTGAACTGACCATCCCGCTCCGCTAAAGGGCTGAGCCGTAGGCATATGACTTGCTCGTGACGCTACGTCTCACCGATGGAGTTGTCATGAACGAGAAGATCACCAAGGCCGTGTTTCCCGTGGCGGGGCTCGGTACGCGCTTTCTGCCCGCCACCAAGGCCAGCCCGAAAGAGATGTTGCCGATTGTCGATAAACCGTTGATTCAATATGCGGTGGAAGAGGCGGCAGCTGCGGGTATTACGGAGATGATCTTCATCACCGGCCGCGCCAAACGCGCGATTGAAGACCACTTTGACAAGGCGTACGAGCTGGAATCAGAGTTAGCGGTCAAGAACAAGCACGCGCTGCTGGAGATGGTGCAGTCGATCAAGCCGCCCGGCGTCGCGTGTTTCTATGTGCGCCAGCCTGAAACGCTGGGGCTGGGCCACGCGGTACTGAGCGCGCAGAAACTGGTACGCGACGAACCCTTTGCCGTGATCCTGGCGGACGATCTGCTGGACCACCAGCCGCCCGTCATGCAGCAGATGACTGAGCTGTACGACCACTATCGCTGCTCGATCGTTGGCGTGGAGACGATTGCGCCGCAGGCGACACGTTCGTACGGTGTGGTGGCGGGCCGTGAATGGGATGACCGCCTGGTCAGGCTCGACGGTATTGTCGAGAAGCCCGCGCCGGAGAAGGCGCCGTCCAACCTGGGTGTCGTTGGGCGCTACATCCTCACGCCGCGCATCTTCGATCATCTGCGTAGCCTGAAGCCCGGGGCAGGCGGTGAACTGCAGTTGACCGATGCCATCCAGAGCTTGCTCGCTGAAGAGCAGGTCCTGGCGTATCGCTATCGCGGCCAGCGCTTCGACTGCGGCAGCAAGCTCGGCTACCTACAGGCCACGGTAGAGTTTGCGCTGCGCCATCCGGAAGTGCGTGCTGACTTTGCGGCCTATCTGGCCGCGCGCATGGATCTGCAACCTGCGCAGGAAACGGTGGATGAAGTAGACCCGCTGGTGCGCGACACCATCCCGTTGGGCGTGGCCGCCTGACGTTCCGTAACGATTGCCCTTGGTCGACCGTGCGGGTTTTCGCACAGCCTGCGTGGCCGATTCTGGAAAACCGCACACTTTCCTTGTCCTCGTTGATCCGGCGATCTCCCGCAAAGCCTTGCCCCAAAGGCGTTTGCGGCGGATCGCTGTGCCTGCCTTCCGCATGGAATGCTTCTTGAGTAAGAGCGACCACCTATTAACCGGCGGGCTTCGACAGCACCGCCGCAACGCTCCAAGGAGACACCATGACGCAGCCCCAGGCTGGCGCGGTTCCGGGCACCCTCGCGCCGACGGACACCCCCACTAAAGACACCCCCGCAGATGTGCGTCGCCGTCTGCGTTCCATTTTCTCCGGCTCGGTCGGCAATCTGGTCGAGTGGTACGACTGGTATGTGTACTCGGCGTTTGCGCTGTACTTTGCCAAGTCGTTCTTCCCCAAAGGTGACCAGACCGCGCAGTTGCTGAATACCGCTGCGGTGTTTGCCGTCGGCTTTCTGGCTCGCCCGGTGGGCGGCTGGCTGATGGGCATCTACGCTGATCGCTACGGCCGCAAGCGCGCGCTGTTCTTCTCGGTGGTGCTGATGTGCATGGGCTCGCTCATCATTGCGCTCACGCCGAGCTACGCGACCATCGGCGTTGCGGCACCGGTGCTGCTGGTGCTGGCGCGCCTGCTGCAGGGCCTGTCGGTGGGCGGGGAGTACGGTACGTCCGCCACCTACTTGAGCGAAGTCGCCAACAAGGAAAACCGCGGCTTCTTCTCCAGCTTCCAGTACGTCACGCTCATCGCTGGGCAACTGGTGGCGCTGGCGTTGCTGATCGTGCTGCAGCAGTTCGTGCTCACGCATGAGCAACTGGAGGCATGGGGCTGGCGCATTCCGTTCTTCATCGGCGCGCTGTGTGCGCTGATTGCGATGCGCATGCGCTCGCACATGGAAGAGACGCAGTCGTTCACCGCTGCGAAGGACAACAAGAAGCGCGGCACGCTGGCCGAACTCGCCAAGCATCCGCGTGCGGTGGCTACCGTCGTGGGCCTGACGCTGGGCGGCACGGTCGCGTTCTACACGTACTCGATCTACATGCAGAAGTTCCTGGCCAACACGGTCGGCCTGTCGAAGGACCAGGCCACGCTGGTGTCCGGCGCCACGCTGCTGCTGTTCGCGATTCTGCAGCCGATCGTGGGCGGATTGTCTGACCGCATTGGCCGTCGTCCGATCCTCATCTCGTTCGGCGTGCTGGGTACGCTCTTCACGGTGCCCATCATGACCGGCATCAGCCAGACCACCAACGTGTGGACGGCCTTCTTCCTGATCATGGCCGCGCTGGTGATCGTTTCGGGCTACACGTCGATCAACGCGGTGGTGAAGGCCGAGCTGTTCCCGGCGGAAGTGCGTGCGCTGGGCGTGGGTCTGCCGTATGCGCTCACGGTGTCGATCTTTGGCGGCACGGCCGAGTACATCGCGCTGTGGCTCAAGCAGGCCGGCCACGAGTCGCTGTTCTACTGGTATGTGACGGGCACGATCTTCATTTCGCTGATGGTGTACGTGTTCATGCGCGATACTCGCAAGCACTCGCGAATCGAACACTGATGCATTCATGACCCAACCCGACGGTCACGCCGACCTTGCCCACCCCGCACGCGGGCGCGGCTGGCGGCTGGCCGTTGCGCTGGCGATGGCCGCGTGCTGCGCGGCGGCAGGGTGGGGCGCCTACGCCATCGCCCTGCAACGCTACGTTGCCACGCGCGCTGAAGAAGCCGGCCAGCGCACCACCTACTACGCGCAGAACCTGCGCAGCACGCTGGCGCGCTATGAATCGTTGCCGCGGCTGGCTGCGCTGGAGCACGTACTGCACGTTGCGCTGCTGCAAGACGCGCAGGCGGGGGACGCCACCATGCGTCGTGCCGCCAATGCCTATCTGAAAGAAGTCCAGGCGGCTACAGATCTGGCCGCCGCTCACCTGATCAATACGACGGGCCTCACGATTGCGGCCAGCAACTGGGATCTGCCGACTTCCTTCGTCGGCCAGAACTACGCGTTTCGCCCGTACTTTGCCGAGGCCATGCGCGAGGGCTTGGGCCGCTTCTACGGTGTAGGCAACACCACCGGCGAGACCGGCTATTTTGTGGCTGCCCCAGTACGCGAAGACGCCAAGCCGATCGGCGTGGTGGTCGTGAAGGTCAACCTGGATGCCTTCGAGGCATCGCTTTCGCGCAGCGGCGACACGGTGCTGCTGGTGGATCGCCACGGCGTCATCTTTCTGTCGTCTGTGCCTGAATGGAAGTACCGCACACTCGGCACGTTGAGCCCCGAACAGCAAACTGCCCTCGACGCGACGCGCCAATATGCGCCGCATTCCCTCACGCCACTCGACACCCAAGCCGGGGGCGTACCCTTTTCTGCGGACCAACCGCCCCAGACCGTACGCGTTGCGCTGCCCGGAAAATCGGCGTCGACACTGCGCGTGCAGTACCGGCCCGTGGGCCTGCTTGGCTGGCAGGTTGCCGTGCTGATTGACCCGCGCGACGAGCAACGCACCGCCCTGGTGGCCGGTGCCAGTGCTGCGTTTGCGATGGCATTGGTCTTCTCCGTGTTCGTTGCGCTGCGCCTGCGTACCCGCCGCCGCGAAGAGCAACGCCGCGCACGCGCTGCCCTGCGCGAAGTCCAACGCGACCTGGAAGCGCGCATTGCCCAGCGCACGGCTGAGCTGACCTCCGCCAACACCGCACTCGCCAGCAAGGTCGAGGCACTCGACGCCGCACAGCGCATCCTGCGCGAAACGCGCGACGCTGCCGTGCAGGCCGGCAAGCTCGCGGTGCTCGGCCAGATGGCCGCCGGCATCACGCACGAACTCAATCAACCGCTTACCGCGCTGACTACGCTGTCCGATAACGCCAATCAACTGGCCGAGCGCGGCCGTATCGACGAGGTGCGCGGCAACCTTACGCACATCAGCCAGCTTGCCGAGCGCATGGGCCGCATCGTTTCGCACATCAAGGCGTTCTCGCGCAAGGGCGCGCGTGGGGATGAGGCGCGCGCTGCAGTGTCGGTGGACGAGACCATCCGCCAGGCGCTGATGCTGGTGGAAACGCGCCGCCGCCAGGTGGGTGTGACGGTGACGGCCCCGCCGGTGCCGCCCGACCTGGCTGTCTGGGCTAACGCCGTGCGGCTGGAGCAGGTGCTCGTCAACCTCATCCGCAACGCCATTGATGCGATGGCCGAGACCTCGCAACCCGAATCCGCCGCCGTGCATGTGCGCGTTGAACCCATCGAGAATTGGGTACGCATCACCGTGCGCGACTTTGGCCCGGGCATCCCCCCCGACGTACTGCCGCGCCTGTTCGAGCCCTTTTTCACCACCAAGGACGACGGCCTGGGCCTTGGGCTCGGGTTGGCAATCTCACTGGCCATCATCGAAGATTTCGGCGGGCGGCTCGTGGGCCAGAATGCCGACGACGGCGCTGGCGGCGCAGAATTCGTCATCGAGCTGGAACGTGTCGTAAAACCGCATGCCTGAAAACGTCTCTCCTGATCTGTCTTCCCCCATCGATCACGCACCTGTCTTCCTGATCGAAGACGACGACGTGGTGCGCCTGGGCTGCGAGCAAGCGCTCACGCTGGCGGACGTGCCGGTGCAGTCGTTTGCCGATGCGGAAAGCGCGCTGGCTGCGCTCGCGACGCAAACGCCTGCCGTGGTCGTGACCGACGTGCGCCTGCCCGGCCGCGACGGCCTGGCCGTACTGCGCGAGATGCTGCAGCACGACCGCCAGTTGCCCGTCATCCTCATCACCGGTCATGGCGATGTGACGATGGCTGTGGCCGCCATGCGTGCTGGTGCGTACGACTTCATGGAGAAGCCGTTTCACTCCGAGCGCCTGGTCGACGTGGTACGGCGCGCGCTGGAAAAGCGCAGGCTCACTTCCGAAAACCTCCGACTGCGTGAGGCGTTACAGGGCCGGCAGGCGTACCCACTGATCGGCCAGAGCCCGGCCATGCAGAACGTGCGCCGGCTCGTCACCGCGCTGGCACCGACCGACGCCGACATCCTCGTCACCGGTGAGACCGGCTCGGGTAAGGAAGTGCTCGCTCGCGCCATTCACGAGGGCAGCCGGCGGCGCGGTCCGTTCGTCGCGCTCAATTGCGCGGCACTGCCCGAATCCGTGTTCGAGAGCGAGATGTTCGGCCACGAGTCGGGCGCCTTCACCGGTGCCAACCGTCGCCGCATCGGCAAGATGGAATACGCCAACGGCGGCACGCTGTTTCTGGACGAGATCGAATCGATGCCGCTGGCCTTGCAGGCGAAGCTGCTGCGTGCCCTGCAGGAGCGCAGCATCGAGCGGCTGGGCAGCAACGCGAGCGTGCCGGTCGATTGCCGCGTGGTGGCCGCGGCCAAGGTGGATCTGAAGGAGGCGTCGGATCGCAGTGCGTTTCGCGCGGACTTGTACTACCGCCTGAACGTTGTATCGATTGCGCTGCCGCCGCTGCGTCAGCGCGCCGAGGACATCCCGCTGCTGATGGCCCACTTTCTGCAGCAGGCCGGCGTGCGCTACGACCGGGCTGCGCCGGATTGGTCCGCGCAGGACATGATGCGCTGGCAACACCACGATTGGCCCGGCAACGTGCGCGAACTCAAGAACGTGGCCGAGCGCTTCTGCCTGGGTCTGGACGATGGCCTCGTCGCAACGGAGGCGAGCCAGCACTCACTGGCCGGCCGCATGATGGCGGTGGAGCGCACCACCATTGAAGAGGCGCTGCGTGCCACCGAAGGCAACGTCGCCCGCGCGGCCGATCTGCTGGCTGTGCCGCGCAAGACGCTGTACGACAAGCTCAATCGGCACGGCATCGAGCCGGATCGCTTCCGATCCAACTAGCGCAGTGACCTAACGCAGCGACCTAACGCAGCGACGATTCGCCTACCTTCCTGCCGCCCTGCGGCGGCCAGCATGTGGCTGCCAGCAGTACGGCCACGACGGCATACACGGCTTCCGTTACCGCCAGCGGCAGCACGTGCACCTGGTACAGCGCGGCGGGCAGGTCGGCCAGCGCGTGCAGCAGAATCGCCAGCACGACCATCGCAAAACGTCGCTGCCGCACCGCGTACCAGACCACTAGCGTCAAGGTGAACTGGATCAGCATCGCCGCGATGCGTTCCACCGCAGCACCCGCAGCCAGCCACGGTGAGAGCTGCGTCAGCATGGCGTGGATCGCGCCGATCATGGATTCAGCGCCACTGGCCGCCAGGCGCGTGTCCAGATCCCCCCGGTTGGCGGCGATGCCGAACATGACCATCTGCGCTTGGGATGCCGTGCCGACCAGCCACGCCTCGATGCCGGCGTGTCCGAGCGCGTAGGCGACGGGAGTGGCCGCATCACCGGGCTTGCGCGTGAGAAAGCGCAGACCCAGCCAGCGGCCAACCTCTTCGAACAGCCCCGCCATCAGTGCGCCGTAGATGACGAACAGTGCGGGTGTGCGCAGCCAATGCGCCGTCACGGGATTGAGCTGCAGCAGATAGACATGCAGCAGGCGCTCCAGCACCAGCGCAAATACGCCAAACACCGCCGCACCCACGAAGATGTCGCGCCACGCCAGGTCAAAGCGCCGGCGCAGCCAGAGCCACGCGCTAATCGGCACGCAGGCGATCAGCAGGGCAGCAAAGGCGTGGGCGGCAAGGGTGGCAAGTGGAACGGTTGGCATGGCGGATGACGCAGATCAGGTTGCCCGCATGCTACCTGAGGGCCGGGCCACGCCCTCGTGCGCCTTCATCGGCCCCAGATGGCGCGATTGTTACAATGTCTGCGGGCGGCAGCAGGTGCCGCGCTTCCTGGCAGGGCAGACGGTCGTGAAACGCATGATGTGGCGGTGGATCTGGGTGTGTGGCGTGGGCATCGGTGTCATCGGCATGGCGGCGCCCGCTCGGGCGGCGCGCTGGCACGAGTACCTGACGACGACGTCGGTGGCGGCCTCGATCGACCGCACTTCGCTGCGCTCGAACCACATCGGCCACAAGACCTTTTTGGCCCGCACCGTGCTCAAGCGGGGGGGAGCGCCGTGCCTATGGCACGCGCTATCGGCCGGGTACGGTGATCCTCTCGCGCCAGGAGATCGACTGCCGTCGCCAGCGCATCCGTCTGGTCGACTACGTGGTGCGCGACCCTGGCGGCGCCACGCTCGACACCGGCAACGCTACCGGCGCGCACTGGATGCGCATCCGGCCGGGCACGCTGGCGGCGCGCTCAGCCGCTTACGTCTGCGCGCGTCGCTAGACCGTTGCGTGCGTGCGCCGCCGGCACGCTGGCAACTCGACAGCAGCCTGCGGGCATAGCACTATGGTGAGTGCTCCCTATCACTGTTGGCTGGCTACTGTTCCTGTCCGATGAAACTCACCTTGAAGTCGCAGGCGGCCATCATGGCGACCGTCATCAGCGTGACGGTGGTGAGCCTGTTCGGCTGGTCGCAGCGCGAGCCAATCCGCCGCGAGTTGATGGCGCAGATCAAGGCGCAGCAGACCGCGCTGGTGCGGGAATCCGCCGAAGACCTCAAGCAACGGCTCGACACCTACCTGGGCGTGCTGGAGCGCACCGCACAGCAGATGCACACGGTGCGGTTCGATACGCCGGAACAGCGTACCCATTTCTTCGAGTCCATTCTGCCCACCAGCGGCCTGTTCGACGGCGTGTTCCTGGCGTCTGCTGATGGCAAGGTCACCGCAACTTCGCCATACCGCGAAGGCGTGATCGGCATCGACATCTCTGATCGGGATTACTTCAAGCAGGTCATGGTGGTCGGCCAGTCGACCATTTCCGCACCGCTGCGCAACCGCGTGGGCGGTGAGCCCATCGTCATCCTGGCCGCACCTGTGCACGACCAGGACGGCCGCCTCGTCGGGCTGATCGGCGCGGCGCTATACCTGCTCAAGCCAAACTTCCTGGGGGACTTGCGCGATATGCGCGTCGGCCAGACTGGCCACGTCTACCTGATCGCGCGCGGGGAGCACCCCGTCTACATCGTGCACCCCGATGCCGACAAGATGCTCGCACCGCTTGATGCCGATCCGGCCATTGCGGCGGCGTTCCGCAGTGATCCGGCTGCGCTGCCCGAGCCCGGCGGCGACGTCGTCACCACGCAGGACATCATCGCCACCGGTTGGACGCTGGGCGCCGTATTGCCCGGCGCCGAGGCCAACCGTCAGCTCTTCATCATGCGCCAGCGCTTTCGCTGGTCACTCGTGTTGCTGGCAGCGCTGATCGGCGTGTCGGTGTGGGCGGCGATGCTATGGCTGTTGCGCCCGCTGGGCCGCCTGCATGCCGCCATGACGCAGCTCTCGCACACCGACTTGCGTGACGCACAGCCGCTGGAGTTGCCCGGTGCCTCGGTGGAAATCGAAGCGGTTTCCAACGCGTTCCACAAGCTGATGAGCGAGGTGACCCGCCAGCGTGCCGAGCTGGAAGCCGTGAACGACGCCTCGCCGATGGGCCTGTTCCGTACCGATGCCGCTGGCCGCACGGTCTACGCCAACGAGGCGTATCGCCAGCTGCTCGGTGCCACACATGAAGAGGCGTTGGCCGATGTGTGGCTGGCCCGTCTGCACCCGAACGACCGGGACGCCAGGGAGGCGGGCTGGCGCGATGCCGTCGCGCACGGTACGGGCTATAGCGCTGAGCAGCGCGTGATCGTGCCGGGCGTTGGCGAGCGTCTGCTTGTGGTCAACACTGCGCCTGTGCGTGTGGATGGCGAAGTGGTTGGTCATGTCGGCGCGATGGAAGACATCACCGAGCGTGCCCGCGCTGAGCAGGCCTCGCGCGTGCTGACCAAGATTCTCGATTCCACCACCGACTTCGTCGCGCAGACTGACCTGCTGGGCAACGTTACCTACATCAACCCGGCTGGTCGGCGTTTTGCGGGTATTCCTTTGGATGCTGACGTGCGCGCGCTCACCGTGGGAGATTTCTATCCGCCCGAGACGATGGACTGGCTGCGTGAAGTGGCCGTACCCGCCGCAGCGCGCGACGGCGTGTGGATTGGCGAGACCACCGTGCGCCGCGTCACCGGCGAGGTCGTACCGATCAACCACATGATCATCGCGCACCGCAACCCGGGCGGCCGGATGGAACACTTCTCGTCCATCATGCGCGACATCACGCGGGACAAGGCCGCCAAGGAAGAACTGCAGCGCAGCCGCGAAACACTCCAGACGGTGACGGATGCGCTGCCCGCGCTGGTGTCCTTTGTCGACACGGATGAGCGTTTCCGCTTCCTGAATGCCGCTTTCGAGAAGGCCTACGGACGGCCTGCCGCGACCATGCTGGGGCAGACCGTGCGCGAGGTGGTGGGCGAGGATGGTTACCGCATCCTGCGTGACGCCCTGCGGCGCGCGCTGGCCGGCGAGACCATCGTCTTCGAACGCGAGTACCGCGGCCGCGACCTGTACCGCTGTGAAGAGATCAGCTACCTGCCGCAGTTCGATGCGCAGGGGCACGTGGCTGGCGTGCATGCTGTCACGCTCGACATCACCGAGCGCAAAAAGCAGGAGCTGCGCTTGCGCGCGCTCACTACCACCGACCACCTGACCGGCCTGCTCAACCGCGCCGGCTTTGACGAGCGCCTGCTTGCCGCGCTGGACCAGGCACGCGTGACCGATACCGTGGGTGCGTTGCTGCTGCTCGATCTGGACGGCTTCAAGGCTGTCAATGACACGCATGGTCACTCCGTGGGCGATGCGCTGCTGCGCGCCTTCGCGCAGCGCCTGGCTCGCGCCGTGCGGCCTTACGATGGTGTGGCCCGCTTTGGCGGCGATGAGTTTGCTGTCGTGCTGGAGCAGCTCTCGCAGCCAGAAGACGCCAAGACCGTCGCACGCACTGTCCTTGCTGCGTGCAACAAGCCGTTTCGCCTGGGCGAGATCACCGTGCAGATCGGCACCAGTATCGGCCTGGCCGGCTTCGACAGCCGCACGCTTGCCCAGAGCGCGGTCTTCGAAGCCGCCGATGAGGCGCTGTACGAAGCCAAGTCGCGTGGCAAGGGCCTGTTCGTGAGTGCCGACGAGCTTTCTGCCGGCTGATTTTGCGGTGCCGCACGGCAGTGTGCACGCTACGCAGAAATGGGTACGCTCGATGGCGATCTGGTGCTGTGCGCAGGCAATATTGCACCGCAACATCCGCCCCCCAGGCCGGGCGGCGGACAATCCCCTATCGCACGGTCGTACGCTTTCCGGTAAAGTCCCGCGACTGACTGCGCGCGCCGGCCACCCCGGCGCGTTGCACAAGAGCGCTGTACCCATGGCGCCTTCGCTTCACACTCCGACGCACTTCGATGCGCGCGTGCCTGATCCGGCATCGCTCGCACGGCAGGTCTTCCGCTGTTTCGCCAACGTTGCTTTTGTTTTCGTGGCGCGAACTTTGCCAATGAGCCGGACAGACACGCGACCGGACGCGATGCAGGGCGCATGCGGGGAGCGACGGTGTTGGGCCAGCGCACTCTTAAAGACCGAAAATTGCCATCGGCAATCGCGACGGACAAAAAGGAGCAGGTTCGCATGCAAAAAATGATCAAACGGCTGCTGTTGACGGCAGTGGCTGCGGGGGCGGCAATCGCAACGGGCGCGGCATCGGCAGCCCAGGACATCAAGATCGGCGTGGCCGAAGCACTGTCGGGCGGTGCAGCCCAGTACGGCGTGGCCATCCGCAACGGCTTCCAGCTGGCGGCTGACGAGATCAACGCCGCCGGTGGCATCAATGGCAGCAAGATCGCACTGGTGATCGAAGACGAGCAGGGCAAGAAGGAAGAGGCCATCAATGTCTTCAAGAAGCTGATCTTCCAGGACAAGGTGGCGATGGTGTTTGGCCCCACGCTGTCCAACTCGGCCCAGGCGGCTGACCCGATTGCACAGGCTGCCAAGACGGTGGCGTTTGGCACCTCCAACACGGCAGACGGCATCACCAGCATTGGTGACTACGTTTTCCGCAACTCCGTGACCGAAGCCGACGTGCTGCCGGCCACCATCCAGACCGTGGTGAAGAAGGCCGGCGTGAAGAAGGTTGCCGTGCTGTACGGCAATGACGACGTCTTCACCAAGAGCGGCTACGACAACTTCAAGAAGGCGCTGGAAGACCTGAAGATTCCGGTGACGACCACCGAAACCTTCGCCAAGGGCGACGTGGACTTCAAGGCCCAGCTCACCAAGATCAAGGCGACGAACCCGGATGCGATCGTGCTGTCGGCACTGATTGCCGAAGGTGGTCCGATCATGGTGCAGGCGCGCCAGCTCGGTCTGAACGTGCCCTTCATCGGCGGCAACGGCATGAACTCGGTCAAGGTGTTCGACCTGGCCAAGGACAAGTCCGACAACCTGTGGGTGGGCAGCCCGTGGTCGATCGAGAACCACACGGCCGAGAACAGCAAGTTCATCACCGCCTACACGTCCAAGTACAAGGCTGCGCCGGACCAGTTTGCAGCGCAGGCGTATGACGCCCTGTACATCGCATCCAAGGCACTGAAGGCGGTCAAGTTCAGCGGCAACCTGGAAGCCGATCGCAAGGCCATCCGCGATGCACTTCCGGCAGTCAAGCACACCGGTGCAACCGGCGCGTTTGCGTTCCGCCAGGTCACGGCACGCGGCAAGCCGGCCGGCTACGACGCTGTGCAGACGCCGATCGTTAGCGTGACCAAGAACGGCAAGTACACGATCGAGAAGTAATTTCCGGTCAGCTTTGAGACCAAAACGCGGGGCGTAGCTAAACCTACGCCCCATCGCTTTTTTGTGGCTTGGGGGACAACCTCGGTCACACCTTCATCTGACTCATCATGCTGGAACAGCAACTCGTCAATGCGCTGTCGCTCGGCTGCGTGTATGCGTTGTTTGCCCTGGGATTCACGCTGGTTTTCGGCATCCTGGGCGTGATCAACCTGTCGCACGGCGCGGTCTTCATGCTCGGTGCCTATGCGGCGCTGCAGGTCGTGAACCATTTTGAACTGCCGCTGTGGGCGGCCCTGGCCGTCGGCTTTGTCGTGAGCGGCGTGGCCGGGCTCATCATCGATGTGCTGCTGCTGCGCCCGCTGCGCCGCCGCAACGCGCCTCACCTGATCCCGATGATCGCGACCATTGGTGCGGGCATCGCCATCAACAACGCCATGCAGGGCGTGTTCGGCGCGGAGAACATGCGCTTTCCGTCCGGGCTCGTGTCGGATGCCTCGCTGGACCTGGGCGGCATTCACCTCACGCCGCTGGAGCTGAGCATCATCGTGCTGTCGTTCGTGCTGATGGCGGCGCTCATGTTGCTGCTCAAGCGCACGCAGCTCGGCCGTGCGTTGCGCGCGATTGCGGAGTCGCCCAAGGCGGCGGCGCTGCTCGGTATCAACGTGGAGGGGCTCTTCTTGCTGACCTCGTTTGCCGCGGCGGCGCTGGGCGGGTTGTCGGGCGTGCTGATCGGCCTGTACTCCAACGCCGTGTTCCCGCTGATGGGCCAGCCGATGCTGCACAAGGGCATCGCGGTCATCATCCTGGGTGGTCTGGGCGATATTCGCGGCGCGATGCTGGGCGGGCTGTTCCTCGGCTTTGCGGAGGTGCTGTCGGTGGCCTACATCGGCTCGACCATGCGCGATGCGGTGGCGTTCGGTCTGCTGTTCCTGATCCTGCTGGTGCGGCCGCAAGGGCTGTTCGGCAAGGTGCTGGAACGCAAGGCATAAGGAGACCGACATGGAATGGTTCGACAACTTCTGGTCGGTCTACAGCAACCTGGTGCTGACGCTCGGCATCAATGCGCTGCTGGCGCTGTCCATCTATCTGACGCTGTCGTGTGGCTTGCTGGCGATGGCGAATGCGGCCTTCATGGGCATCGGCGCGTACACCGCGTCGTTGTTGACGATGAATGCCGAGATGCCGTTTTCGGTGGCGCTGGCTGGCGGTATGGCGGCACCGGCTGTGGTGGCGCTCGTCATCGGTGTGCCGGTGCTGCGGCTGTCGGGCGTGTACCTCGCCATGGCCACACTGGGCTTCGGTGAAGTGGTGCGCGTGCTGATCCTGAACACCGAGGACTGGACCGGCGGCGCGCTGGGCCTGAACGGCATTCCGCAGCTCACGCAGTGGTGGCACGTGGCGCTGGCCGTGTTGCTGACGCTGTTCGTGCTGGCGCGCATGCGCCGCTCGAAAGTGGGCCGCGCATTCGAGGCCATCAAGGAAGACGAAACCGCTGCCGGCCTGATGGGCATCAACGTGGCGGGTACCAAGCTGCTGGCATTCGTGCTGGGTGCGGCCATCGCCGGCCTGGCGGGTGCATTGAACGCGCACCTGACGTTCTTCATTGGCCCGAACGAATTCGGCTTCGACCGCGGTGTGGAAATCCTCACGATGACGATCCTGGGCGGTACCAACGGCCTGACCGGCCCGGTGCTGGGCTCTTTGATCCTCTCGTTGTTGCCCGAGCTGCTGCGCGCGTTCAAGGATTTCCGCCTGGTCGTCAACGGCGTGATCCTGATGGTGATCGTGTTGTTCCTGCCCAAGGGCATCTGGGACCCGGCGCGTTTTGCGCGCTGGTTTGGCATCAAGCGCGGCGGCACCATGCCTAGCGCTGCGGCTTCCAACGAATCGCACTGAGGAGGCCACCATGCTCAAACTCGCATCCATTTCCAAGCGCTTTGGCGGCCTGTCGGTGCTGCAGGACGTCAACATCGAGGTGCCCCAAGGCAGCATCTTCGGTTTGATCGGCCCGAACGGCGCGGGCAAGACGACGGTGTTCAACCTGATCACTGGTCTGCTCGCACCCACCGGTGGCACGCTGACTTTCAACGGCGACAACCTCGTCGGCAAGAAGCCACACCAGATCACGCAGATGGGCATCGCCCGCACGTTCCAGAACATCCGCATCTTCAAGGAGATGACGCTGCTGGAGAACGTGGTAGTGGGTATGCACCGGCATCTGGATTACGGCGCACCGGGGTTGCTGCTGTCGCTACCGAAGTACCGCGCTGCCGAGCGCCGCGCGCGCGACCGCGCGCTGGAGCTGCTCTCGTGGGTCAAGCTCGACCACAAGGCACACGACATTGCCGACAACCTCTCGTACGGCGATCAGCGCAAGCTCGAACTCGCGCGGGCCCTGGCCACCGAACCCAAGCTGCTGCTGCTCGACGAGCCCGTCGCCGGCATGAACACGGGCGAGAAGGTCGACCTGATGGCCGAGATCGAGAACATCAAGGCGCGCGGCTACACGATCTTCATGATCGAGCACGACATGCGCTTCGTGATGGGCCTGTGCGAGCGCATTGCCGTGCTGAACTTCGGCCGCATCATCGCCGAAGGGCCGCCCGACGCGATCCGCAACAACCCGCAAGTCATCGAGGCGTACCTGGGCCGCGATGATGACGATGAAGGTGAGGTGGCAGCATGACGACGCTGCTGGAAGTCAAAGGGCTGGACGTGTCGTACGGGCACATCGCAGCCGTCAAGGGCATCGACTTTGCGCTCAAGACTGGCGAGATCACCTCGCTGGTCGGCGCTAACGGTGCGGGCAAGTCGACCACGCTGCTGGCGCTGTCGGGGTTGATCCCGAAGTCGCAGGGCGAGGTGCGCGGCCAGATCCTGTTCGAGGGCGAAGACGTTTCGCAGTGGTCGCCCCACAAGCGCGTGCAGCGCGGCCTCGTGCAGGTGGCGGAGGGGCGTGCCACGCTGACCACCATGACAGTGCGCGAGAACCTGGAGCTGGGCGCGTACACCCGCAAGGACCGCAGCCAGATCGCCTCCGACCTGGAGCGTGTGTTTCACCTGTTCCCGCGTTTGAAGGAGCGCATCGACGGCCTGGCCGGCAACCTGTCGGGCGGCGAGCAGCAGATGCTCGCCATCGGTCGTGCGTTGATGGCTCGCCCGCGTGTGCTGCTGCTGGACGAACCGTCGATGGGCCTGGCGCCGATCATCGTGCAGGAGATCTTCCGCATCCTGCGCACCATCAATGCCGAAGGGCTGACGATCTTCCTGGTGGAGCAGAACGTGCGGCAGGCGCTGAAGATTGCGCAGCACGGCTATGTGCTGGAGACGGGTCAGATCGTGCTGGCCGACAGCGGGAAAAACCTGCTGGGCAATCCGCGCGTGCTTGAAGCCTATCTGGGCGGTTGAGTGCGTAAATGACAACCGGCGCCACCTCCTGGCGCCGGTTTTTTATCTCAAAGCGTACCCATTTCTGCGTGCGTTTCCCCAAAAGCGTACCCGTTTCTGCGTGCGTTCAATGCCCCGCCAAAACGTGTCGCTGCGCGTCGAATAGCGCGATCAGTGCATCGGCAACCGCCCGTACGCGCGGTGATCGACGCACGTCTGGATGAATGGCGAGCCAGATTTCCCGGTGCAGCGCGGGGTCGTCGATCGGCAATCGGCGCAAAAGCGTACCCGTTTCTGCGGGCGCGCCGAGGAAGTGCGGAAGCGCTGCCACACCCAATCCCGCCAGCGCTGCCTGGTGGATTGCCGCCAGATCGCTGCAGCGCAGGATTACGCGGCGCTCGCCCGCGTACGCGTCCAGCCAGCGCTGCTGCGGCACGTGGCGCAGGCGCTCGTCGTAGCCGATGAACTCCCACTCTGCTTCAGGTTGCGCGAGGACTTCCGGCGTTGCGTACAGGCCGTAGCCGAGATCGCCCAGCGGCCGCGTGGCCAGCGTGGATGCGGTGGGGCGCGACAGCCGGATGGCGAGATCGGCCTCGTGCGCCATCAGGTTGGCGTTGCGCGTCTCGCCCAGCAGCACCAGGCTGATACCGGGCCACTGGCGGTGCAGCGCGGCCAAGTGCGGTGCGATGAAGTGGCTCGCGATGGTGGGCGGCACTGAGATGCGTACCGTCCCGCGCAGGCTACCTGCACCCGCCGCTGCGCGGGCGAAGCCGGCGGCCTCCTGCTCCATCCGTTCTGCGCGCTCGGCCAGTGCGGTGCCTTCGGTGGTCAGGCGCCAGCCGCGCGGCAGGCGGTCGAACAACCGCACGCCCAGCGATTGCTCCAGTGCATCGGCACGCCGCGCCACCGTGGTGTGCTCCACCGCCAACCGACGTGCCGCGGCCGACAGGCTGCCCTCGCGCGCCAACACAAGGAAGTAGCGCACGTCATCCCACTGCAAGGAAGAAGAAGGTTCGACCGCCGCGGCGCTCGTCAGCGTTCGCTTAGGTCGATCTGGGCTTTTTTGCACAGAAGATGGTCTATTTTTACGAATTCCCGGGTGATTCTGAACGGAATACGCTTGTTTCACAACGTGATGGTGACGGTACACACCGTCACAAAACTGAAAAGCGTACCCATTTCTGCGAGGACATTTGCCATGCATGCCAAGGTCATTCAACTCCGTGAACCCGCTCCAGCATTGGGTTTGCAGCCCGTCAGCCTGATGCTGCCGCCTCCCGCATCCAACGCGTTGACGGTACGCCACACCGCCATCGGCGTGAACTTTGTGGATGTGTATCACCGTGCCGGGCTGTACCCAGTGCCCGCGTTTCCGGCTGTGCTGGGGGTGGAGGGCGTTGGGGTGGTGGAAGCACTGGGGTCGGACGTGCGCGGCTTTGTGGTGGGCCAGCGCGTGGCCTGGGCTGGACTGATGGACGGCGCGCCCGGCGGTTATGCAAGCCATCGCAACATTCCTGCGGAGCGCGCGATCGCGCTGCCGGATGCGCTGGACGACGAGACTGTCGCAGCCACGCTGTTGCGCGGCATCACCGCACACATGCTGCTGTCCCGGGTACGCCGGGTACAGGCTGGCGACACGGTACTCGTGCATGCGGCAGCCGGTGGCCTGGGCCTGCTGCTGGTGCAGTGGGCCAAGCGCCTGGGTGTGCGGGTGATTGGTACGGTTGGCAGCGAAGCCAAGGCGGCCACTGCGCTCGGCCATGGCGCAGACCACGTCGTGCTGTACCGCCAACAGGATGTGCGCGAAGCCGTGCTGCGATTAACTGATGGTGAAGGCGTCGACTACGTCATTGACGGTGTGGGCGGCGAGATGCTGCAAACGTCCTTGGCGGTGACGCGGCCATTCGGCATGGTGGCGAGCATCGGCCAGGCGAGCGACGTCGGCAATACGCAAACGAACACTGTCGACCTCTCTGGGCTAGGGCCATCGCGTTCGATCGCGCTGGCGCGGCCGGGTGTGTTCCGCTACATGGCGGATCTCTCGCGCTACCGTGCCGGTGCACAGGCTGCGTTGCAACGCATGCTCGAAGGGGCGCGTGTGCCGGTGGGTGGTACCTATGCGCTGGAAGAGGCAGCCACCGCGCACGCGGCGCTGGAAGCTGGCCAAACCACGGGCGCGTTGCTGCTGCGGCCGTGAGCGTACCCGTTTCTGCGGCGCACACCGTACCCGTTTCTGCGTGGCGTCCGGCACGGTAGTGGCGTCTCGCGTTGCGTCGTCTCACCCCACTTCATTCGTTACGCACAAGGAGTCTCCCCATGCTGTACCTGATTCTTTTCACCTACCGCGCACCGTTGTCCGAGATGGACCGCGTGCTGCCTGCCCACCGCCAGCACCTGGACGCGCACTACGCGAGCGGGCACTTCCTGATGTCCGGACCGTTGTTCCCTCGCGAAGGCGGCGGCATCCTGGCGCGCGCTGCGTCGCGCGAGGAGATCGATGCCATCGTGGCGCGCGATCCATTTGTGCTGGAAAACCTGGTCGAGGCGCGCGTCATTGCATGGAGCCCGAACCGGCGCGTGGCGGGCCTGCCAGAGGCGTGGTTTGTTGATGGGGCCGTGAGCGCGCCGACGTAATCCCAGCGCAGTGCGCCCGCTATCATGATGGCCTGCCGTTCACGGGGCCGTCATGACCCACATTCCGGATACACCGACACCATCGCCCACCCCATCAACGCGCCCTGCGTGGTGGCAGCGCGTGGGCGCGCGGTTGCCGTTCGGCAGCGAGCATCTGGTGTTCGTCTATGCCGCTGTGATCGGCTGTGCGGGCGCCTTGTCGACGATCCTGTTTCGCGAGTGTTTGCGCCAGTTGCAGTGGTGGCTCTCCGGCACGGACCAGGGGCTGGTGGCTACGGCACGCGCGCTGCCGTGGTGGGCGCGCCTGCTGGTGCCTGCCATTGGCGGCGTTCTGGCTGGGCTCACGCTGCAGATCGGGCTGAAATGGATTCCGCGCAAGGGCTCGGAAGACTATATGGAAGCCATCGCCGTGGGCGACGGTGTGTTGAGCGCGCGGCAGAGCTTGGTACGCAGTGTGTCGTCGCTGTGCTCGGTGGCCAGCGGCGCGTCCATCGGGCGCGAAGGGCCGATGGTGCAACTGGCGGCGATGTGTGGCTCGCTGCTGGGGCGCGCGCTGCGGCGCGGGTTTGGGCACATCAGACCGGTCTCGGTCGAGCAACTGCGTCTGCTGGTTGCGTGCGGGGCGGCAGCAGGCATTACCTCCGCCTACAACGCGCCCATCTCGGGCGCTGTGTTTGTGAGCGAGATCGTCTTCGGCGTCATCACCACGGCCACGCTCGGGCCGCTGCTGGTGTCGGCCGTGACGGCGGACATCGTGCTGCGCCAGTTCTTCGGGTACGGCGCGGTCTACGAGATGCCGCATTTCGATTTCGTATCCGGCTGGGAAGTGCTGACCTATCTGGGGCTCGGCCTGGCGGCAGGCATGGCGGGGCCGCTGCTGCTGGGGCTGATTGACCGCGCACGTGATGCCTTTGCCCGTACCCAGTTGCCGCTGACGTTGCGGTTGGCGCTGGGCGGGTTGATCGTGGGTGCACTGTCGACCCAGTTGCCTGAGGTCTGGGGCAACGGCTACAGCGTGGTCAACAGCTTCCTGCACCAGCCGTGGCTGTGGCAGACCGTGGCGCTGGTGCTGATCTGCAAGGTGGCGGCGACGGCGGCCAGCGCGGGGTCGGGCGCGGTGGGCGGGGTGTTCACGCCCACGCTGTTTTGCGGCGCGGCGCTGGGGTTGTTGTATGGCACCGGCATGCACGCGTTGCTGCCGGGCGCAGCGCCGGTTCCGATCAGCTATGCGGTGGTTGGAATGGGCGCGCTGCTGGCGGCTACTACGCATGCGCCGCTCATGTCGATCCTGATGATCTTTGAGATGACACTGTCGTACCAGGTGGTGCTGCCACTCATGCTGGCGTGCATCACCGGCTATGTGACTGCGCATGCGGCAGGCGCGCCGTCTGTCTATGCGCGGGCGCTGGCACAGAACAAAAAAGAGGCGCGCGAAGATGCGGATAACGCGCAGAACCCGTCGTCACCCGCGTCTTCCGTGCCTCCGGACGCTACGCAGAAATAGGTACGCTCAGCCAGTTACGCCCGGCGCTGGCGAGTCCGCACCCTCCTTGTTGGATGCCGTGCCGCGCTTGCGGCCATGCGCTCGCATCATCAGGAAGCTGAGCAGGAAACCGATTCCGCCAACCAACAGCAACCCGGTTTCGCCCAACACCGGGAGCAGGTTGGTCAGGAAACCCGTGACGACCCACGCCACCGCCATGACCGAGCCCGCAACGCCAAGCGCCCAGCCTTGACGATCTTCCGTCACGGCGTCAGAGAAGGCGGTGTACATCGTCGTGTAGGCCACCATGTCAAAGCAGCCGACCAGCGCTGCCAGCGCCCAGAGCACGCTTTCGTATGGCAGCAGGCTCGACAGGATCTGGGCGATGCCGGCCACCAACAGGCCGGTCTTGGCGATATCGATGACGCTCCACACCCGCAGCATCAGGCGCACGACACACAGCAGTCCAAAGACGAAGCACACGCCGATCGCCCCGCTGAACAGCCCCAGCTGCGCGCTGCCGTAGTGAAAGCGTGTCTGGAGCAGCATCATGATGGTCTGCAGATAGAGGCCGTAGCCGATCTGCATGAGGAAGAAGACCACCGACAGATAGGCCACCGCCTTGTGCCGAACCGCTTCGTGCATGACGCGCAGTGGCAGCAGCACATCAACGCGGTGCATCCCCGAAGGGGTGACCGTGTTGCGGTATGACGCCCACATCCACACACCGCACGCCAGCGCCAACACACCGACCAGCAGAAACGGCGCTTCGTGGCCGAAGATGGGGGCGATCCGCTGGTCGGAGGCAACACCACCGAGCACCGGCCCAACAATCACTCCGGCGCTGAAGGCCAGCGACATGAAGCTCATGTTGAGCGCCTTGTTTTCCGGTGTGCTCATGTCGGTGATGGCCGCTTGGGCGATACCTTGGCAGCCCGCCATCAGACCGCTCAAGCCACGGCCAAACAGCAGCAGCCCAACGCTCGGCCAGAGAACGCCGAGCGCCATCAGGAAGTAACTGAGCGACAGCCCGAACACGCACAGCAGCAGGATCTTGCGGCGGCCATAGGCGTCGGACAGCTCGCCCATCAGCGACGACCCGAAGAACATGCACAGCGGGTAGACCCCATAGCCCAGCCCCAGATAGAAGTTGCGCAGGGTCGTGCTGGACTCGGGCGCCAACAGGCTGGTATGCGGATCGCCAAAGATGACCGACATCATCGGGTAGACCAGGCCAAAGCCCATGGCGTCGATGGCGATGGCAAACAGGCAGGGGCCGAGCCGCTTGAGGTTGAGTGAAGACATGAGCAATGGCGCAGTGTGCCGGGCGAATGAACGATGGCGGCCAGCGTAGCGTTGGCGCCCGGGGCGTCGGTAGACCCGCATCACAGATGACTCTTATCGGTTTGGCCGATGGCTGATCCTGCTACGATCCGGCCCCATGGACCTTCTTGCCGCCATGCGGATCTTCGTGCGCGTTGTTGAACGCGGCAGCCTGTCGGCGGCTGCGCGCGATCTCGGCATCGGCCAGCCCGCCGTCAGTGAGCGCATTCAGCAACTGGAGCGGCACCTTGGCGTGCGGTTGCTCTTGCGCAGCACGCGCGCGGTGTCTTGCACCGACGAGGGCCACGTTTTCTACGAACGTTGCAAGCAGGTGCTGGAAGCCGCCGATGAGGCTTGCGCGGTGGTCTCGCAAGACCATCAGGTGTTGCGCGGCGTATTGCGCATCGCCGCGCCGCAGGGCCTGGGCGAGGTGGTGCTGCCCGCGTTGTTGCTCCGCCTGCGCGAACAGCACCCGCAATTGCGGATCGACCTGATCCTCAACGATCGCCTGGTCGATCCCATTACAGAAGGCGTGGATGTGTCGTTGCGCCTCGGGCCAACCGGAGACGGCAGTTTCATCGCGCGCCGGCTTGGCCACGTGCGCCGCGTACTGGTGGCGGCGCCGGACTACCTTGCCCGGCATGGCGCGCCAGAAACACCGCAGGCGCTGGTGGCGCACACCTTCATCCGCGTGCTGGGTTTGTTTGGCGATGGCCAGCTACCGCTGATTGATGCGGGGCAGAAGCCCATCACCACGCCGATCAACGTGACGATGAGCTTGAGTCATTGGCGCCCGGTATATGCGTTGCTGGAGGGTGGCGGCGGTGTCGGCGTGCTGCAGGAACCGGTGTGCGCCGAGGCCATGGCCGCAGGGCGGTTGATACGCGTCTTGCCCGACTACGTTGTGCCGGGCTTTGATCTGCATGCGCTGATTCCGGCCGCTCGGCCGATCCCCCCAAAGACGCGCGCATTCCTGGCACAGCTGGACGCTCATCTGCAGTCCCTGCCCGGCTTTGCCTAGCGCCCCGGGCTGCGGATCTCGCGTGGCGACAAGCTTTGCTTTGTCAGCCGATGCCAAGGAAAAGCGAATCTAAGATCGCTTTTTGGTGTGCGTTTTTAACGACTTTCCAAGCGATCTATGATAAGTGATTGCTGTTGCGAATCATTATCATTTATATTTGCGTCCGAATTTCGTAGTGCGCTCTTGTGCACGGCGGCACGGGCGCAGGAGGGCGTTCCGCAGCGGCCGGCATCCAGAAGGAAGGGCGCCGCCCGGAGAAACCACCCAGATGAATCGCCCGAATCGCCCCAGCCCACTCGCCAGCGCTCTGTTGGCGCTGTTTGCCACGCCCACCGTCGCACTCGCCCAGCAAGCCGCATCCACCCCTGTTGTTGCCACCAGCGCTGCGACTGCCACCGCCACGCTGCCTGAAGCCGTGGTCAAGGCCACTGCCCCGCGTGACGACTACAACGCCGCCAAGAGCTCGATCTCCAAGCTGCCCGAGAACCTGCGCGATATCCCGCAATCGGTGACGGTGGTGCCCAAGGCTCTGACCGATGCGCAGGGCGCCAGCTCGCTGGCCGATGCGCTGCGCAACGTGCCGGGCATCACCATCGGTGCGGCCGAAGGCGGACAGATCGGCAACAACATCAACCTGAACGGCTTCTCGGCGCGTACCGACATCTACCTGGATGGCTTCCGCGATCGCGGTCAGTACTACCGTGACCTGTTCGCGCTCGATTCAGTGGAAGTGCTGATGGGCCCGTCGTCGATGCTGTTCGGGCGCGGTTCGACCGGCGGCGTGATCAACCAGGTGACGAAGAAGCCGTCGCTGAAGGCCGCCACGGAAATCACCGGTTCGGTCACCACCAACGGTCTGGTGCGCACCACGGTGGACGTCAACACGCCGACGTCCGATACGTCGGCCTTCCGCGTGGCCGCCATGGCGCAGAACGGCAAGACCAGCACCCGCGACGAGATGACCGCGCAGGACTTCGGCATCGCGCCGTCGTGGCGCTTCGGCATCGGCACGCCCACCGAAGTGACCATCTCCGCGCTGCTGCAGCACAACCGCGACATGCCCGACTACGGCGTGCCGAACCTCAACGGCCACCCGGTCAACGTGGATCCGAAGACGTACTACGGCTTTACGGACGACCGCACCACGCAGGACGTGGCTGCCTTCTCGGCCAACATCGACCACAAGTTCTCGCCCAACCTGCGGCTGCGCAACCAGACGCAGTTCAACTACGTGCAGACCGATGCGCGCGAGACGGCGCCCAACGCAGTGGGTACAGTCAACTCGTCGGGTGTGTTTACGGCGCTGACCAACAGCAACCTGCCGCTGTCTGCGTTGTCGGTGCGCCTGCAAAGCCACGACCGCCGCATCCGTGACTACTCGCTGTTCAACCAGACCGAGCTGACGGCCAAGTTCGATACGGGTTCGGTCAAGCACACGCTGCTGGTGGGCACCGAGTTCGGCCACGACGGTTACGACAACCAGAACTATTACCGCAACGGTTCGTGCAACGGCACGCCGCTGGCGCAGTCGAGCATGACGAGCGGGTTTGTGTCGTGCGAGCCGCTGCTCAGCCCGAGCTATACGAACTCGCCGTCGAATGCGCCGTCCGTGCTGGGCAATGTGCAGGGCGGCTCGGCCAACACGGTGGCCGCGTACTTCAACGATTCGATCGAGTTCACCAAACAATGGAAGGCGGTGGCCGGCCTGCGCTATGACCGCTACATCGCCAGCATTTCGAACTCGCTGAATGCGGCCAACACGCCGGCGTCGGCCAAGATCACCGCGCTGCCGTATGCGCAGCAGACGGTGAACTTTGTCAGCACGCGCCTGGGCGGCATCTGGCAGCCGACGGATTGGCAGTCGTACTACGTGTCGTACGGCACGTCGTTCAACCCGTCCTTGGAGCAACTGGTGGGCACCACGGGCCAACAGGGTCTAGACCCGGAGAAGAACAAGTCGTACGAAGCCGGCGGCAAGTGGGATCTGCTCAATGGCGATCTGTCGGTCAGCTCGGCGGTGTTCCAGATCACCAAGGACAACGCGCGCACGCAAATCGACAGCACGACGTACACCTCGGCCGGCAAGATCCGCGTGCGCGGCGCGCGCCTGGGTGCCACGGGCCACGTGACCGACAAGCTGCAGATCTTCGCGGGCTATACGTACCTGGATGCGGAGATCGTCAACGGTATCGCTGCGGGCACGCAAGGCATGACGCCAGCCAACACGCCCAAGCATGCCGCCACAGTGTGGACGAGCTACACCTTCATGCCGAACTGGGAGGTGGGTGCGGGCGCGTTCTACATGTCGCAGCGCTACGCCAACAACACCGACACCGTGCAGGTAGGCGGCTTCGTGCGCTGGGATGCGATGCTGGCCTACCACCAGCCCAAGTACGACGTGCGCCTGAACGTGTTCAACCTGTTCAACAAGACGTATTACGATGCGCTGATTCCGTCCGATGGCGGTCGCGCCGTGCCGGGTACCGGCCGCGCGGCGATGCTGTCGGTCGTGTATCGCATGTAATGGCTTGGGGGATGGGCCCTCGGGCACGTCCCCCTTTTGTTTTGCACGTTCCACACCATGCTTGTCTGTATTCCCAACGTCTTCAACGCCGCGCAGGTGGCTGCGCTGCGCGAGCTGCTCGACAACGCGGGCGATGCCTGGGTGGATGGCCGCGTGTCGGCCGGCTATTCGGGGGCGCCAGTCAAGGTCAACCAGCAGATTGATGAGCGCGCGGAAGTGGCGCTGCAGTGCCAGCAACTCATCCTGAGCGTGCTGGAGCGGCACCCGCGCTTCATCAGCGCGGCGTTGCCGAACGTGGTGTACCCGCCGATGTTCAACCGCTACGGCGAGGGCATGACCTTCGGCGCGCATGTGGATGGCAGCGTACGCATCCACCCGCACAACGGCGCCAAGCTGCGTACCGACATCTCGGCCACGCTGTTCCTGTCAGATCCGGCCAGCTATGACGGCGGCGAACTGCAGATCGAAGACACCTACGGCATGCACAGCATCAAGCTCAATGCCGGGGACTTGGTGATCTACCCGGCAACGAGCCTGCACCAAGTCACGCCCATCACGCGCGGCGTGCGTGTGGCGAGCTTCTTCTGGATCCAAAGCCTCATTCGCGATGACACCCAGCGCGCCATGCTGTTCGACCTGGACAACGCGATCCAGACCCTCAACCAGACTGAGGCGGATGCCACTGCGCGCCGCACGCTGATTGGCGTGTATCACAACCTGATGCGGCAGTGGAGCGAGACCTGAGCTGAGATGCCTGTGTCACACCCGGAGGATGGTGCGACGCAAAAGCGCAAACGGGCTTAGCGGCCCGAGCGGCGATACAGCTCGGCCATCATGCCGCAGCTTTCCACGTGCAGCGCGATGGCGCGCTTGGCTTCACGACGCAGGACTTGCCAGAAACGGGCGAAGCGGGAGGTGGGGGCGACGTTGAGAGCGGCGGCTTCCATGATGATTCCTTCTGAGCGATAACCTAGGGATTACCCTAATGTTAGTCGGAATATTGCGCCGCAGCAATTCTTGCCTGTTCGTGTCGCCTCATCGCCACATTGATGTGATCACACCGACACTCTGCTGATCGTGCCGGTGTTGCCGTCCACGCGGATCGTCTCGCCATCTTTCAACCGTGCGCGGATGCCCGGCACGTTCACCACCGCCGGGATACCGAATTCGCGCGCCACGATGGCACCGTGCGACAGGTAACCGCCGGTTTCCATTACGAGCGCGCTGGCCTTCAGGAACAGCGGCGTCCAGGCCGGGTCGGTGCTTGGGGCGACCAGCACGTCGCCAGTTTGCAGCGCGGTGCCGGCGGCGGCGTTGTCCACCAGCCGGGCTTGACCCTGTGCCGTGCCCGCGCCGACGGCGGTGCCAGTCCAGTGATCACCGGTGGATGCGCTCGGTGCGATGGCTGTGGCAGGGGCTTCACCGTGTTCGGCGATGACGTCTGGCTCCTGCTCGGCGGCCCAATGCGCCAACTGCTGCCGGCGCTCGCGCGCACGCTGTGCAGCAAAGCGCAGCGGCAGCGTGCCGTTGCCCGCCCGCACGCATTCATCCAGCGTCAGGTTGAAGATGTCTTCCGGCGTATCGAGCCCCTCTGCGCCTCCTTGGCCGCCCAGCTTGTCGGCCAGTTTCAGCAGGCCAGCACGTAGCACCTCTACGTAGGCCACCAGCGCACTACGTGCGGCTTCACGCTGGTTGCTGTCGCGCACGGCGCTCTTGAGCATCGCCCGCACGACTGGCCGTAGCCAGAACGGCAAGCGCTGCCAAGCCTGCGCAGACGCCGTCTGCTGCCGTTGCCGCACCGCCTGCGCATCGCTGCCGATCAGGCCAACAACGAGGTCGAGCAGATAGTCCGGCTGCTCGCGCCAGCGCGGATGGCGGAAGTAGCTCTCTTCGATCGCGCGGTGGCCGTTGCGCTCCAGAAATGCTTTGAACTGCTGGCGGAACGGACTGTGTGCGGGCAGTTGCTGCGCCCATTGCGTGCCGATGCGTGTGGTGCTCCGTAGCCAGGTTAGCGCCTCTGAATCGGTTGCGGCCGTCTGCGCCAGCGCCATCAGGTCATAGCTTTGCTGCGCGGTCACGCTGGGTTCGGCGCCGGCCATGAGCGCTGCGGCGAGTGCATGGCCCTCTGCGGGGCGCTGTTTTTCGATGATGTCGACCAGTCCAGAGACTGAGCCGCCGGCCGAGCCCTGCAGGAAGAACAGGCTGTCAGCGCGGCGCGCGGTGGCGAAGCGTTCGCGCAGGCATACGGCCAGTTCTGCCGCATCTTCAGGCCACGCGCCTTCGCGCCATTGCGCGGCCTCCTTGCGCGCACGGTTGAGGTCGCTTTGCGCATGGCGGCGCGTGGCACCGGCACTCAGTAGATAGCGCACCAGGCGTCCACCGCGTGCCAGGCGCTGTGACCATGTGACCGGCGGCACCACAATCTCCGGCTGCGTGCCGCCCAGCATGCGGTTGATGGCATCCGGTGCGATGCCGAACGCATCGAACGCCTCCCACTGCATCAGCGAGACATCGAGGTACACCCGGCCGTGGAACAGCGCGGCACGGTCCAGCCCCGGCACCAGCGGATAGTCGACCAGCGCATAGGTGAGCGTCAGCATGCGGTTGGCCGCGTGGCGGTAGAGCGTCCAGTCGATGGGCGACAGCGGCCCGGGAAACATTTCGCGCGTGTTGCCGCGCGTCCAGAAGCGCGGTTGCGTTTGGAGTGCAGCGTAGGTGTGGCGGCCACGCGTGGTGATGGGGCGCGCCTGTACGATCCAGAACCGCTGGCCGTCCCAGACCCATTCGATGTCATAGCGCGGCTGCGCAAAATCGAGCGCGCATGCGGTGTCGCGCGCCAGTGCTGCCAGCGCGATGAGCTGCGCATCGTCCAGTACGGCGCGGTGCGCATCTTCTGCGGTGGTGTCGACGAGTGCTGTGCCGCCTTCCGCCAACGCTTGCGTCATGCGGGCCTTCTTGCCGATTTGGCGTTCGAGCACGCGCAGTGTGTCGTCTTGCGGAGACGACTCCAGCTTGAACGTGTCGCCATCGGCCTGTCCGCCCACCAGGGCTTCGCCCAGGCCCCAATGCGCGTTGATGACGATCTGGTCATCCCGCCCGCCCAGTGGGTCGCACGTGAAGACAATGCCCGCAGCCACCGCCGGCAGCATGGGCATGATGACCACGGCCATCGCCAGATCTGCGGTGTCGATGTTGAAGCGCTCGCGGTACGCCACCGCCTGTGGCGCGTATGCCGAATCCCATACGGCCCGCACCGCTTCCGCCAGTGCCTGTGCGCCGATCACGTTCAGGCGCGTCTCGTGGATGCCCGCGAACGAGCGTTGCGCAGAATCCTCCTGTGGCGCTGAGGAACGCACGGCCAACGGGGCATTCAGCCAGCCGCGCGCGGTCAGCGCCTGCGTGATCGCGGCCAGCACGGGGTCCGGCACCGCATCGCCCTGCGCACGCCCACGGCTGGCTTCGGCGCTCAGCACAAAGCCTTCGGGCACGGGCACGCCCAGTATCGCCAGCCGACCGAGTTGCCAGCCCTTGCCACCCGCTACCGCTGCACCCGCCGCCGCTGCGGCCGACCAATCCAGCACAGAGGTGTCCATCACGCCTCCTTGTTGCCGATGCCGTGCAAAAACAGGTCGATGGCGGCTGAGAAGCCTTCTTGCAGATCCATCTCCGGGTGGGCCAGCCAGCGCATCAACGTGCCCAGGTAGAGGTATTCGAACAGCCCGGCCAGGTGCTCTGCGTCGAGTCGCGTGTCGAGCTCGCCCGAGCGTTGGCCTGCATCGATGAGTGCCGCGAAGATGGCTTCGAACCCGCTGCGCTTGTCGGCATCGCGGCTGCGTGCGGCCAGGTCTGCGCTGGCGAAGCGGTAGCGGAAGTAGGGTGCGAGGTATGGGCGACGCGCGTTGCACCAATCGGCCGAAGCGGAAAGCAGCACCGACAGGCGCCCGGTAAAACCCGTTTGCGCCTCGATCAGCGGCCGCAGTTGCGCGCCACCTGCCACCAGCTCGGCGTGAAACTGGTGCGCCAGCAGCGCCTCTTTGACCGGAAAGTGGTTGTACAGCGTGCCCTTGGACACATCGGCCTGCTCGGCAATCTGCTCCATCGTCACCGCCTCGTAGCCGCGCTGTTCAAACAGGGCGAAGGCGGTGGCGGCCAGGTGATCGAGCGTCTGGGTGCGCTTGCGTTCGCGGCGGCCGGCTTCGATGGGGATCGGGGTGGTCGACATGGTGGGCCTACCAATTTTTGACGATGAACAATTTTATACGTCGTTCAAAAATATGTGCAAGCAAGATCCCCTCTGTAGAATCGGTTTATTCATCGGCAACCCAAGCGCCAACCTTTCGACAGGACCGACCATGTCTGCACTGCGCACGCTGTATCCACCCATCGAACCGTATGAAACCGGCATGCTCGATGTGGGCGATGGCCACACCATCTACTACGAGCGTGTCGGCACGCCCGGTGCCAAGCCAGCGGTGTTTCTGCACGGCGGCCCGGGTGGCGGCATCTCGGCCGACCACCGCCGCCTGTTTGACCCGGCACGCTACGACGTGATGCTGTTTGACCAGCGCGGCTGCGGGCGCTCCACGCCCCATGCGGGGCTGGAGGCCAACACCACCTGGCATCTTGTGGATGACATCGAGCGCCTGCGTGCCATTGCCGGCGCCGATCGCTGGCTTGTGTTTGGCGGCTCCTGGGGTTCGACGCTGGCGCTGGCCTACGCGCAGAAGCATCCCGAGCGCGTGAGCGAACTGGTGCTGCGCGGTGTGTACACCGTCTCGCAGGCTGAGCTGCGCTGGTACTACCAATTTGGCGTGTCGGAGATGTTCCCCGAGAAATGGGCACGCTTTCAGGCGCCCATCCCCGAGGCGGAGCGTGACAACATGATCGCCGCCTACCGCAAGGTGCTCACCGGCGACGACGTCGCCAAGCAGATCGAAGCCGCTCGCGCCTGGAGCGTCTGGGAAGGCGAAACCATCACCCTGCTGCCCGACCCGAGCAACAGCGCCAAGCACGCCGATGACCATTTCGCCCTGGCCTTTGCGCGGCTGGAGAACCACTACTTCACGCACCAGTGCTGGCTGGAAGAAGGGCAGTTGCTGCGTGAGGCGCACAAGCTGGCCGGCATTCCTGGCGTGATCGTGCACGGCCGCTACGACATGCCGTGCCCGGTGCGCTATGCCTATGCGCTACACCAGGCGTGGCCCGACGCGGATTTCCACCTGATCGAAGGGGCGGGTCATGCATGGAGCGAACCCGGCATCCTCGACCAGCTCGTCGCCGCCACCGATCGCTTTGCCGGCAAGTAAAGTGCACCCATGACCGACTCCGCCGATCTGCGCTTCCTGCTGGCCATCCAGGAAAACGGCAGCCTGGTTGCCACGGCGCGGGCGTTGGGCCTGACGCCCTCGGCGGTGTCGCAGCGTCTGCAGCAGTTGGAAAAGAAGCTGGGCGCGCGGCTTGTTGACCGCACCGCGCGCAGCCTGCGTTTTACGCAAGAGGGCGCACTGCTGTGTGAGCGCGGCGCGGAGTTGATCCGGCAGCTCGATGCCCTGTCGGAGGATCTGCAAACGCGCCAGGGTGGCCTGGTGGGTACGCTCAAGGTCAACGCGCCGTTGGGCTTCGGGCGACGCTACATCGCGCCCGTCATCAGTGACTTCCAGCAGGAACATCCCGACGTCGACATCGAGCTGATGCTCTCCGATGCCCCGTTGACCGAAGCGGCTGAGCGCTTTGATGTGGTGGTTCATATCGGTGCGCTGCAGGTGTCCAACCGTGTGGGCTACGCGATTGCGCCGAATGCGCGGTTGCTTTGTGCGTCGCCTGCGTTCATCAAGCGCCACGGCATGCCTGAGACGCCAGACGATCTCGCCGCGCTGCCCTGCATCGTGCTGCGCGAGAACAAGGAGGACGTATCGCTCTGGCATTTCAGCAAGGGTCGGACGAGCCGCAGCGTGCGCGTGCAAGCCAAGCTGATCTGCAATGACGGTGACGTGATCCGCCGCTGGGGCTGCGAGGGGCGTGGCGCGATCCTGCGCTCCGAATGGGATGTGGCGGATGACCTGCGCGCCGGGCGACTGGTGCGCTTGCTGCCGGGCTGGAAGGCGCCGGACGCCAATGTGATCGCACTCACGCACAACCGCGCGGGGCTGCCGCAGCGCACGCGCCACTTTATGCAGTTCCTGCAGAGCCGCTTCAAGCCGCAGCCGCCATGGCGCGCATGATGTAGCTGTACTGAATCTTTGAATCAAATCGGCTTCACCTCAAGTCGGCCGGCGCTGCCTACAATCCGTTGCATCAATCAACGCCGATTTGCAGGTGACCAGCGTGACTTCCTCTACGTCTTCCCCGGGCTATCCCAAGGCCATCCTGTTTGACCTGCTGACCGCGCTGCTGGATTCGTGGGCATTGTGGGATCGCGCAGCCGGCTCACAGCAGGCGGGCCGCACGTGGCGTGCGGAGTATCTGCGCCTGACGTACGGCTGCGGCGTGTACGTCCCGTATGAGGTGATGGTGCGGGAGGCGGCACAGAACGTCGGCCTGCCGGCCTCGGCACCTGATGCGTTGGAAGCCGGCTGGTTGCAGCTTGAACCCTGGAGCGGTGCTGCCCAAGCGCTGAAGCAACTGCAACCGCACTGCAAGCTGGCCGTCGTGACCAACTGCTCGGAGCGACTGGGCCGGCAGGCGGCAGCGCGGTTGCCTGTTGCCTGGGACGCTGTCATCACGGCGGAGCAGGCGGGCGTCTACAAGCCCGACCCCAAACCGTATCGCATGGCGCTGGAGCAGCTTGGCGTGGGGGCTGCTGATGCCGCATTCGTTGCCGGTTCCAGCTACGACATGTTTGGCACGGCAGTGGTGGGTTTGCGCACGTACTGGCACAACCGCATCGGCCTCTCGCTGGTAGACGGTGCGCAGCCGCCGGAAATTGAATCGCCAACACTGGATGGGCTTGTGCCCTGGGCCAGCCGCTTCGCCGCATCAGGAACACAACCATGACCTCCAGCACCAGCAACCTTGATGCACTCGACACGCCCGCTGCGTTGATCGACCTGCCGCGGATGCAGCACAACATCGCGCGCATGCAGCAGCGCATGAACGCGATGGGCGTGACATTCCGCCCGCATGTGAAGACCACCAAATGCCTCGACGTGGTGCGCGCGCAGGTCGCGGCCGGCGCGCAGGGCATCACCGTATCCACGTTGAAAGAGGCGGAAGCGTTCTTTGCTGCCGGCATCACCGACATCCTGTATGCCGTGGGCATCGTTGCCGCCAAGTTGCCGCGCGCGATGGCGCTGCGCCGCCAGGGCTGCCACCTCAAGCTCGTGGTGGACAACGTGGAGGCCGCCAACGCCGTGGTCGAGCACTACCGCACGCACGACGAACGCTGCGAGGTGTGGATCGAAGTCGATACCGATGGCCACCGCTCCGGCATCACGCCCGAGCAGGATGCGCTGCTGGACGTCGGCCGCATCCTGCAGGCGGGCGGCATTGAGGTGGGTGGTGTGATGACGCACGTTGGGTCCAGCTACGACTTGCATGATCAGGCCGCGCTTGCTGCGCTGGCCGAGCAGGAGCGTGCCGGGTGCGTGCGCGCCGCGCAGCGTTTGCGTGAGGCGGGCATTCCGTGCGCGGCAGTCAGCGTTGGCTCCACACCGACGGCGCTGGCGACGGCGCACCTGGAAGGCGTGACCGAAGTGCGCGCGGGCGTCTACGTGTTCTTCGATCTGGTCATGCACAACGTGGGCGTGTGCAAGATTGATGAGATTGCCCTGAGTGTGTTGACCACCGTGATTGGTCATCAGGCGGACAAGGGCTGGGTGATTGTCGATGCGGGCTGGATGGCGATGAGTCGTGACCGTGGTACGGCCAAGCAGTCGCATGACTTCGGCTACGGGCAGCCTTGCGCGCTCGATGGCACGCCGTTCGACGGGCTCACGTTGATTGGCGCGAACCAGGAGCACGGCATCCTTGCCGCGAGCGATGGCTCGGTTCGCGACGACCTTGCAGCGCGCTTCCCGGTCGGGACGAAGCTGCGCATCCTGCCGAACCATGCGTGCGCAACGGGCGCACAGTTTCCGGAGTATCACGCAGTGTCGTCACGTGGCGGAGTGGAGGTGTGGGGGCGGTTCCACGGCTGGTGAGGTGCGCAATGCGCCAAAAGCAAAAGGCCCACATTGCTGTGGGCCTTTGCCTGATTCATTGGTGCCATTCCGGCGCGCACGCGTATCGGAATGTGCTCCTTGCGTGATTGGGGACGCAGAAGCCCAAGCCATCCACGACGATTCCGATATTCATCGAGCGACCGGTCTCCCAGAAGGCAAGCATCTGCTCTGACTGCCATTCCCATCGAAACGATTACCCTTCAGGCGCTCATTGTCACCACTATCCGCCCGTCACTTGCGTCGTTGCCCCTTCTTCCGTCGCGCTGCGCAGAAGCTCCAGTTGTCGGCCCGCAATATCGAGCCGGTAGTGCCGCGAGGAAGGATTCATGAACCCATGGTGCGTGTTTTCAATGACGGAGCATGCGACTCCGGGGCCGGCAATCGAGGCGGCAACAGACGCTGGGGAAAACGACGGCTCATGCTCTGCAAAGACGACCGTCGCCGGGCATCGAGGAATCAACCCGACGGCGTCGCGGATGCGGGAACCGTAGTACAGAAATGCTCGACTTTGCACGTGGCATCGCTGACTCGCGATGTAATGCCATAGGCTTGTCGCCCCCACGCTGAATCCGATCAGAAAGGCGGGTTGGTCTTCAACGACATCGGCAATCTTTTGCGCATACGAGCGCAGGCCGTTCTTCGCGTGGAATGCATGAACAGCGTCTTCTTCGCTGGCAAATGGGCAACCGCCTTCGGGCCACGGCGATAGGATGACGGGATCACCAAGCACGGCGAGCAACGACCGCAACGACGCGTTGATGCCATGAATGTCTGAGGCGACGACGATTTTCATACGGAGGGTGATGTTGGCGAGGCGCTGGCTGGGCGCCAGAAACGCAAAAACCCGCGAGGCTTATCGCCACGCGGGTTTTTGGTCGTCCTCGAACAGCTGAGGACTGTGTTTGGTGCCCAGGAGAGGACTCGAACCTCCACGGAGTTACCCGCTAGTACCTGAAACTAGTGCGTCTACCAATTCCGCCACCTGGGCTAGGTGAGCGCCGCATTTTACAGACCCCCGCGAAATTTGCAAGCTTTTCTTGAGAAGAGGGGGATTCCGCCCCGCCAGGCGCGCGAGCGTTACAGCCGTTACGCGTGTGGCGGCCTATGAAACGGTGGCCCCGCTGTTACGCTGCCGCGCTTTTCCGCAGTCCATTCTTTCCCCTTCTCGAGGTTGATCGATGATGAAACTCCGCCACGCCGCGACCGGCGCCCTGCTGGCCGCGCTTGCCACCTTTGCCCATGCCGAGCGCACGATCTGCACGATCGTTGCCGATGCCGCCACCGGCAAGGTTGTTCTGCACGAAGGCCAGTGCGCCGAACGCGTCACGCCTGCGTCCACCTTCAAGCTGGCGCTGGCGGTCATGGGCTACGACCACGGTTTCCTGAGGGACGAGCACACCCCCATCGAGCACATGAAGGCTGGCGACCCCGATTGGGGTGGCGAGGCCTGGCACCAGCCCATCGACCCCACGCTGTGGCTCAAGTACTCCGTGGTCTGGTATTCGCAGCGCATCACGCATGCGATGGGTGCGCAGACGCTGCATGCGTATCTGCGCAAATTCGACTACGGCAACATGGACGCGAGCG